>VFYY01000080.1 GCA_016871375.1 Acidimicrobiia bacterium
GCCGACTCTCCGGCGCGGCGCAGGGCGTCGTACCACACCAGGCGCGCGCGCGCGATGCGAAGCGGCGTCCGTGCCCGCGCGGCGGCGGCCACGACTTGCGCGACACATTCCCCGGCTACCGTCAGATCGCCAATGGCGGCGAGGACGCGCAAGTACGTCGTCTGCACAATGACGGGCGCGACGCCGTCCGCGGTGCCCTCGAACGCAGCGATCAGGGCGCGCGCCGCTCTGCCCGCCTCGAAGAGCTCGCCGCCATCGAGGTGCCGCCGGACGACGGCCGCCGCCGCGTACGCCCGCGTCATGTCGTCCACACCGCCAGCGTCGTCGAGCGCGAAGCGGCCCTCGACGCGCACAGCCTCCTCGATCCGCCGCTGCCACCGCAGCGTGCGCGCCAGCAGCGCCCGCGCCCAGGCCGACTGGCCCGGCGACAGCGCGCCCGCCAGCAGCACGGCGCGGCACAGCGACTCGGCGTCCGGAAGACGCGCGGCGTCCGTCCTCGCCGCAACCTGCCAGAGCCGCGCAGTCACCGCCACGCGCTCGTCCTGTCCCGCCTCGGCGAGACCAGTCGCTTCGTCGCACACCGCATCGGCGTCGGTCGCGCGGCCACGCTCGAGCAGTACACGCGCAAGCGTGACGAGCGTGCGCGCCGCGGGCACGGTAGCGCCGCGGCGCACGAGCGCGCCCGCCACGTCCCGCAGCAGGCGCTCGGCGGCGGCATGACGGCCGGTGATCTGGAACGCAACCGCCCGCTCGGCGCGCTTCAGGTGACGCGCGATGTCGGGCGACAGCGTCTGGGTGCGCGGCGACCGCGCCGGCGCCAGCGCGCCGTATGTGGCGTGCGCTTCCCGGGCAACGAAGGTGCGCGAAACGCTCGACCCCGCCCGGAGCGTCAGCAGCACGTGCGGCCGGCGCGAGAGTGTGGCGGCGCGAATCAGGGCCGACCGCGCGGCGGACAGTTCCGTGGACGGATCCGCGATCAGCAGCAGCGCACGGCCGCTCAAGTCGTCGGCCAGGCGGTCGCGAAACCGGTCATACAGGTCGATGAGCATCGGCACGAACCCCTTTCGCCGCGCCAGCGCGGCCACCCGCCGGACGAGCGCGCCCGTCTGCGCCCGCGGCTTCATCTGCGCCTCGATCCACCGCGGCTCCCCATCGCGGCCGTCGTCCAGGACTTCCATCAGCGGCGCGAGCTCCGCCTCGATCGGTGGCGGATCCTCCGGCGGCACGGCGTCGAGAGGGACCACCTCTCCCGTCGCCAGGTCGCAGGCGCTCACGCCGTCGGAGTCGGCGTACCGGTCGCGCAGCAGTCGAACCACGCCCGAAGAGGATGCAAAATGGTGCTCAAGCGGAAATGCGGAGCAAAATGACGAATCGCGGGTCGGACGTTGCAGTTTCTGCAGCGCCGATCCGGCGCTCCATGTTGAAATTTCTGCGCACTGGTCGGTTTCTCGTGAGGTTCCTGGGCACGCTGCTCGCCCTGGCGACCATCGGCACCATCGTCGAGTTCATGCTCGACCGCCGCGACCTGGCGCGTGTGCCACCGCCCGGACGTCTCGTGAACGTCGCCGGCTACCGGCTCCACATCTGGTGCCGCGGTATCGGCACGCCCACAGTGGTCATGGACGCGGGTCTGGGCGGCACGTCGTTGGTATGGAATTACGTGCTCGACGGCGTGTCGCGCTTCACGCAGGCCTGCGCCTACGACCACGCCGGGCAGGGGTACAGCGACGAGAGCACCAACCCGCAGACGAGCCTGCAGATTGCGCAGGACCTGTACCTGCTGCTCCAGCATGCGCAGAACCGCGAGCCGCTGGTGCTCGTCGGTTCCTCGTTCGGTGGCTTCAACGTGCGCCTGTTTGCCGGCGAGCATCCCGACCGGACGGTCGGGATGGTGCTCGTCGATGCGCCGCATGAAGACGACGGGGGCAACGGCGAGCTGCCGTGGTTCGCGGCGATGATTCCCACCGCCGGCACCATCGGCGCGATGCGGCTGCTCGGCGTCTCGCTCGGTGCGGATCCCGACACCGAGCCGGAAGACGTGCGCGAATACCAGCGGGCGACCTCGTACCTGGCCAGTCGCTTCCGGTCGATGTACAGCGAGGCGAGCCGCCTCGGAGAGAGTTCGGCCCAGGTCCGCGCGCGCCGGCGCCCCTTCTCCATGCCCCTCATGGTCCTCAGCCGGGGGCGGAACCAGAACGCGCGCTCGCTGCAGTTCCAGCGGATGCAGGCCGCGCTCTCGCCGCGCGGCTGCCAGGTCACCGTCGAAGGCGCCGGCCACATCATCCAGCGCGACAACCCGCAGGCGGTCGTCGACGCCGTCCGCGCCACCATCGAAGCGTCACACCGACAAGAGGGCACCCCCTGTGATGTGAATTATCATTAAGGTCTATGCACATAGCCGTTCTTGGAGCCACCGGTGTCGTCGGGCAGGAAATCCTGTCCGTTCTCGAGCAACGTGACTTTCCGGTCACCACCCTCCTGCCGCTGGCGTCGGCACGGTCCGCGGGCAAGACCGTCACCTTCCGCGGCAAGGAGATCGAGGTCACACCGGCGGGTCCCGACAGCTTCACGGGTGTCGATGTCGTGCTGGCCAGCGCCGGCGCGTCCGTGAGCAGGGAGCTCGCACCGGCGATCAAGAAGAGCGGCGCCATCCTCGTGGACAACTCCAGCGCGTTCCGCATGCACGCGGACGTTCCGCTCGTCGTCCCCGAGGTCAACCCCGACTCGCTGAAGCGGCACACCGGCGTCATCGCGAACCCGAACTGCGTGGCGATCATCCTCACCGTCGCCGTCGCGCCGATTCACCGCGCGGCCGGCATCCGCCGCATCGTGGTGTCCACGTATCAGTCGGCCAGCGGCGCCGGCCTGGCCGCGATGCAGGAGCTGCAGGCGCAGGCGAAGGACGTGCTCGACGGGCGCGCGGTCACGCCGAAAGCGCTGCCGCACCAGATTGCGTTCAACGTGTTCTCGCACAACGCGGCGATCGGTCCGGACGGCTACAACGGCGAGGAGTCGAAGGTGATGGCCGAGACGCGCAAGATCCTCTCGGACCAGGAGCTCGCGATCACGGCCACCTGCGTGCGGGTGCCCGTGCTGCGCGCCCACAGCGAGTCGATCAACCTGTCGCTCGAGCGGCCGCTCACGCCGGAGCGGGCGCGCGCGCTGCTGGCGGAAGCGCCGGGCGTCGAGATCGTGGACGAGCGCGACAGCAACCGCTTCCCGATGCCGACGATTGCCTCGGGGCGCGACAGCGTCTACGTCGGCCGCATCCGCCGCGACCTGTCGCAGCCGGAGGGCTACGGCCTCGACCTGTTCGTCTGCGGCGACCAGCTCCGCAAGGGCGCCGCGCTCAACGCCGTCCAGATCGCGGAGGCACTCGTCGGAGTGGCCGCCCGATAAACGGATGCTGAGATTCCTCACCGCGGGCGAGTCGCACGGCCAGGCGCTCGTCATCACGGTCGACGGCATGCCCGCGGGCCTCGATCTCGACATCGACGCGCTCAACGCCCAGCTCCGGCGGCGGCAGGGCGGCTACGGCCGCGGCCGCCGCATGGCCATCGAAAGCGACCGCGCCGAAATCCTCTCCGGCGTGCGCAAGGGCCGGACGACCGGCGCGCCCATTGCCATGCTCATTCGCAACCGCGACTGGGTGAACTGGCAGCAGACCATGCACGTCGAGCGCGAGATGCCGGACGGCGCCACCGGCACCAGGCGCGCGGACGTCACGCGGCCGCGCCCCGGGCACGCGGACCTCGCGGGCGTGGTCAAGTACGGCCACGACGACGTCCGCGACGTGCTCGAGCGCGCCAGCGCGCGTGAAACGGCGTCGCGCGTGGCGGCGGGCAGCCTCGCGCGGCAGCTCCTCGGGCGCTTCGGCGTCCGCATCGCCAGTCACGTGTCGGTCATCGGCGACGTGATGCTCCCCGCCGACCGGGTGGTCTCCTTCGACGAGGCCGCGGCGATCCCAGACGACGCCCCTCTCCGCTGCGCAGACGAGTCGCTGCAGCAGCAGATGATCAAGTACATCGACGCCGCGCGGGATGCGGGCGACACAGTGGGCGGCGCGTTCGAGGTGATCGCCACCGGTGTGCCGACCGGCCTCGGGTCGTACGTGCAGTGGGACCGCAAGCTCGACGGCCGGCTGGGCCAGGCGCTGCTGTGCATCCACGCGATCAAGGCGGTGGGAATCGGCATCGGTCCGGAAGTGGCGATCCGGCCCGGCTCACGCGTCCACGACGAAATCCTGCCGCCGCGCCGCGAGGCCGGGCCGCCCGTGCGGCCGACCAACCGCGCCGGCGGCCTCGAAGGCGGCGTGACCAACGGCGAAGACGTGCGCGTCACCGGCTTCATGAAGCCGATCTCGACGCTGATGAACCCGCTGCGCTCCACCGACCTCACGACGATGACCGAGGCCCCGGCCGCCATCGAGCGCAGCGACGTCTGCGCCGTACCGGCGGCGGCCGTCGTCGGCGAGGCGATGGTCGCGTTCGTGCTCGCGGACGCCTTCCTCGAGAAGTTCGGGGGCGACTCGGTGGACGAGATCGAGCGCCATTACGCGGCGACGGCCGAGCAGGTACGCCGCCGGTTCGCCGCGCGAGGAACCCCCGCCTGATCCGTCCAATCCTTCGCTACGGCGACGACGTGCTGCACGGGCCCGCCGCGCCGGTTTCGGAAATCACGCCCGACATCCACCGCCTGATCGACGACATGGTGCAGACCATGTACGCGGCGCCGGGCATCGGCCTGGCCGCCACGCAGGTCGGCGTGCCGCTGCGCATCTTCGTGGCGGATCTCTCCGCCGGCAACCGCGCCGGCGAGCTGATCACGTTCATCAACCCCGAGCTCCTGGAGATCGAGGGCACGCAGCACGAGGACGAAGGCTGCCTCAGCGTGCCGGGGTTCACGGCGAACGTCCTTCGCCCGTCGCGCGCGGTCGTGAAGGGGCTCGACCGCAACGGCGACCCGCAGCAGATCGAGGGGACCGGTCTCCTCGCCCGCTGCTTCCAGCACGAGCTGGATCACCTCGACGGCCGGCTGTTCGTCGATCGGCTGCGCGGCCTCACCAAGGACCAGATCCTCCGCAAGATCAGGAAGCTGTCGAAGTCCGGCAAGTGGTAGCGACACTGCCTGCGACGCTGCGCCTCGCGTTCTTCGGCACGCCCGATTTCGCGGTGCCGACGCTCCAGCGCCTGCTCGCATCGCGCCACGCCGTCGTGGGAGTCGTGACGCAGCCGGACAAGCCGCGAGGCCGCGGACAGCAGGTGTCGGAGTCACCCGTCAAGGCGGTCGCCGTCGCGCACGACGTTCCGGTGCTGCAGCCGCAGCGGCTGAAGACGCCCGGGTTCATGGACACGCTGCGCGCATGGAACGTGGATCTCGGCGTCGTCGCCGCCTACGGCAGGATCATTCCGGAGGAGGTGCTCGCGATTCCGCGCCTCGGCATGATCAACGTCCACGCCTCGCTGCTGCCGAAGTACCGCGGCGCCGCGCCCGTGCACCGCGCCGTCATCGACGGCGAGCGCGAGACGGGCGTGACGATCATGCGCGTCGAGAAGATGCTCGACGCGGGGCCCATGATCGCCAAGGTCACGCGGCCGATCGGTCCCGACGAGACCAGCGACGTCGTCGAGCGCGACCTGGCGCAGCTCGGCGCGACGCTGCTCGTCGAGGTGGTCGATCGGTTCGCCGCCGGCGACGACGAGCGCGGCGAGCTGCAGGACTTCATGATCTGCAGCTACGCTCACCGGCTGACGAAGGAGGAAGGCGTCATCGACTGGACGCTGCCTGCCGCCTACATCCACAACCGCGTGCGCGGCCTGTATCCGTGGCCCCATGCCTGCACGTATCTCGACGGCGCGAGGCTCATCATTCTGAAGACCCGCGTCGAAGACGAGCCGCCTGAAGGCGGGCCCGGCGCCGGTGCGCCGCCCGGCACGGTGGTGGACGTCTCGCGCGACGCGATTCACGTCGCGACCGGCCACGGTGGGCGCATCGCCATCGAGCAGCTCCAGGCCGAAGGCAAGCGGCCGATGGCAGCCCGTGACTTCCTGGCCGGCCGTCCCGTCAAGGTTGGCGCGAGGTTTTCAGGAACGTGACCGCCCCGGCCCGCACCGCGGCCTTCCATGCCCTGCGGGCCATCGCCGCGAATCGCGCCGATCTACCAGCCGCCCTCGCCCACAGCCGACAGCGCCTGTCCGACGAGCGGGACCGCGCGCTCGCGGCGGAGATCGTCACCGGCACGCTGAGGTGGCAGCGCAGCCTCGACTTCCTCATCGAGCACTTCGCGAAGCGGCCGCTGCGGAAGCTCGACTCCGACGTCGTCACGATCCTTCGCCTCAGCCTGTACCAACTGATGCACCTCGACCGCGTCCCGGCGGCGGCCGTCGTGGACGACGCGGTGGACATGACGCGGGGAGCGCGCAAGGGGAGCGCCGCGGGATTCGTGAACGCGGTGCTGCGCGCCACGCTGCGGCAGCGGAACAGGCTGCCGTTCCCGGCGCGGCCGGGTGACAGCGCGAAGCGCCACAGCGACAGCGCGAAGCGCCACAGCGACAGCGCCAAGCGCGACGCGCAGCTCGCCTACCTCGGCGTCACCCTGTCGCATCCCGAGTGGCTGGTCGCGCGCTGGCTGGACCGCCACGGGTTCGAGGCCGCCGAGCGGTGGACGCAGTTCAACAACGAGACGCCGCGACTCACGCTGCGCGCGAACACGCTGCGGACCGGGCGCGAAGGCGTCGCGGTGGCGCTGGCGGCCGACGGTATCGGCACGGAACCCACCCGCTGGGCGCCCGACGGCCTCGTCGTGACCGAAGGCAACCCGCTGCGGCGTCCGCTGGAGGGCGCCTTCTTCGTCCAGGACGAAGCGTCGCAGCTCGTCCCGCTCACGCTCGCGGTCACGGCCGGCCAGACGGTGCTCGATCTCTGCGCGTCGCCCGGCGGCAAGACCACGGCGATCGCCGCGCAGATGGGCGACACGGGCCTCGTCATCGCCTCCGATGTCCGCTCGAAACGCATGGCGCTGCTGCGCGAGACGGTCCGCCAGAGCGGCGCGCGCGCGATCCGTGTCGTGCAGGTACCCGCCTCGGGAGCGCTGCCGTTCTCGGGCACCTTCGATCGCGTGCTCGTGGACGCGCCGTGCTCCGGCCTGGGCACCATTCGCCGCGACCCTGACATCAGGTGGCGGCGCACCGAGGCCGACCTGCCCGCGCTGGCCCGGGACCAGCGCACGCTGCTCGCGCGGGCAGCGGCCGTCGTCTCACCCGGCGGACGCCTCGTCTACGCCACCTGCTCGAGCGAGCCCGAGGAGAACGAAGCCGTCGTGGACGCGTTCCTCGCCGAGCACGCGGACTTCACGCTCGCGGACCTCCGCGGCGACGACGCCGCCCCGCTCGCCCCGTTCATCGACGCGCGCGGCATGATGCGCACGGTTCCCTTCGAGCACGGCCTCGAAGCATTCTTCGCGGCCGCCGTGATCCGCCGCTACTCTGCGGATTGATCGGGTGCGTGTAGCTCGCGGGTCCTGTCGCCGGGTTTCCCCGCCCGTCCTCGGCGCCAAGGGCGCTGACACGGGAGAGGCGCCTGCGCGGCGTGCGGGGAGGCCCCTCCCGGCGCCACCCGCTCGACCGCGATGAAGAATTCGTGCCCCGCACAGTCAGCAGGACTGAGTTGCTCCAACAGTGGAGTCGGGGCTGGGATGTCGTTCTCGCTGCCCTGTCATCGCTCGGCGACGACGATCTCTCGCGACAGGTCACGATTCGTGGGGTGCCGTTCCGAGTCGACGAAGCGTTGTATCGATCGCTGACTCACACCGCTTACCATGTCGGCCAGATCGTGTTCCTGGCGAAGTCTCTCCGGGGCGACGCATGGACGTGGCTGACCATTCCGCCAGGACAGTCAGCGGCGTACAACCAGCACCCGACGCTCGAAAAGGCCGCAGCCCACAAAGACGCATTGTCCCGACGAGGCGGCGAACAGCCGCGGTGATCTCCGTGGTACGATCAGTCGCCACATGCCCTTCGGCACACGCGTCTGGAGCCTCGGCAAGTTCCTGCTGCTGCTGGCCGCCCTCGCGGCGACGTTCTTCGTCTTCGCCGGCGTGGCGATGCGGGTGGCGCTGCGCGCCCGCGAGGTCGAGGTGCCGCAGTTGGTGGGCGGCACGGTCAACGACGCGTCGCAGGCGCTGGCGGACGTGGGCCTGACGCTCCGCCTGGACGAGAACCAGCGCCCTGACGACACGATTCCGGCCGGCCGCATCGTGCAGCAGGACCCGCTGCCCGGAGTGCCCGCGCGGCGGCAGCGGTCGATCCGCGTGTGGCTCAGCTCCGGCCCGCGCGCGACGACCGTGCCGGCGCTCGTCGGCGAGACCGAGCGCACCGCGCGCCTGCGGCTGGATCAGGACGGGCTGCAGATGGCCAACATCTCCGAGTTCCGCTCCACCGACTACCCGGCCGACGCCGTCGTCGCGCAGGACCCCGCGCCCGCCGCGCGCGCGCCGGGCGTGTCGGTGCTGCTCAACCGCGGCGAACAGGCGATCACGTACGTGATGCCAGACCTGATCGGCATGAACGGCGAGCGCGCGGCCGAAGCGCTGCGTCGCCAGGGTTTCCGCGTCGCCATCGTCGGCTCGCAGCCGTACCCCGGCGTGCCCGCCGGCACAGTCGTGCGCCAGCAGCCTGCGGGCGGGTTCCGCGTTGGACCCGCGGATCCGATCTCCATCGAGGTCAGCCGTTGACCCTTCGACTCGGCTCAGGGCAGGTCCAGATCGCGCCCTCGATTCTTTCCGCCGACTTCGCCGCGCTTGGACGTGACATCGCCGCCGTCGAGCGCGGCGGCGCGGATCTGATCCATGTCGACGTGATGGACGGCCACTTCGTGCCGAACATCACGATCGGGCCGCCCGTCGTGAAGGCCATCAAGCGCGCCGCGACCAGACCGCTCGACGTGCACCTCATGATCGACGAGCCGGATCACTACATCGAGGCGTTCGTCGAAGCCGGCGCCAGCATGGTGTCGGTGCACGTGGAAGCGGTGCCGCACCTGCACCGCACGATTCACTTCATCAAGACACTCGGCGCCCGCGCCGGCGTGGTGATCAACCCGTCCACGCCGGCCATGGCGTTGAGCGACATCGCGCCCGACCTCGATTTCGTCCTCGTGATGTCGGTCAATCCGGGCTTCGGCGGCCAGGCGTTCATTCCGCGCAGCCTGGAGAAGCTCCGCAGCGTCCGTGCCGTCCTCGACGAGGCCGGGTCGAGCGCCCCGATCGAGATCGACGGCGGCATCGATCTGACCAACGCCGCGGACGTCGTGGCCGCGGGCGCGTCGATCCTCGTCGCCGGCAGCGCCATCTTCGGGACGCCCGACGCCGAAGCGGCCACGCGCGCGCTGCGCAACGCCGCGCTCGCCTCCGCCACCCGCGCATGACCGGCGCGCAGCGCACGGCGCGCGTCCGCGTGCGCTACGCCGAGACCGACCGCATGGGCGTCGTCTACTACGCCAACTACCTCGTGTGGTTCGAGGTGGGCCGCACCGAGTGGCTGCGCGACGCCGGGTGGACCTATCGCGACATGGAGCGCGAGGGCGTGTCGCTGCCCGTGATCGAGGCGCGCTGCGAATACCGGCAGCCGGCGCGCTACGACGACGAGATCGACATCCGGACGCAGGCGACGCTGCTGACGCCGGTGCGCGTCCGCTTCGACTACGAGGTGGTGCTCGCCGCCGGCGGCGCGGTCGCCGCCGCCGGCCACACCATCCATGCCGCGCTCGATCCGGGCGGACGGCCGTGCCGCCTGCCGGCGCGCGTCAGGGACATGCTCACGTGAAAGCCCTCGTTACCGGCGCGGCCGGGTTCATCGGGTCTCATCTCTCGGAGCGGCTCGTCGAGCAGGGGGTGCCGGTCACCGGCCTCGACTGCTTTACCGACTACTATCCCCGGGAGCGCAAGGAACAGAACCTCGCGAAACTGCGCCAGGCGCCCGCGTTCACGCTGGTGGAGTCGTCGATCGCGGACGCCGACCTGGCTGCGCTGCTCGACGGGGTGACCCACGTCTTCCACCTGGCGGCCCAGGCGGGCGTCCGGAAGAGCTGGGGACGCGATTTTCACGTCTATACCGTCAACAACGTGGAGGCGACCCAGATTCTGCTGGAAGCGTGCGTCGGCAGGCCCATCGAGCGGCTCGTGTACGCCTCCAGCTCCTCGATTTACGGGGACGATGTGCCGCTGCCCATGCGGGAGGATGCCCGCCCGCAGCCGGTGTCGCCCTACGGGGTGACGAAACTGGCGGGCGAGCAGCTGTGCCACCTGTATCACGTCAACCACAGCGTGCCGACCGTGTTGGTGCGGTATTTCACGGTCTACGGGCCGCGGCAGCGCCCTGATATGGGGTTCTCGCGCTTTCTCTCGGCCGCGCTGGTGGACAAGGCGGTGCCGCAGTTCGGCGACGGGCGGCAGACGCGCGACTTCACCTTCGTCGCCGACGCGGTCTCCGCCACCCTGGCGGCCTCGACGCGTGGGAAACCCGGGGCTGTCTACAATATTGGCGGGGGCTCGCGCGTCGGGCTGCTCGATGTCTTCGAGCTCATCAGACGGATTACCGGACGGCCGCTGCGCATCGACCGCATCGAGTCGCAGCGCGGTGACATGCGCGACACCTATGCCGACACGACCCGCGCCCGCGCCGACCTCGGGTTTGCGCCGAGCGTCACGCTGGAGCAGGGCCTTCGCGCCCAGTACGAATGGATGATCGGAGAAGGAAGCTCGCGGTGAGGCTGATGTGCCGCGCCCTCATCGTGTGCGTGCTGGCCCTCACGGCCGCATGCGCCTCGCGGCCCGCGACGCCGCCGCCCGGTGCGGCGCAGCCCGATCGATTCCTGTTCGATCGCGGCAACGAAGCGATCAAGGAAGAGGAATGGCTGAACGCCCGCACCTACTTCCAGCAGATCGTGGACAACTACCCGCAGAGCCCGGTCCGCCCCGATGCCAAGCTGGGCATGGGCGACTCGTACCTCGGCCAGGGCAACACGGAGTCGCTGGTGCTCGCGGCGAACGAGTTCCGCGAGTTCCTGACGTTCTACCCGACGCACCCGCGCGCCGACTACGCGCAGTACAAGATGGCGATGAGCCACTTCGAGCAGATGCGCGCGGCCGGGCGCGACCAGACGGAGACGGCGGCCGCGCTGAAGGACTTCGACGTCTTCTTCCAGCGCTATCCGAACAGCCCGCTGATGCCCGAAGTGAAGATGAACTGGCGCATCGCGCGCGACCGGCTCAGCGAGTCGTCCTTCCTGGTCGGCATGACCTATTACCGGCAGCGCTGGGATCCAGGCGCGATCGAGCGCTTCCGCGAAGTGCTCCGTGACGACCCGGGCTACTCCGCGCGCGACCGGGTGTACTTCCACCTCGCCGAAGCGCTGAACCGCAGCGGCAAGCCCGCCGAGGCCCTGCCCTACTACCAGCGCCTGCTGGACGAGTTCAAGGAGAGCGAGTTCCTGGAGGACGCCACGGATCGCCTCCAAGCACTGAAGACTCAATAACTTACCGCAGGCTGGCGGACGCGGTGGCCGGGACCGATAACAGAACAGACAAACCGAGGTCCCGATCATGCGACTGACCATTCCCGTTCTGCTGCTCGCTTCCACCGTGGCTGTGACCGCGCAGAAGGGGCCCGCGCCCGCCGCCAGCACGCACCTCCCGGCCGACGTGCTGGCGCTCGCCTGCGCCCCGACGCTGGTCTACGACACGCCGGCCGTGCCGCTGCGCATCACGGGCGGCCAGGACTCGTTCGTCCGGCAGACGTTCCATCCCGGCGACCTGATCACGATCAACGCGGGCACCGATCACGGCATCGAAGTCGGCCAGGAGTTCTTCGCCCGGCGCGTGGTTCCGGACACGGCCATCAGCCCCGTCAACCGCCGGCGTCCGGCGACCATCCGGACCGCCGGCTGGATCAAGGTGTACGCCGTGGACCGCCAGATGTCGCTGGCCACGATCTCGCACGTGTGCGACACGATCGACGTCGGCGACTACCTCGAGCCGTTCATCCTGCCGCAGGTGCCGACGGTGGCCGCCGACAGGCCCGCCGCCCAGCGCGACAACTACGGCGAGGTGATGGTCGGCGGCAACCGGCGCCGCGCCTTCGGCAAGAACGAGTTCTTCATCGTGAACCGCGGCGCCGAGCACGGCGTCACCGTGGGCGCGCACTTCGTCATCTACCGCAACAACCGGAAGGAGGGCAACTTCCTGTATGAACTGGGTGAAGCGGTGGCCGTGGACGTGCGGGCCGATTCGTCCACGCTGCTGGCGACGGTGACGCGCGACGCCTTCCTCGCGGGCGATCTCGTCGCGCTGCGGAAGTAGCTACCTAACTGACCTTGCGCGAGCGCGCGATGTTGACGTCGGTCACGCGCGCGCTCGCCATCCGCTGGAACCGCCGGTAGTAGTCGGCCGCCGAGATCACCGACGTCAGCATCACCGCCCACAGCGCGACGTACCCGGGCGGCGCGAGCAGCGGCAGCGGGCCCCACCCGAGAATCAGCAGCAGGATCGAGACGACCTGCGCCACCATCTTGATCTTCCCGAGCGGCGACGCGGCAATGGTGAAGCCCTTGTTGTAGGCGAGGCTGCGGAGGCCGGTGACGGCGAAGTCGCGCCCGATGATGATCGCGACCATCCACGCCGGCGCCAGGCCGAGCTGGACGAGCGAGATGAAGGCGGCGGACGTCAGCAGCTTGTCCGCGATCGGATCCAGCATCTGGCCGAGCCAGGTGACCTGGCGGCGGCGCCGCGCCAGGTAGCCGTCGAGCCAGTCGGTGATCGAGGCCAGCCCGAAGATCCCCGCGCCCACCAGCTCCTTCGGGATGCCGACGATCCGCCGCCCCTCGAATTCCGTCAGCAGCACGACCACGAGGATCGGCACGAGGAACATGCGCACGAGCGTGAGCGTGTTCGGCAGGTTCATCCGTGGATGGCGCATTCTACCATCGTGTATAGTCAGGATTTGGTATGAAGGCGATCCTTCTCGCCGGGGGCAAGGGCACCCGGCTCCGGCCGCTGACGATTCACACCCCCAAGCCCATCGTTCCCATCTTCAACCGGCCGTTTCTCCACTATCAGCTCGATCTCCTCAAGCGGGTCCCGGAGATCGACGAGGTGATCCTCAGCCTCAACTACCAGCCGCGGCGCATCGAGGAGATCTTCGGCGACGGCTCGGACGCCGGCATCTCGATCCGCTACGTGGTCGAGCCGGCGCCGCTCGGCACGGCGGGGGCGGTGAAGTACGCGGGCGACAGGCTCACGGAGTCCGTCGTGGTCTTCAACGGCGACGTGCTGACGCAGATCGACCTGGCGGCCGTCATCGCGCTCCACCGGGAGCGCCGCGCCAGGGCCACCATCGTGCTGACGCCGGTCGAGAACCCGGCGGCGTACGGACTGGTCGAGACCGACGCGGGCGGCAACGTGACGCGCTTCCTCGAAAAGCCCACGCCGGAGGAGATCACGACGAACCACGTCAATGCCGGCATTTACGTGCTGGAGCCCGACACCTTCGATCGGATCCCGAGCGAGGTCGCGTGGTCGATCGAGCGCAGCTATTTCCCGTCGCTGGTCGAGCGCGGCGAGACGTTCGTCGCCTACGTCTACGACGGCTACTGGATCGACATCGGCACGCCGGAGAAGTACGCGCGGGTGCACCGCGACATCATGGACGGCCGGTATGCCGCCGCGCCCTTCGCCGGTCTCGCGGCGCCGCGCATGGCGGTGGCGCCGGAGGCGCGCATCGAGGACGGCGCCCGCGTGGAAGGCCCGTGCTTCATCGACGAGGGCGTCCTGGTGAAGGCCGGCGCGCGCGTGCTCCCCTACTCCGTCATCGGCCGCCAGACGCAGATCGAGGAGGACGCCACCATCGACGCCGCCATCGTCTGGCCCAACTGCCGCGTGAGCCGCGACGCCGTCGTGAAGGACGCGATCCTCGGCCGCAACTGCCACGTCGGCCGCAGCGTCACCGTCAACGGCGGCGCCGTGCTCGGCGACAAGACCACCCTGACCGACTACACACGGGCGTAATGCACATCGACTCGAGCATCTTCAAGGCCTACGACGTCCGCGGGCTGTGTCCGGGCGAGATCGACGAGGCGGCGGCGCGCCAGATCGGGCGCGGATTCGCCACCTACCTGAAGGCGAACCGCATCGGCGTCACCCGCGACATGCGCGTCTCGTCCCCCTCGCTGTGCGCGGCGTTCGTCGAGGGCGTCCTCGAGCAGGGCACCGACGTCGTCGAGTACGGCATGGCGCCGACCGACATGATGTACTTCGCGGTCGCCCACGACGGCCTCGACGGCGGCGCGCAGATCACCGCCTCGCACAATCCGGGGCAGTACAACGGGATCAAGATGGTGCGCCGCGGCGCGCTGCCGCTCAGCGGCGACGCGGGGCTCGGCGAGATCCGCGACATGATCGCCGGCGACACGCTGCCTGCGCCGGCCGCGCGGCCGGGCACCCGCACGACGCGCGACACGCTGCCGCAGTACGTCGAGAAGGTGATGTCGTTCATCGACCCGGCGGTGATCGCGCCGTTCACGGTCGTGCTCGACGCCGGGAGCGGCATGGCGGGGCTGGTGGCGCCGAAGCTCTTCGAGCGGCTTCCCTGCCGGACGACGAGGCTGTGCTTCGAGATCGACGGCACGTTCCCGAACCACGAGGCCAACCCCCTCATCGAGGAGAACCGGCGCGACGTCACCGACGAAGTGATCCGTCAGAAGGCGGATATCGGCATCGCGTGGGACGGGGACGCCGACCGCTGCTTCTTCATCGACGGCGCCGGCGAGTTCATCTCGGGCGACTTCGTGACCGCGCTCCTTGCCGAGGCGTTCCTGCTCAAGAAGCCCGGCTCGACGATCATCTACGACCTGCGCGCCAGCCACGCGGTGAAGGACGTCGCGGCGCGGTACGGCGGGCGCGCGCTGATGAACCGCGTCGGCCACGCCTTCATCAAGAAGCGGATGCGCGACGAGGACGCGGTGTTCGGCGGCGAGGTCACGGGCCATTACTACTTCCGCGACTTCTACTACGCGGACAACGGCTTCATCCCGGCGCTGCTGATCCTCGAGCTGATGTCGAAGAAGAACCAGTCACTGCGCGATCTGCTGCAGCCGTTCCGCGAGCAGTACTTCATCTCCGGCGAGATCAACACGAAGCTGCCGTCGATGGACGAGGTGCCGAGGAAGCTTGCCGCCATCGAGGGGAAGTACCCGGACGCCGCCATCGCGAAGATGGACGGCGTGTCCGTGGATTACCCGGACTGGCATTTCAATGTGCGGGCGTCCAACACCGAGCCGCTGCTGCGGCTGAACCTCGAGGCCGCGACACCCGAGCTGATGGCGCAGAAGCGGGACGAAGTGCTGGGGGTGATCCGTTCGTAATATCATTGCGCCATGACACGCGCACTGATCGCGCTCGCCACGCTGCTGGCGACCGCCTCCACCGCCGCCGCCCAGGCGCGCACGGACTTCTCAGGAAACTGGTCCGCCGGCACCGGCAACTTCGAGGAGCTGCCGCTGCGCGGCGACCCGGGCGTCGAGGCCGGCGAGTACGTCGGCATCCCGCTCAACGAGGCCGCCCGCCAGCACGCCGACGCCTGGCAGCCGGGCATGCACTCGCTGCTCGAGTGGCAGGCGCGCCCGCACCCGGTCACCTACTCGATGCGCGCCCCGGCGCCGAACTTCCGCATGGCGCCGATCATCAACCCCGACACGCAGGCCATCATCGGCTACACCATCGAGAACCTCTTCGGCCGCGCCGACCGCGTGATCTGGCTGGACGGCCGGGCGCATCCCTCGAAGTACGCCGAGCACCTGTGGCAGGGGTTCTCCACCGGCGAGTACCAGCCGGACGGATCGCTGCGCGTCACCACCACCCACATCAAGTACAGCTTCGTCCACCGCAACGGCATCCCGCTGAGTCCCTATGCGCAGATGACCGAGATCTACAAGCGGCATGGCGACCTGCTGCTGATCGCGATCGTCGTGGACGACCCGATCTACCTCACCGAGCCGCTGGTGCGCACGTCCACGTTCCGGCTGAACCCGGCGCAGCAGGTGCAGGTGGCGCTGCCATTCGAAGTCTTCGACGAGATCCCCGCGCTCGACCGCGGCAAGGTGCCGGCCAACCCGCTGGGCTTCGTCGATACGCGCTACGCCGAGATCAACAAGCTGCCGCTCGAGGCGGCCCGCGGCGGCGCGCACACGATGTATCCGGAATACGCGAAGCGGCTGACGGAGCTCATGCAGCAGCGGCCGAGTCCCACCCTGTCGTCGGAGCGCTAGGACATG
The DNA here is from genome assembly GCA_016871375.1 of Acidimicrobiia bacterium. Lineage (GTDB taxonomy): Bacteria > Acidobacteriota > Vicinamibacteria > Vicinamibacterales > UBA2999 > VFYY01. The sequence goes on from VFYY01000080.1 coordinate 16,324, forward strand.
CGACGCTCCGGCATCGTTCTCCTGCTCCTCGGCGTCCTCGGCGGCGCCCCGGCCGCGCAACAGGATCGGCTGAGCACGCAGCCAGGCCTGCCGTCGCAGCCTGATTCCGCCAGACCGCAGGGCATTCCGACGAAGCCCGCGGCGCGGCCGGCGATCCCCGTCTATGAGGACGGGACGATCGAGGCGCTGCACGTGGCGGGCAACGTGTACCTGGTGGCCGGGGGCGGCGCCAACGTCGTCGTGCAGGACGGGCGCACGGGGCTGCTGGTGGTGAATACCGGCCCCGCGGCCACGGGCACGGCGGTGCTCGGCGGCATCCAGCAGGTCGCGAAAAAGCCGATTCGCCTGATCCTCTCGACGAGCGCGGATGAGGAGCTGACCGGCGCGAACGATCTCGTCTCGAATGCCGGCGCCAATGTGAACGCCGGCATCGGGGGTGCGGGCGGCCGCGAGCCGGCGCGCCTCCAGGGCGCGCCGATCATCGCCACCGAGGCGGTGCTGCACCGGATGAGCGGGCTGAAGAACGAGCCGGCCCGCGAGCCGTTCGGCACGTGGCCGCACCTGTCCTTCTACGGCCCTCTCAGCTCGCGCACGTTCAACGACGAAGTGGTCGAGATGCGCCACGTCCCCGCGGCGCACACCGACGGCGACATGTTCGTGTGGTTCCGGACCTCGGACGTCATCGCGGCCGGCAATCTGTACTCGACCATCACGTATCCCGTCATCGACGTGAACAAGGGCGGCACGGTGCAGGGCTACCTGAATGCGCTCAACGACATCCTCGACATCGCGGTGCCGAAGTTCAACAACCAGGGCGGCACGCTGGTCGTCCCCGCGCACGGCCGCATCTCCAACGAGTCGGACGTCGCCGAGTACCGCGACATGTTCACGATCATCCGCGACCGGGTGCAGGCGATGGTGGACAAGGGGATGACGCTCGCGCAGGTGCGCGCGGCGCGGCCGACGCTCGATTACGACGGCATCTACGCCAACCCGAAGGGCACGTGGACCGGCGAGAAGTTCCTGGAGGCGGTCTACACAGACCTGACCAGGAACCGGAAGAAGTAGACCTCGGACGGGGACGGTCTAGCCGTCCTCGTCCATGTCGTGCAGCGGCGCCACCGGCCACGTGCCCGCAAACCGGTGCGTAAACGCCGCGATCCCGAGCAGCGCCACCTCGTGCCCGGGCCTGGCGAAGCGAATCCCGTCAACGCCAGGCTTCGGCGGATTGCGCTTGAGATGCGCGCCAAACTTGCGGCGCGCCCAGCCAAGAATGGCGTCCCGCTCGCTCGCGTCGTGAGCGGCAATCGTCTGTCCCTCGACTTCGGCCGCCAGCGCCAGCGCCGCGTGCAGCGTCGCCGCATCCACCTCGGGATACGCGGCCTCAACGCGCCAGATGCCGCCGCGCAGCTCGCCGCGCAGCGCGAGCCGTCCCGCGCCGTCCGGACTTCCCGCCCACTCCTGAACGGGCTCGCAATTCAAGTCGAGCAGGGTACCTGCAGGCTGTGCGTTGAGCAGGCCGGCGAGCTCCGGCAGCCGCTGCAGGAGCTGGCTCACGTCGATATCGGAGTCGAACAGGATACGACCCGCGCCGTCTGCTTCGACGAGGACGACCCCTGCGGGCCAGTCGCCGGACAGGTCGAGGCGCAGGCCGGCGGGTGCCGTCAACCGGAGATCGACAGCGATGAATCGTGACCCGAACCACGCGATCCGCGCCGCCCGGCCGATCGAGTCCACCGGCAGCGACACCGCGTCTCCCGTCACGGGACTGGACTCCACGGCCGGCATGGTGCCGGACGCCTCGCGCACGTAGGTCCAGCCGCCGGGAGCGTCCTCGCGCCGGCGCACGACGTCGGCGGCAACGAGGCCCGCCGGAGTGCTGCTCCGCGTCCGCCTGTTCTCCGCGCCGCTGAACCAGCCGTCGTCGGGCAGCGCCGAGAGTCCGGTCTTCGGCACTTCGCCGATCGGCTCGAGATGCAGCAGAAAATCCACGCGCTCGCGATCGTCCGGCGGATTCCCGTCGCGGTCGCCGTTCACCCCGTATGGATGCGAGTACAGCGCGGCGCGGTATCGCCCCTTCGGCAGGAGCGCCTGGCCGACGAACTGCTCGGCGTACGGGTCGTCCTCGTCGTAGTCCTCGTTGGTGAACACGGACCCGCCCGTGACGCACAGCTTCCCGTCCGGGATATTGAGATGCCAGTCCACGCGCGCCACCCACTCCTCCGCTTCCTGGGAGCTGAGCGGCGCGCCGGCGACGACGCGGATGACGAAGGAGTCGTCCTGCACGAGCGTCAGCGGCAGCATGTCGCCCCTGCCGACCGCCTTCTTCCACTCCGCGGACCCTTCGTCGAGCGTCTT
>VFYY01000081.1 GCA_016871375.1 Acidimicrobiia bacterium
CGAGCCGTTCCGGCTCATACCGCGCGTCGCGCAGCCGCTGTGGCCGTTCTGCGAGGAGCACGCGGCGATCGCGGCCGCGCTCGAGGGCCGCGCGCCGATCGCCTCGGTGACCGAGAACTACGTGGACGTCTCCCCGCTGTTGTCCGCGACCCGCCACGCCTTCCCCGGCACGCTATGAGCCTGCGCGCGCTCGCCCGCCGCGCGCGGCGGCCGCTCGCGGCCTCGTGGCCGCTTGCCGTCCTCATCCTCGTCGGCCTGCTCGTTGAAGCAGGGTTCACCGCGATGGTGCCGCTGGCGTTCCGCGCGCTGATCGATCGGGTGATCGAGCCGCGTGACACGCGGCTCCTCGCGCCGATTCTCGTGCTGCTCGCGGGGGGCATGGTCGTCGCAGTCGCCGCAGGGCTGCTGCGCGATTACGCCTTTGCGCGGCTGTCGTCGGCCGCGCTGCGGGAGCTCCGGCACCGCATGTTCAGCCACCTGCTGCGGACGCCGCCGGCCGGCGCGATGCCGGACGGCGATGTCGTGGCACGCTTCACGACCGATCTCGCGTCGGTCGAGCAGGCGCTCGTCGCCGCGATTCCCTGGGCGGGCCTGCCGTCGCTCGAGGCGCTGCTCAGCGTGATCCTGCTGTTCACGATCGACTGGCGTCTCGCCCTGGCGGCGATGCTCGTCTTCCCGCTGGCGCTCGCCGGCCCGCGCGTCCTTGCCCGGCGCGCCACGGCGGCCGGCTACGCGCGCAAGCGGGACGAGGCGCGCGTGATTGCGGCGCTCGGCGAGAGCCTCGCCACCCGTCCGGCCATTACGGCGTTCGGTCTGGAGAACCGCATGACGGACCGGTTCGGCGAGGGCCTCGCCGCGCTGGTACGCAGCAGCACGCGCACCGCCTTTCTCGGCGCCCTGGTGGAGCGCTCGGCCGGGATCGGCATCCTCACGCTCCACGTCGTGGTCCTCGGCGCCGGCACCGTGATGACGCTGCAGGGCCAGATCACGCTCGGGTCCCTCGTCTCGTTCCAGTCGCTCTTCCTCACGCTGAGCTGGTCGCTGTCGTACGTGGCGCAGTACGCGCCGACCGCGGTGCTGGCCGCCGGCGCCGCGCGCCGCATCGAGGAGCTGTTCGCCGCGCCCGCGCCCGCAGACGCGCCGCACGCCCTCGATCTCCCGCCCTTCGCGCGGACGATCCGGTTCGACGATGTGTCGCTCCGCTATGACCGCGAGCGTCCGGCGCTCGCGCACGTCAGCTTCGAGGTGCGCGCGGGTCAGTTCGTCGCCATCGTCGGCGGGATTGGGTCCGGCAAGAGCTCGCTCGTGAAGCTGCTGGCGCGGTTCCGCGATCCGGACGGCGGCCGCATCATCATCGACGGCTGCGACCTGCGGTCGCTGACACGGCGCTCGCTGCGCGCGCAGATCGGGATGGTCTTCCAGGAGGCGCTCCTGTTCGACGGCTCGATCAGAGAGAACCTCACGGTCGGGCGTGACGGCGTCAGCGACTCGGAGATCGAAGCGGCGGCCAGTCTCGTCGGCCTTCACGAGCAGATTCAGATGTTGCCGCGTGCGTACGACACGAATCTGGGCGAGCTCGGACACCAGTTGTCCGGCGGACAACGGCAGCTGCTCGCGGTCGCGCGCGCGGTGCTGCGCGATCCGCCCATTCTCATTCTCGACGAGCCGACGTCGTCGCTCGACTCGAGAACGGCCGCCATCGTTGAGATGACCCTTGACCTCGTGTCGCGCGGCCGCACGGTGCTGGTGGTGACGCACCGGCTCGCCTCCGCACGGCGCGCCGACCGTGTGCTGGTCATGTCGCAGGGACAGCTCGTGGAAGAGGGCACCCACGAGGACCTGCTCGCGCGCAGCGGGATCTATGCCGGCCTGTGGAGCCGCCGCGAGGGCTCCGAGCTGCTGGTCTGATCGGGTGCCGTTCGATCTGCAGCCGACGCTCACCGGCGAGCGGCTCACGCTGCGGCCGCTGCGACCGGACGACTTCGGCGTGTTGTACGCCGTCGCATCGGATCCGCTGATCAGCGCCCCGCGTCCGGTATGATGGTTCCGCTCGATGGCCGAACCTCTGCGGATTGCTTTTCTGGGCTGCGGCTTCATCACCGGCGTTCATAGCCGGCACCTGCGCGCCCTGAAGGGCCTGGTCGCGGCCGGCTACGCGAGCCGCGACCGCGCGAAGGCCGACGCGTTCTGCGCCAGGTACGGCGGCGCCGGCAGCTACGCGGACTATGCAGCCGCCATCAACGACCCGCGCGTCGAGGCGGTCGTCGTCGCGGTCCCGCCGCGGTTTCACCTGGACCTGACGCTCGAGGCGCTCGAGGCGGGGAAGCACGTCCTCGTCGAGAAGCCGGCCTTCCTGCGGATGGACGACTACCGCACGGTGCTGCAGTCGCGCACCCGCGCGCGCCGCGTGGTGCTGGTCGGCGAGAACGATCACTACAAGCCGCTGGCGGTCACCCTGCGGCGGCTGATCGCCGAGGGCGCCATCGGATCGATGGTGTTCGCGCACTTCACGACGATCGCCAGGAAGCTGAAGGCCGCCGACGACTGGCGCAACGACGAAACGATGGCGGGCGGCGACGCGTTCTTCGAGGAGGGCATCCACTGGCTGCACCTCGCCGGCAGCCTGGGTCCGACGATCGTCAGCGTGCAGGGATACCGGCCGTCGGTGGCGCGCGACGGCCCCGACCGCCGCATCAAGAGCATGATGGTCGCGTTCCGCTACGACAACGACGCCGTGGGCACGTTGTACTACTCGCGCGAGATCCCGTCGCTGCTGCACGGCCTGCGGCTGTCGAAGCTGTACGGCCGCAACGGCATCATTACCTTCGAGTCCAACGGCGGCTTCGTCCTCGTCCGCGGCAACGGCTCGCCGCGGCTGCTGTTCCCCGGCTTCCGCGACATCCGCGGTTACCAGGCGATGTATCGCGACTTCGTCCGCGCCGTCCGCGGCGAGTCGGCGCCCGAGATGAGCCTGGAGCGGGCCATCGACGACCAGCGCCTGATGGACGAGATCTACGCGAGCCTCGATCACACCGGCCGGCTCGCCATCGCCCAGTGAACACCGTCCGGTACGACCTGGTCGTCATCGGCAGCGGCGCCGGCGGCGGGACGATGGCGCATGCCCTGTCGGAGACGCCGGCGCGGATCCTGCTGATCGAGCGCGGCGACTTCGTGCCGCGCGAGGCCGAGAACTGGGATCCGGCAGCCGTCTGGAAGCACCGGCGCTACCGCATCACGGAGCGCTGGCTCGACGAGAAGGGCCGCGAGTTCCAGCCCTACACCCATTACTGCGTCGGCGGGAACACGAAGTTCTGGGGCAGCGTGATGTATCGCCTGCGCCCGGAGGACTTCCAGGCGGTGGAGCACGCGGACGGCGTGTCGCCGGCGTGGCCGATCGATTACGCGACGCTCGAGCCGTACTACGACCGCGCGGAGCGCCTGTTCCACGTGCGCGGGCAGCACGGCGTCGATCCGACCGAGGCGCCGCGCGGTCCGTATCCGTACCCGCCGGTGCCGCACGCGGATGGCATGGCGCGGATCGTCGAGCAGCTCCGTGTGCTGGGGCTGCATCCGTCGCCGCTCCCGCTCGGGCTGCTGAAGCCGGGCGAGGAGAACGGCTGCATCCTCTGCAACACCTGCAATTCGTTCCCGTGCAGGGTGGAGTCGAAGAGCGACGCGGAGGTCTGCTGCGTCCGGCACGCCATCGCGCACCCGAACGTGACGCTGTGGACCAATGCGCTCGCGCAGCGGCTCCTGACCGCGCCCGGCGGCCGGCGCGTCGAGGCCGTCGAGGTCGAGCGCGACGGCGAGACGGTGCGCGTCGAGGCGCCGCTCTTCATCGTCTCGTGCGGCGCCGTGAACTCGGCCGCGCTGCTGCTGCGGTCGGCCAGCGCCGCGCATCCGGACGGCCTCGCCAATTCCTCAGGGCTGGTCGGACGGCGCTACATGGCGCATCTCGCGACGATGATGCAGGGGTTCCACCCGCTGCGGCCGAACACGACCGTGTTCCAGAAGACGGTGGCGATCAACGACTACTACCTGCGTGGCCCCGACACGCCGTACCCGCTCGGCCAGATCCAGTCGCAGGGGCGCACGCACGGCGTGATGGCGCAGACCGTCGTCCCCTCGATTCCGCTGTGGGCGTACGAGGCCTGGGTGGCGCGCGGCGTGGACTGGCTCGCCATCTCCGAAGATCTGCCGCGGCTCGAGAACCGGGTCACGGTCGAGCCGGACGGCCGCATCCGGCTGCAGTACCGGCCCAACAACACCGGTCCGCACGAGCAGCTCGTGACGGAGATGAAGCGCATTCTTCGCCGCCTCGGGTTCTGGCTGGTGGTGGCGCACTCGCACAAGGAGAAGAACACCACCCACCAGTGCGGGACGCTGTGCTTCGGCACCGACCCGCGCGCATCGGTTCTCGATCCGTACTGCCGCGCGCACGACGTGGACAACCTGTTCGTCGTGGACGCCTCGTTCTTCCCATCGTCGGCGGCGGTGAACCCCGGCCTGACCATCGCCGCGCAGGCACTGCGGGTCGCTGACCACATCCGCAGCTCACATCTGGACTAATTCACAAATCTCAAATCACAAATCTCAAATCACAAATCACAAATCGCAAATGACAGCTCGCTCCTTCAGCCACGTCGGCCTGACCGTGTCCAGCTTCAACCGGACGGTGAAGTTCTACTGGGAGGTGTTCGGCTGTCCGCTCGTCGGCGTCGCCGACACGCCGCCCGATCGCGTGCGCGGCTTCTTTGGCGTGCAGCCGCTTGCCCCGAGCGGAGTCGAGGGGTCCTGCAAGATCGGGTGGATTCGCGTGCCCGGCGGCGGCGTCCTCGAGATCTTCGAGTTCCAGCCGCAGCAGCCGCCGATCGCGATTCCGTGGAACCGCGTCGGCCTGACGCATTTCTCGTTCAACGTCACCAACCTGCCGAAGTGGTACGAGTACCTCGTGAGCAAGGGCGTGGAATGCGTGAGCCGGCCCGAGCGCTCGCCGCGCGGCCATTCGTTTTTCTTCTGCAAGGACCCGGACGGCAACCTGATCGAGCTGATGGACCTCGGCTACATGTATTACGTGCTCGGGTGGCTCGGCCCGCTGGGCGGCTGGATCTTCCGCCGCGGGATGTATCAGCAGTACTACCAGTAGCGTGCGCATCGGCATCGACATGGGCGGTACCAAGATCGAGGGCATCGCCCTCGACGGGAGCCGCGAGGTGGCGCGGATGCGCGTCGAAACGCCGCGCCACGATTACCGGGCCACCGTCGAAGCCGTCGCCGCCCTCGCCGAGTCCCTCGAGCAACGCGCAGCCGCCCGCACAACGGTCGGTGTCGGCATTCCCGGGATGCTCTCGCCCGACACAGGCCTCGTCAAGAACGCCAACTCGGTCTGGCTGATCGGCCAACCGCTCCTGCAGGACCTTCAGCATCGTCTCGGACGGGAGGTTCGCATCGCCAACGACGCGAACTGCTTTGCGGTCTCCGAAGCGGCCGACGGTGCCGCCGCGGACGCTGACGTCGTCTTCGGCGTCATCGTCGGCACGGGCACCGGCGCCGGCATCGTGGTCCGGGGCCAGGTGCTGACCGGACCGAACGGCGTCGCAGGAGAGTGGGGCCACAACCCGCTGCCGTGGGCCGACGACGACGAGCGGCCGGGGCCGGCCTGCTACTGCGGTCAGCACGGCTGCATCGAGACGTTCCTCTCGGGGCCGGGTCTCTCGGCGGACTACGAGCGCGCCACCGGGCGCGTCGAGGTGCCGCCGCTCATCGTGGACGCCGCGGCCCGCGATCCCGCGGCGCGCGCGGCGCTCGAGCGCTACGAGCGGCGGATGGCGCGCGCGCTGGCGGCGGTGATCAACGTGCTCGACCCGGATGTCATCGTGCTCGGCGGCGGGATGTCCAACATCGATCGCCTCTATACACGCGTGCCGCCGCTCTGGTCGGACTACGTGTTCGCTCGCGGGCGGGAGCGCGAGAAATCCCGCACCCGTCTGGTGCGCGCCGCGCATGGCGACTCCAGCGGCGTCCGCGGCGCCGCCTGGCTCTGGCCCGTACAATAAAGGGGTACGTGAAACCCCAATCTCGCTGGCTGCCCGCGTCGGTCTCGGCGCTCGCGAGGTGGGCCTCATCGTCAAGGACCGCGACATCGTCAGGCGCCTGCAGGAGGTCTTCGAGGAGGACTGGGCGAAGACCGAACTCGGAAAGAAAGAGCAGAAGGAGTTCGAGAAGGATCGGAAGCTGACGACCGCCGAGAACGTGGTGGCCGCCGTATCAGAGTAGGGGCGCGGCACGCCGCGCCCGTGACTCAGAGTAGGGGCGCGGCACGCCGCGCCCGTGACTCAGAATAGGGGCGCGGCACGCCGCGCCCGTGACGCCGCCGCCCGCTACGAGGCGCGCAGGCGCTTGACGGCGCGTCCCACGCGCAGCGACGCCTGGAAGATCTGTCCCAGCTCGATCGTCCCCTTCAACTTGTGGCGTCCGACCGCCTCGAGCCCCGCCGACGCCAGGCACCCGCAGTTGCTGCAGTCCGGGTTCCCGCCAAATTGACACGGCGTGATGCGGCGCTCCAGATCCGAGGAGAAGCACTCGGTCGTCTGCGCGAACACGCATTCCTCGGGCGTCTGCGGCGGACGCGCCAGCGCGCCCAGCACCGGGTCCGGCATCTGCAGCTTCGAGAAGGTGGGCGTCAACCGCCGGATCTCGGCGATCACGCGCGTCCGATCGGCCGATACGAGGCGCTCCGCCGAGATTTCACCCTTCTGCGGCGTGTAGAGGCTGAGCCAGATCAGCCGCGTATGGGGGTTGTCCTGCCACAGCCGCAGGAACTCCTCGAGGTAGCCCTCGCGGCGCGCCTGCTGCCGCGTCACCGTGCAGTGCACCGTGATCTGGTGCCCGGCGATGTGCTTCAGGATGCGGTCGTAGGTGGCGGGCCTGCGGCGCTCGTCGTGCTCGGGCGGCAGCCCGTCGATCGACACGACCACCTGCAGGCGCGGAATCCCGGTCCACTCCTGCGGAATCGGCCGCACGGCGCTCGTGACGAGCTGCGTGTGGATGCCGCGATCGGCGAGCTGCGGCAGGATCTGTCCGAGCTCCCGGTACCGCACCAGCGGCTCGCCGCCGACGATGGAGACGTGCAGGGGCCGGTGACGATCGATCAGCGCCATGAAGCGGCTGACGAGCTCGTCGCCCTTGTAGTCAGAGAGTCCGCGCAGCGTGACGTCGCCGCCCAGGTGCTCGTCGCCGTAGGCGTAGCATCCGGGACAACGGAGCGGGCATTCCTTGGTGATCTCGATCGAGAGGTTCGGGCGGTCGCCCGCGAGGATGCGTCCCCAGGCCTGCATCACCTCGCGAGGCCCGATGCCGGGCCGCGTCATGAGGAATCCATTATAGGTGTTTGTTATCCTGTGGTCCGCATGCCCCGTTCACCCCAACTGCCGCGCATCGAGCGGCGTCGCTCGAAAGTGCACGGCTGGGGCGTCTTCGCGCTCGAGCCGATCAACAAGAACAAGCGGATCGTCGACTACGCCGGCGAGGTGATCGACTACAAGGAAAGCCTCGAGCGGGAGACGAAGTACCTGAAGCGCGGCGAGATCTGGTGCTTCACGGTGAACCGCCGCTGGGTCCGCGACGCGAACGTCGGCGGCAACGTCGCCCGCTTCATCAATCACGGCTGCAAGCCGAACTGCTACAGCACGATCGTCGGCCACACCATCTGGATCTGCGCGGCGCGCAACATCGAAGCCGGTGAAGAGCTCAATTACGACTACTTCACCGACGGCGAGCAGGTCATTCAGTGCCGCTGCCGGCCGGGATGCCAGCGCAAGCTCTGACGCGCGCCGTCCTCGTCCTCGTGCTTGCCGCGACGTGTCTCTCCGCTCAGGGAGATCCCACTGACGCCGATCTGAGCTCGGCCAGCGGCGGCCGTTCGGTGCGCCTTGGCGCGCTCGCCACCGGGCGCGTCACCGAGGTGCCCCTGGAGGTCTATGTGGCGCGGGTCCTGGCAGGGGAGGCCGAGCCGAAGGCGGCGGATGCCGCCTACCAGGCGCTGGCCGTTGCGATCCGGACGTTCGCGTTGGCCAACCCCGGGCGCCACGCGCGCGAGGGGTTCGACCTCTGCGACAGCACGCATTGCCAGGTGCCGCGGGCGGCGACGGCGGTCACACGGCGGGCGGCGCTGGCGACCGCGCGCCAGGTACTGACGTTCAACGGCGCGCCCGCGGAGCTGTTCTATTCAGCGTCCTGCGGCGGCCAGTCGGAAAGCGCGTCGGTCGTCTGGCCGGGGATGAACCATCCGTACCTGACGTCGGTCGCTGACGCCGTGCACGAAGGCGAGACGCCGTGGACGCTGGATCTGACGCTGCGCGAGGTGCAGCGCGCGCTCGAGCGCGTCGGCTTCGACGGCCGTCAGTTGCGCGACGTGCGTGTCGAGGAGCGCAGTTCCTCCGGACGTGCAACGCGCATCGCCGTGCCGGGCCTTCGCCCCGACGTCATCGCCGGCGAGCAGTTCCGCGCGGCCATTGGCGCGACCACGCTGCGGAGCACGGCCTTCGCCGTCCAGAAGCGTGGCAGCACGGTGCGGTTCACCGGCCGCGGGTTCGGCCACGGGGTGGGGATGTGCGTGATTGGCGCCGGCCGCCGTGCCGCCCGTGGCGAGGACGTGCGCGCGATTCTGTCGCAGTACTACCCGGGCCTCGAGCTCGTCAGCCTGAACAACGGCCCGGGGTCAGACCCCATGAGTCGACCCGTGTCAGGGGGTCTGACCCCACGGGTGGTCTCGGATCTCGATCGGATGACGACGCGGCTGCACGACGCGCTGTCGAGGACGCTGGGGACCTCGGTCGCTCCCATCACGGTGCGACAGCACGAGACGCTGGAGAGCTTCCGGCAGGCGACCGGCAGCCCGTGGTGGGTGAGCTCGGTGGTGAACGGGACCACGGTCGATCTGGCTCCCGCTGCGCTCCTGGCGCAGCGCGACGGCGTGGAAACGACGCTCAAGATCGCAATCGCGCAGCTGCTGGTGGCGCAGCCGCTGGCGGGTCGTCCCGCCTGGACGCGCGTCGGCGCGGCGCGGTATTTCGGGCGCGCGGACGGCGGCAGGCCGGCTCCTGCGCTTCAGACCCGGCTGCAGTGCCCCTCCGACGCCGAGCTGAATCTGGCGATTTCCGTCACCGCCCAGCGCGACGCCGACGCCCGCGCCGAAGCCTGCTTCGCCCGCGCCTACGCGCAGACGCGCGACTGGAGATCGGTGCGATGACGCAACTTCCAATCCCCAAGATCCAACTCCCAAACATTCGCCTTGGGAATTGGAGGTTGGAGGTTGGGCGTTGATCAGGCCAGCGCCGGGCGATGCGTCTTCCGCCGGGCTAGACTGCCGTGAGGAGACCAGGGTGAAGCGGATCGTCGTGGCCGATACGCAGGTGCCGTTCGTCGAAGGGGGCGCGGAGCTGCACGTGCGCGGTCTCGTCGAGCAGTTGAAGAAGCGCGGCCACGAGGTGTGGAAGGTCGCGGTGCCGTTCCGGCCGCAGCCCAAATCCGAGCTGCTGGCGCAGGGCGCCGCCTGGCGCCTCCTGGATTTCTCCGCCTTCAACGGGCATCCCACCGACGTCTTCATCGCCACGCGTTTTCCGACCTACTTCGCGCGGCACGCCAACAAGGTCGCGTGGGTGATCCATCAGCACCGGGCGGCCTACGAGCTGGCGGGCACGCCGTACAGCGACTTCGAGCACACCGAAGCCGACGTGGGCCTGCGGCGCCGCCTCATCGAGCTCGACACGGCGATGTTCGGCGAGTGCCGCCGCGTGTTCACGAACGCGGGCAACACGGCGGGGCGGCTGCGCAAGTACAACGGCGTGGACGCCGAACCGCTGTATCACCCGCCGCCGCTCGCAGATCGCCTCCGTCCCGGCGCGTATGGCGACTCCGTACTCGTCGTCGGCCGGCTCGAGTCCATCAAGCGCCCCGAGCTCGTGGTGCGCGCGCTCGCGCACGTGGCCGCGCCGCTACGCGTGGTGGTGGTTGGCGAAGGCCCTTATCGCCAGACCGTGGAGGCCGCGGCAGCGGAGGCCGGCGTCTCCGATCGCGTGACGTTCGCGGGCCGCGCGAGCGGGGACGATCTGATCGCGCTGTATGCGGGAGCGCTGGCGGTCGTCTACGCACCGTACGACGAGGACTACGGCTACGTGACGCTCGAAGCATTTCTCTCCCGGAAGCCCGTGATCACCGCCACCGACTCGGGCGGCACGCTGGAGTTCGTGCGCGACGGCGAGAACGGGTTCGTGTGTGAGCCGGAGCCGGCGGCGATCGGCGCCGCGATTCAGCGGTTGGGCGAGAACAGGGCGCTGGCCGCCAGGCTCGGGGACGCCGGGTTCGAGCGCGCCCGCGCCATCACGTGGGACGGCGTCGTCGAGAAGCTGGTGGGCTGGCGGTGACGCGTACGCCGACCGCCCGCGCGCGGGTCTGCGACGCATAGATCGCACTCACCTGCGCCGGTGGTACCACGTTGCCAGCCGCGCCGGCGGCACGCCCAGCAAGTACAGAGCGACGAGCACCGTGTTGCGCGTGCTGCGCCGGAACCATCCGTCGCGCCGCCAGCGCCGCGCGGAGGTGCGCAGCGGCAGCGGCACTTCGCCGACCTCGCCGGCCCGTATCAGGCGCCGCACGAACTCCACGTCTTCCATCAACGGCAGATCACGGAATCCCCCGAGCGCGCGGAACGCGTCCCGGCGGACGATGAGGCCCTGATCGCCGTAGGGAAGCCTCAGCCACCTGACGCGCCATCCGACCATGCGTTCGATCGCGCGCGCCTGCCACGCCGCGTCATCGAGCGCGAACTGAAACCAGCCGCCGATGATCGGCGTGCGCAGCGCCGCAACGGCCCCCGTCCATCCCGGCGGCAGCTCGGAATCGGCGTGCAGGAAGAGCAGCCACTCACCGGTGGCCACCTCGGCGCCCGCGTTCATCTGCGCGGCGCGTCCGGGGCGGGCGCGGAGGTACCGCGCGCATGGATGCGCGCGGGCGGCGTCTTCGAGAGAGGGGTCGGCGCCGCCGTCCACCACGAGGATGTCGACGTCTGAATCAGGTGAAATCTGCGCCAGGAGCCGGCGGGCGGCATCGCGATCGTCCAGGACGGGCATGACGATGCTGACCAGGCGCATAACCAGAGTGAGGCCTATAATTACCCATGCTGATCCGCAACGCGCCTGACATCCGCTCCTCGGAGATCACCCCGAAGTCGCTGTACCTGCGCCGGCGGGAGTTCATCGGCGCGGCGTCCGGCGCGGCGGTGGCCGCGGCGGCCGCGCTTGCACCCGGCCATGCGGACGCGCAGGCCCGGACCAAGCTGCCCAACGTCGCCAAGAGCAAGTACAGCACGTCCGAGGAGCCGAACAGCTACGAGGACATCACCACCTACAACAACTTCTACGAGTTCGGCGCCGAAAAGGACGAGCCGGCGGTGAACGCCCGGCGCTTCCAGACGCGGCCCTGGACGATCCGCGTCGAAGGCCTGGTGAAGACGCCGGGCACACACGACATCGACGCGTTCATCAAGCCGCACATGCTCGAGGAGCGCATCTACCGGATGCGCTGCGTGGAAGCGTGGTCGATCGTGGTGCCGTGGGTCGGCATCCCGCTCGCCAGCGTGATCAAGCAGCTCGATCCGCTCCCGAGCGCAAAGTTCGTCGAGTTCGTCACCCTGTACGATCCCATCAAGATGCCCGGGCAGCGCGTGCCCATCCTGCGCTACCCGTACGTCGAGGGGCTCCGGATGGACGAGGCGATGCACCCGCTGACGATCCTCGCGGTCGGCCTGTACGGGGAGGTGCTGCCGAACCAGAACGGCGCGCCGATCCGGCTGGTGGTGCCGTGGAAGTACGGCTTCAAGGGCATCAAGTCGATCGTGCGCATCCGCTTCAGCGACACGCAGCCGAAGTCGACGTGGGAGATCAGCGCGCCGCGCGAGTACGGGTTCTACGCGAACGTGAACCCGTCGGTCGACCACCCGCGCTGGAGCCAGGCCACCGAGCGGCGCCTCGGTGAGTTCCGCCGCCGCAAGACCGAGATGTTCAACGGCTACGCCGACCAGGTGGCGGGCCTGTATTCGGGCATGGACCTGCGCCGGAACTATTGAGCCCCGCCTTCGCCAGGGCTACGGCGGGCAAGCCGATCGTCCTGTTCAAGGGGGCCGCGGCCGCGGGGGCGCTCGTCCCCGCGGCGTGGCTGGTCTACGGCGCGTTCAGCGGCAACCTCACCGCCAACCCCATCGACTACATCACCGACACCACGGGCCTGACCGCGCTCTCGCTCCTCGTCATCACGCTGACGATCACGCCGCTGCGCCGGCTGACGGGCTGGAACGAGCTGATCAGGCTGCGGCGGATGCTCGGCCTCTTCGCGTTCTTCTACGCGTGCCTGCACCTGTCCACCTGGGCGGTCCTCGACTGGTTCTTCGATTTCGCGGCGATGGGCGAGGACATCGTCGAGCGTCCGTGGGTGACGATCGGCATGGCGACGTTCCTGCTGCTGCTGCCGCTGGCCGCCACCTCCACGGCGGGGATGATCAGGCGCCTCGGCAAGCGCTGGCAGGCGTTGCACCGGCTGGCCTACGTCGCCGCGATCACCGCGGTCATTCATTTCTGGTGGGTGGTGAAGGCGGACTTCCGCGAGCCGCGGCTCTTCGCGCTCGCGCTCACGGTCCTCTTCGGATTCCGCGCATGGTGGAGCTGGCAGGCGCGCGCCTCGTCGCGGTGATGACGCGGGCGCCGTCGTCCGGCGGGAAGACGCGCCTGTTCTCCAGCCTCGGCATCCCACCGGACCGCCGTCTGCTCGAGGCGCTCCTGCTCGACACGGTGGAGCACGCGGCCTCCACGGACGCGACCGTCGTTGTCGCGGTGACGCCCGCGTCCGCGCTCGACGAGGTGCGCGCGCTGCTCCGTGCATCGCTCGGACGGGATCTCGACGTGGTGGCGCAGCCGGACGGCGATCTGGGCGAGCGGATGCGCGTCACGATGGCGTCGCTGTTCGGTCGCGGCGGCCGCGCCGTCGCCGTGATCGGATCCGATCTGCCGCACCTCGATCCGTCGGCGATCGACGGCGCGTTCGGGCTGCTCGAGTCCGAGCGCGACGCCGTCGTCCTTGGTCCCGCCGCGGACGGGGGCTACTACCTCGTTGCTGCGACGCGGGCGCCCGACATCTTCGTGGGCATCGAATGGAGCACGCCGCGCGTGCTCGCGCAGACGGTCGCGGCGGCTGCCGCGCAGCACGTCACGGTGCGTCTCGTCGCCGCGCTCGAGGACGCCGACAGTGCCGGCGGCCTGCGCCGCGCGATCGCCAGCGGCCGCGCACCACGCACGGCCGCGTGGGCCCAGTCGGCTCTGCAGTGAAGACGGCAATCCCGTGCAGGTTGTTGCCGCGCCGCGACGAGCGTGGTTCCTCGAGTATCTCGATCAGTCCGATCGCTTCCGGCACGCCGGCATCCGCCGGGTGCTCATCGAGCCCTGCGATCCGGACGCGATCGTCCACGCGCTGCGCGCGATTCTGGGGTAGCGGACGGGCGCCGCATGCGGCGCCCCTACCGGGCGGCGCCGAAGCTGGCGAGCGCGTCCGCCTCGTTGTCGTACGTGTCGAACACGGTGAGGAGCTTGGTGACCACCAGGAGGTCGCGCAGCCGCTTGGTGACGTTCAGCAGCTTCAGCGCGCCGCCGCGGTTCTTCGCGGTGGCATAGGCCTGGACCAGCTCGCCGAGCCCGGCGCTGTCCACATAGGACACGCCGCCGAGGTCGATGACGAGGTTCTTCTGTCCCTGCTGAATGAGGCTCTGAACCTTGTCCTTCAGCATGACGTCGCCGCCCTTGTTGAGGGTGATGTCCCCGGTCACGGTGATGATGGCGACGTTGCCCGCCACGCGCTGTTCCACCTGCATTCGATCCTCCTGAGCTAGTCTGACGGTCCTTCGTACCGGACGACAACGATCGTCACGTCGTCGTTGGCCGTGGCGGCGCCGCAGAAGCGGCGCACGTCGGCCACGAGCCCCTGCAGGAGCTCCTGCGGCGAGGCCCCCCCGTGGGCCTGCACCGCCGCGATGAGGCGGTCGTCGCTGTATTCCTCGCCGGCTTCGTTGAGCGCCTCGCTGACGCCGTCGCTGAACGCGATGACGACGTCGCCCTTCCCGAGCTGCACGGTTTCTTCTTCCCAGGTGGCGCGCTCGAAGAGCCCGAGGACGAGCCCGCCGGTATCGAGCCGCCGCACGCCTGTCTGTGACACGAGCAGCGGCGCATTGTGCCCGGCGTTCGAGTAGGTCAGCGAGCCGTCGGCGGCGAGCATGCCGTAGAACGCGGTCAGGAAGCGCGACTCGATGCCGCGCCGGAAGAGGCCGCCGTTGAGCCGCGAGACGAGCGGCGCCGCGGCCATCTGGTACGACGCCTCGGCGCCGAACATGCCGAGGACAGCCGAGGCGAGCAGCGCGGCCGGGGCACCCTTGCCCGCCACGTCGCCGAGGATGAACCCGAACTGGCCGCTCGGCAGATCGACGTAGTCGAAGAAGTCGCCGCCGACGGACCGGCAGGGCACCGAGAGGCCCGCCGTCGAGAAGAACGCGCCGCTGCGGTTCGACGCCGGCAGCAGCGACTGCTGGATCGCGGCCGCGACCTTCAGCTCCTGATCGAGCTTGGCGCGCTCGAGCGCCTCGCGGTACAGGCGCGCGTTCTCGATGGCCACCGCCGCCTCGGTGCTGAGCGTCTCGAGCGCCGCGCGGGACGACTGCGAGCGCAGCGCGCCGCGCTCGCGGCTGTCGAGATACAGCACGCCGATGACTTTTTCGTCGGTCGACTCGTCGGCGCGCTCGACGTAGCGGACGAGCCGCAGCGGCGCGCAGAGGACGTGACGGATGCCGAGCGCCAGCGTGCCGTGGTGCAGCTCCGCCAGGTTCTCGTCCATCAGGTCTTCCACGATCATCTGCGTGCCGGTGGCGAACACCGTTTCGGGGATCTTGCGGCTCGTCTCGAACGTGCGGCCGGACAGCGTCACCGCGCCGCGCGCGCGGGCGAGCTTGAACTCGAGCTGGCCGCCCTGGCCGGCGAGCATGATGAAGCCGCGCTCGGCGCTCGTCGTTTCGATGGCGGAGTCGAGCACCAGCTTCAGCACGTCGTCGAGCACGCGGCCGGAGCCGAGCGCCCGCAGCCCCTCGAGGAGCGCCGCCATGTGCCGCAGCTCGGTGGCCGCGGAGAGCGCGCTGCGCTCCTGCGAATCCTCGTCGTCGGGGTCGTCGAGGAGGAAGACGATCTCCGTCTCGTCGGACTCGCCGAGCCGGATGTGATCGCCGTGGGCGAGGACGTGTTCGTCGGTGGCGCGGACGCCGTTGACGAACGTGCCGAACTTCGACTGGCAGTCGCGCACGCGGCACGCGCCGTTGTCGGCGACGATTTCCGCGTGATGGCGCGAGACACCGGCACCCGACACCCGCACGTCGCTCTCGCTGCGGCGGCCGAGCGTGAGGAGCGGCTTGTCGATCGGCACCTGGCGGCGGCCGAGCGCGTCGGAGACGACCAGTCGGGGGCGTCCGGTCATTTCACACGGGTCCTGTCAGGTTAACGGCGCCGCGAGCCGGGCCCGAACAGAGTCCCTTAATGCTCCCTCAATGCGGCCGCGAGCCCCGAGGCTCGCGCTCCGTGGTTATCGAGCGGACCGGCGACGTGACGATGCGCTGGCCGCCCGCCGAAATTTCCATGCGCAGGCCGACGCCGATCCAGGCGACCTTCAGGAAGCTGCCGCCCGCGCTCGAGCCGTCGAGATGCGCGGTCGTCACTTCCGGAAAGAACCGGCCGCCCTGGACGAGAATCGCGCTCTGCCGCGACACGATGATCCGGTACTGCGTGTTGCAGGTCCCGACGAGCAGCGTGGTCAGCGGCTCGAGCTCGCGCAAGCTGATGCCGGTCCCCGAGGCGCACTGCACGAAGCCGTCGAGCGTCGCCTCGCGCGGCAACACGGCCGCCGCGGGCGCGCCGGACCGCGTCGTATTGTCGGAGCCTGGGGGCATCGAGCGTCCAGATTGTGTCACGGACGCTCTCTTTCCGCTAGAAGCGTACATGGAGACGGCCGCGAGCTCATTTTTCCTCGCGCTGGTGCGTCTGGGTGTGCCGGTGCAGGTGCGGATGATGATGCTGGCCGTGGTCGTGATCGTGGTCGTGCTTCAGTTCTTTCGGCACGTCGGGGAACAGCTCGTGCGCGGTCGGCGCGGCGCCGCCGGCCCATTCGACCCCGCCCTGCTTCCGCGCCGCGCTGAACAGGTCGTCCCACGACAGGTGCGACGGATCGCGCGCCACGTCCAGCCGCTGCGCGAGGGCCGCGAGCACGAGCTTGCGGATCCGCCGGCCGTCCCAGCCCTCGCAGAGGGCCGCCAGTCCGGACAGGCGCGCCCCGTCCTGCGCCAGCGGCAGCAGCGCCGGCCACTGCACCGCGAGCTCGCCGAGCGCGTGGGCGAGGATGCGCTCGATCGTCTCGCGATCGGGCAGCGCGAACCGCATCACGAGGTCCGCACGCGACAGGAACGCCTCGTCCACGGCCTCGATGAAGTTCGTCGTGGTGACGAAGAGCACCTGCGGCAGGTTCTTCGCGATTTCGTCGATGCCGAGCAGGACCGCGTCGGTGGCGCGGTGGACGTCCACCGGATTAGCCTCGAACGACGCGGTCGAGCGCCGCACGGCGAAGCTTTCCACCTCGTCGATGAGCACGACGACGAACGGCCGCTGCGCCGCGATCTCGGGCACGGTCTCCGTCAGCAGCCGCGTGACGTTGCGCTGGCTCTCGCCGAGCATGTCGCTCGGAAACGCGTGCGGGTTGATCTCGACGAGCGCCGTGGCGCCCTTGCGCGCCAGCGCCAGCGCCGCCACCTGTGCGAGGCCGCGCGCCATCGTCGTCTTGCCCGTGCCGGGCGGACCGGCCAGCACGATGAGCCCGTGCGGCAGGCCGGAGAGCATCGACAGCTTCCGCCCGTGCTCCAGGACGAGCAGCGCCTGCGAGAGCAGCCGCTCCTTCACCTCGCGCGGCACGATGATGGCGTCCCAGTCGCGATCGTGATGGTCGGCGGGCAGGATGTGCATCGACAGCACGCCCGGCGGCTGCGCGGTGCGCGCGCGGTCCATCATTCGCCCGGCCGCTTGTCCTCCGGCCACTCTATCTGCGAGAGCTCCTGCGCCGAGAGCAGCGTGTCCTCGGCCTCCTCGAACAGCACCATCGGATCCATCAGCGTGCGCATGGTCTCGAGCAGCGAGTCGAACATGTGGATGCGCACGAGCCGACACTGGTTGACCGGGTCGTCGTTGAAGTGCTGGTGCCAGAGGAAATGGTCGACGACGATCAGGTCGCCCTTCTTCCAGCGGTAGTGCTGGCCCTTGTCGGGCGCGATGCCCATGAAGCTGTGGCCGTAGCCCTCGACGACGTACAGCCACGCCTCGCCCGGATGGCGATGGAGCGACTGCGTCTTGCCGGGGGCGAACTGAATCATGACCTGCGTGAGGCCCGACGCCTGGTTGCCGATCGCGCGGTCGTTGAGGAACTTGGTGCGCGTGCCGCGCGGGGTGGCGAGGATTTCCTGCTCGTCGTACGGGGTGTGGATGCGGCCCGAGCGCCGCTTCTTCGTTTCCTGGTTGACGCGCCGCAGCCGCCGCGAATACGGATCGTTGCCCGGGATGCCCCCGGACACCTTCGGCCGCGGGGGCAGACTGGCGAACGGCTCGTGGCCCGCGTCTTCCAGCAGGCTCATGCCGAGCGTCCACAGCGTCGGCTCCGACGAGTAGCTCATGAAGCGCGCCGGCCGGTCGCCGTCGTTGCCGTGCCGATGCCAGCTCCACGAGGGGATGTGGACGGCGTCCCACGGTTTCCAGTCGTAGCGGACGCCGTCCACCTCGGTCCATCCGCTGCCGTCCACCATGAAGAGGATGGCGTCCCACGAGTGCCGGTGGATCGTCGTGACCGCGCCCGGATCGACTTCGTGCACGAGCGCGTCGAGGCAGCGCGTGGGCCGGTCGCCGTCCCACCCCATGTAGACGCCCGTCTTCATCCCGCGGGCGGTGGGGACGAGCGCTACGTCCTCCTCGCGGATGACCGTCTGCCGGTACTTGCGCCACTCGTCGATGAACTCGGCGCGCCGCTTCTTCTGGATGTGGTAGTGGGTGGTCAGCGTCTGCGTTTTGCTGGACTGCATCTTGTAAATAAGGACGAGAGGACGATTAGACATAGAATCGCCCGAAGCGGTCAATTTTCATGCGCGTCCCTGCGAGCGTGCTCCTTCTCTGCGTCCTTGCCGCGCCGGCGCTCGTCGCGCAGGCGCCGGCGGGCAACGATCGCGCCACGAGCGAGGCGACGCTCACGTTGTACACGTCGATGGCGCCCACCGAGTCGCAGCCGCTGGCTGACGCGTTCCAGCGGAAGT
>VFYY01000082.1 GCA_016871375.1 Acidimicrobiia bacterium
CGAACCACACGATGAGCGTCGTCCGTCCCGTCTCGCGCCCGAGCACGAGTACCTCGCGGCTCGTGACGAGCTCCGCGGTCAGGATGTCGGTGTCGGCGACGGCGATGCGGCGGATGTCCTGCGGAAACGGCAGCCGCCGGTACTGCGATCGGATGACCACCAGCAGCGCGTCCGGCGGCGGGGCGCTCTGCTGCGGCACGCCTTGCTGCAACATGACGGGCGCGAGCGGCGCCGCCGGTGGAGGCGCCGGCCCCGTTCCCGCCTGGAGCGGTGCCCACACGAGCAGAGAAAGCAGTGTCATGTCGTCGAGCCGCCCGGATTATATGATCCCGAACGTCATGCGCACACTGCTCGCGGCGGCTCTGGCCATCGTTGTCCTGGGTCTCTCGGCGTTTGTCGCGTCGGCCCAGCGTGCCCCGGCCCTTCGACCAGGCTCGGGGCAGGTCGCGTTCCAGATCGAGGAAGCGACGATCGACCGGATTCAGCAGGCGCTTCGGTCGCGGCGGCTCACGACCGTCGCGCTCGTGGAGGCGTACCTGCGGCGCATCCGCGCCTACAACGGTCCGTGCGTCAATCAGCCTGAAGGCCTGCTCGGCCCGATCACGACGATTCGGAACGCCGGCCAGATCAACGCGCTGGCGACGCTCAACCTGCGGCCCGCGGCCCGGCGGGCGTGGGGCTTCGACGAGCGGAAGGCGCGCAGCCTCACCGATCCGGCCGACGCGGCCGCGGCGATGCCGGATGCGCTCGAAACCGCCGCGGCCCAGGATCGCCGCCTGCGGGAGACGGGACGGCTGACCGGCCCGCTGCACGGCGTCGTCCTGGCCGTCAAGGACCAGTACGACACCTTCGACATGCGCACCACCTCGGGCGCCGATGCGCAGTACGCCAACGATCGCCCGCCTGACGATGCGACGTTCGTGCGGCGGCTGCGCGAGGCGGGCGCCATCATCCTTGCGAAAGCGAACCTGGCCGAGTACGCGGTTGACGGCGCGCGCAGCTCGTTCGGCGGCACGTTCTGCAATCCCTACGACACCGAGCGCGAGCCCGGGATGTCGAGCGCGGGGTCCGCCACCGCCGTCGCCGCGAACCTGGTGACGTGCGCGATCGGGGAAGAGACCGTGGTGTCGATCCGCTGGCCCGCCGCAGTGAACAGCCTGGTGGGGATCGCGCCGACGCAGGAGCTCGTCAGCCGCGACGGGATGATTGGCGCCGGCCTGAACATGCGCACCGGACCGATCTGCCGCACCGTGCAGGACGCGGCGCGCGTGCTCGACGTCATCGCCGGCTACGACCCGAAGGACGAGATGACCGTGCACAGCGTCGGCCGTCTGCCGGCGCGGGCGTATGCGACCTTCGCGGGCGCGCGCCGCCTCGACGGCGTCCGCATCGGCGTCGTGCGCGAATACCTGAACCGGACGCTGTTGGCGCGTGCCGACGAGGAGAGCATCACGCTGGTCGAGCGCGCCATCGCCGATCTTCGCGGCCTCGGCGCGTCCATCGTCGATCCCGGCCCCGGGGGCGCGCTGTTCCAGGGGTGCCTCGTGCGCGCGGCGCCGGAGCTGCTCAACGCGCAGTTCACGCGGCGCTACCCGCAGGCGTTTCCGGCTGACGCGGCCGGTGCTCCCGCGGCCGACCACATCGGGGCCCTGCTCGACATGAGAGCGGACCCCGCGCGGGTGCCGTCGGACTTCTCGCTCCGCACGCTTGGCGGTGCCGGTCCCGTGGGGCTCGGCTCGGTGGGCGAGGACCGATACATGATCAACCGCTACCTCCGCGAGCGCGGCGATGCGGCGGTCCGCAGCAACGCCGACCTGATCGCCAGGGCCACGTTCTACCGCGACGCGAACTTTCCCGATCGACGACAGGCGCGCGAGAACGCCGAGCGCGCGCGGGCGCTCGACACGTCGATCAGCGCGTCCAGCCGTGTCGCGCTGCAGACCGTCCTCCTGCAGTGCATGCAGGAGCAGCGGCTCGACGCGCTGGTGGCGCCGATGTCCACCGTGCCGCCGCGCAAGCTGACCGCGCCGCGCGAGCCGGCCGTGAACGGCCGCACGCCGATTGGCTGGTCGCTCATCGGCCAGCAGGGCTTTCCGGCCATCACGGTACCGGCGGGATTCACGTCCCAGGTGTGGGACCGGGTGCGCGCGGCAGACGGATCGACGCCGCTGGAAGGACCCGTGGCCGCGCGGCTGCCGGTGGGCGTCGATTTCATCGCCCGCCCCTTCGACGAACCGATGCTGCTGCGGATTGCGTCGGCCTACGAGGCCGCCACGCGGCACCGGCGCCCGCCGGAGGGATTCGGACCGCCTGCCCCGAGCCTGGTCGAGGGGGTGGCGCAGAGCGCCCCTCGACCCGGCTCGGGGCAAGCGGCTGATCTCATCCTCCACAACGCGCGGATCTACACCGCCGATGCGCGCAACACGGTCGCGGAGGCGGTGGCGATCCGCGGCGACCGCATCGTGCGCGTCGGGCTGAGCGCGGACGTGCTGGGGCTGCGCGGCCCGGCCACGCGCGTGGTCGATGCGCAGGGAGCCGCTGTGGTCCCCGGCCTGCAGGACGCGCACGGGCACGTCACCGGCCTCGGCGCCACGCTCCTCACGATCGACCTCCGCGGCACGACCAGCTATCAGCAGATTGTCGAGCGCGTGCGCGAACGCGTCGCGACTGCGCGTCCCGGCGAGTGGATCGTCGGCCGCAACTGGGATCAGAACGACTGGGTGCGGAAGGACTGGCCCTCTCACGGACCGCTCAGCGCGGTGTCGCCGCAGAACCCCGTCTACCTGACGCGCGTGGACGGCCACGCCGCGCTCGTCAACCGGCGGGCGCTCGAGAGCGCCGGCCTCACGCGCGACACGCGCGATCCCGACGGCGGCCGCATCATCCGCGAGGCGGCGGGCGCGCCGGCGGGAGTGCTCGTCGACACCGCCATGGGGCTCGTCTCCTCGAAGATCCCGCCGCTCACCGACGCGCAGGTCGAGGCGCAGATCCTGCGCGCCGACGAGGAGCTGCGGCGCCTGGGCCTGACGATGGTCCATGACGCGGGAACGAACGCGCAGACGGTGAACGCCTACAAGCGGCTGGTCGATGCCGGGCGTCTCAAGACGCGCGTGCACGTCATGCTGCGCGGCCCGCTCGCGTCGCTGGCGCCGTTCTTCACGCAGGGACCGCTCACCGACTACGGCAACCATCGCCTTGCCGTGCGCGCGATCAAGATCAGCGCGGACGGCGCGCTGGGCTCGCGCGGCGCCGCGCTGCTCGAGCCGTACGCCGACGAGCCGGGCACGAGCGGCCTGCTGACGACGCCGCCCGACGAGGTGTATGCGCAGACGCTGGCGGCGTCGAAGGCCGGCTTTCAGACCTGCGTCCACGCGATCGGCGACCGGGCCAACCGCATCGTGCTCGACATCTTCGAGCGCGTCCAGAAGGAGGTGCCGGCCGCGCGCGCGCTCCGCCTGCGCGTCGAGCACGCGCAGATTCTCGACGCGGCCGAGATCCCGCGCTTCGCGCGCCTCGGCGTGATTGCGTCGATGCAGCCGACGCACGCCACCTCGGACATGCCGTGGGCGGCCGACCGGATCGGCCGCGCCCGGGTGGAGGAGGGCGCCTACCGGTGGCAGACGCTGCTCGAGTCCGGCGTTCGCATTCCAGCGGGCTCTGACTTCCCCGTGGAGGAGCCGAACCCGCTGCTCGGCTTGTATGCGGCCATTACGCGGCAGGATCCGTCAGGCAATCCGCCCGGCGGCTGGACGGCCGCCGAGCGCATGACGCGCGAGCAGGCGCTGCGCGCGTTCACCATCGACGCCGCGTACGCCGCGCACGCCGAGACGCTGACCGGATCGATCGAGGCGGGCAAGCTCGCGGATCTCGTCATGCTGTCCGCCGACATCATGCGCGTGCCCGCGCAGGAGATCCCGCGCACCACGGTCAGGATGACGGTCGTCGGCGGTGAAGTGGTGTACGAGCCTGGCGGAAACCGGTGATGAGGAACGCGTCGCGCAGGTTGGGCCCGCGCGAGACGATCAGCGATCGCCCGTCGGGCGACACCGCGAACCCGAAGATCCCGCCGTCGAGGAAGTTCGTGACCCTCTCCAGCGGCCCGCCGGCGAGGCGCTGCCGCCAGATGTCCGTCCGTTCAGCGGTCGTGGCGTAGACGCTGCCGCCGTCGGGCGCCCATGCCACGTTGCCCATCCCTGAGTTGGTGAAGATGACGGAGTCCGTGCTGGGAAAGCGGTGGATTGGCGTGCCGCCGTGGAGCGGCATCACGACGAGCTCCAATGCGTCGAGCACCGTGGCGCGCCATAGACCGGCGACGTATTTCCCGTCCGGTGATGGCGCCGCGCGTTCGAGGCGCTCGGCGACGAGTGCCGGTGTGCCGCCCTCGATCGGCATGATGAACGTGGCGCGGTCCCCGTCGTGCAGCGCGGTGAAGAGCAGCGACCGGCCGTCCGCCGTCACCGCGAGGTTGCTCGGGATTGCGGCTTCGGCCAGCGGCCGCGCGTGGTGGCCGTCGCGATCCATGCGCCAGATGGCTGACCGGCCGTCGCGGTATGACGCGAAGCACACGGTGCGGCCGTCCGGGGAGACGGCCGGCCACGCGTTCCATCCGTCCGTGGTGAGCTGCCGGCGGTCGGTGCCCGCGGCCGTCATCGTCCAGAGCTGCGCCTGGCCGCTGTCGAAGCCCGTGTAGATCAGCCTGTCGCCGGCCCACACGGTCCCGGCGACGCCGTCGGAGCGCGTCGACGGCAGTTTCGACGGGGCGCCGCCCCCGAGCGACGCGGTCCACAGCGACGCGATTGGATCCATGCCGACGCTGACGATCGAGCGGCCGTCGCGGCTGACCGTGACGTTGCGGTACTCGGCGGTGTCCACCGTGATCGGCCGCGACGGGCCGGCGGGGTACGGCTGCAGCCAGAGCTGCGCGCCATAGCCCCACGTACCCGCGGACGGGTTGCGTCCTGAGAAGAGGATGGCGCTGCCGTCGGGCAGCCACGTCGTGGACGTCGCGGCGCCGAGCCCCGCGCGGACGACGTCTTCCGACCCGTCGGCGACGTCGATCGTCACGAGCTTCGTGTCGCCCGCGTTGCGGTCGATGACCGGCGTGGCAATCCGTTCGCCGTCTGGCGACCACGCTGCCGCGACGAAGAAGCTGGGCGCGAAGAAGTACGGCGGCCGCCGCGAGGCGAGCGGCCGGATTGCCGTGCCGTCGGCGTTGGCCACCATCAGCGCGCTCGCGCCTGAGCCGTCGGGCTCCACGCGGAGATACGCGAGGCGACGGCCGTCGGGCGAGAACGTCACCGCGCTGTCGATGCCGGTGAGCACGCGCCGCGGCGTGCCGCCGAGCACCGGAATGGCGAAGAGCGTTCCGCCGGGGTCGGCATGCGGCGGCGGCGCCTTGAGCGCGTAGTAGATCGTCGTTCCGTCCGGGCTGAACGCGACGCCCCAGTACCCGACGGCGGTGGACGGGACCAGCTCGATCGCGCTGCCGCTCTGCAGCTGGCGCACCCACAGGCTCTGGACGCCGCCCGCCGAGCGCACGTACGCGACGTAGCGGCCGTCGGGCGAGATGGCGGCGTCGATGACGTCGCCGCTGCCGGTGATGCGATCCATGCGCAGCGCCGGCCCGGCTGGCGCCGCGGCCGGCCACGCCCACCACGTCAGCGCCGCGGCGGCGACAACGATGACCGCGGCCACCCACAGCCACCGCCGCCGGATGGGGTCAGACCCCATGACACGGGGCGTATCAAGGGGTTGAGTCGGGTTGTCACCGGGGTCTGACCCCTGAGTCGCCTCGTAGCGGGGTCTGACCCCGGCGATGAACCGGTAGCCGCGCTTCGGGACGGTTTCGATATACCGGGAGTCCTGGGCCTCGTCGCCCAGGGCCTTCCGGACCTGCGCGATCGCCCGCGTCAGGACGTTGGGCGTGACGAAGACGTCCTTCCAGACGGTGTCGAGCAGCTCCTCCTTGGTCACCAGCCGGTCGCGGTGCTCGATCAGATAGCGAAGCACCTCGAACGTCTTCGGCTCGAGCAGCGCCGGCTGGCCGGCCCGCGTGACCTCCTCCCGGCGGAGATCGACCCGGACGTCGCCGAACTCGAAAACATCACGCCCGGTCAGCATTTCCTCACAACACCCTCACGACGCGGCGACGCACCGCCGGCCATCTTTCGACTCGCTGGAGGTGCTCATGGCCGTGCTCGCCGTTCTTGCCGCCGCCGCGTTGATCGCGGCGCCGTCCACCGTCCCCTTCGAGCTCGATCGCGACGGCCGCATCTTGGTGCCCGTGCGGATCGGCACGGCCGGACCGTTCCACTTCGTGCTCGACACCGGCTCCAACGCGTCCGCCGTGTCTGAGACGCTCGCGCGGGATCTCGAGTTGTCGCTGGTGGCCCGCTCCTCGGTGCTCTCCGCCGGCGGCACCGCCTTTCGCGGCATCGCCCGGCTGCGGGATGTCGCCGTCGGCACCGCGCGTGCCCGGGACGTGCTGGCGACGGTGACGCCCGCGGAGGACCTGGCCGTGGCGCGCCATGGCATCGACGGCATCCTGGGCCAGGACTTCCTGCGCGAACTTCACTATACCCTCGACTATCGGCGCCAGGTGCTGACGTGGGACGACGTGGCGGGGACGAGTGCAGCAGATTCGCCATCGGGCAGCGTGGTGCTGCCGCTGGTCCCTGAAGACGGCCGCTTCGTGGCCGAGCTGGCCCAGAGCGGCGGAGACGAGGTGCTGCGTCTCGTGCCCGACTCGGGCGCGGACTCGCTGGTGCTCTTTCAGCGCCCCAGCGTGCGGCTGCCGTCGATGGTGTCAGCCGGGACGCCGCTGCGAATCTCCGGCCTCACAGGCGAGCGCGAAGCACGGCCTTTCCGTCTGCCTTTGCTGCGAATTGGATCCCTCGTGCTTCGGAATCAGACGGGCGTGACCGTGGACCGTCTGGAGCCGGACGCACCGGCCGTGGACGGGCTGCTGCCGCTGCACGGGTTCAGCCGGGTGGCGTTCCGCGGCCGCGAGCGTCTGCTCCTGGTGTGGCCGTAGCGGATTTGTGATTTGTGATTTGCGATTTGTGATTTGAAAATCGCAACTCACAGATCACAATTCACAAATGACCCAGTCGCGCGTCGCGCCCGGGATCCTGCTCGCCGCGTCCGCGGCGGGCATGCTCTGGTTCGCGAACCGTCTCACGGTCGTCGACACGGTGGCGCTGCTGGCGTGCGGCGTGGTCGCGGGCTGCTCGCTGGCCGCACTGGCGGCGTCGCGCAGACGAGGGACACGCGCATGACTCGACTCATCCCGCTTGCCCTGGTCCTGCTTGCGGGCTGTTCCAGGTCGGCTTTTCCAGAAGGAGAAGTCGTCGACCTGTCGCACGCCTACGACGAGACGACGATCTTCTGGCCGACCGCCGATCCGTTCCGGCTGGAGAAGGTGTCCGAAGGCACGACGCCGGCGGGTTATTACTACGCGGCCAACAACTTCTTCACCTCGGAGCACGGCGGTACGCACCTGGACGCGCCCGTGCACTTCGCGCAGGGCGCGCAGTCGGTCGATCAGGTCCCGCTCGACCGCTTTCTCGGCCCGGCCGTCGTCATCGACGTCGTCGAGAGCAGCGACGCCAACGCGGACTACCAGGTGACCGCCGACGACATCCAGCGCGCCGAGCGCGAGCAGGGCGAGATCCCGGCCGGCTCGATCGTGCTGCTCCGCACCGGCTTCTCACGACGCTGGCCGGATGCGGCGCGGTATCTCGGCACCGCGGAGCGCGGCGAGGCCGGCGTCAGGAACCTCCATTTCCCCGGACTGCATCCCGACGCGGCGCGGTGGCTGGTGGCGAACCGCCAGATCAAGGCAATCGGCATCGACACCGCGAGCATCGACTACGGCCAGTCGACCCTCTACGAGTCGCACCGCGTGCTCTTCGAGCGCAACGTCCCGGCGTTCGAGAACCTCACCGCGCTCGAGCGGCTGCCCCTGCGCGGCGCGCACGTCGTGGCGCTCCCGATGAAGATTGGCGGCGGCAGCGGCGCCCCGCTCCGGGCTGTGGCGCTGCTCCCCGCGCAGTGAGAGGAGAACGACCGTGAAACCTGCGCTCACCGTCCTGCTGCTCATGACGTCTGCCGCCGCCGGCTGCACACGCGCCGCGGAGGCGCCCGCCCCTGGTGCCACTCCTGCGGCCGGGGAACCGGATCGCCGATGGGGGATGGCCATCCACGGCGGCGCGGGCAACTTCACGCTCGACGACATCAAGGACCGTCAGGACGCGATGCGCGCGGGGCTGACCGAGGCGCTGATGGCCGGTCACCGCGTCCTCGCTGCCGGCGGCACCGCGCTCGACGCCGTGCAGGCAGCCGTCGTCATCCTCGAGGACCACCCGGAGTTCAACGCCGGCAAGGGCGCCGTGTTCACCAACGCCGGGACCAACGAGCTCGACTCGTCGATCATGGACGGCCAGACGATGACGGCGGGCGCGGTGGCAGGGGTGAAGCACATCAAGAACCCCATACGCCTCGCGCGCCTCGTGATGGAGAAGTCGCCGCACGTGCTGATGACGGGCGAGGGCGCCGAGGCGTTCGCGAAGGAGGTCGGCGGCATCGAGTTCGTGCCGGAGAGCTACTTCCGCACCGAGCTGCGGTGGCAGCAGCTGCAGCGCGCGATCGCCGCCGAGAAGGCGAAGCAGGGCGCGGCGCTCGTGCCGCACGGCGACGACCCGGGCGGCGGGTATTTCGGCACGGTCGGCGCCGTCGCGCTCGACCGGGCGGGCAACCTCGCGGCCGCGACGTCCACCGGCGGGCTCACGAACAAGCGCTGGGGCCGGGTGGGCGACTCGCCCATCATCGGCGCCGGCACGTACGCGAGCAACCGGAGCTGCGGCGTGTCCGCCACCGGGACGGGCGAGTACTTCATCCGCTACACCGTGGCGCGCGACATCTGTGCGCGCGTCGAGTACACGTCCGTCAGCGCGCAGGACGCGGCGGACGAGGTGATTCAGAAGGTGCTGACGGAAGCCGGCGGCGACGGCGGCGTCATTGGCCTGGATCGCTACGGCCGTCCGCTGATGTCGTTCAACACCACGGGCATGAACCGCGGCTACGTCGGCCCGGACGGCAACGCCGTGGTGATGTTCACCACGCAGGACGCGGTGCCTCTGCCCCGATGAAGATCGGACTCATCGCGGCCGTTCTCGTCCTGGCGGGCACGGCCTTCTTTCTGCAGAACCGCGAGCGTCCGTCGCTGCCCGCCGCGGGCGCCGCGCCCCGCTACGGCTTCGAGGTCGTCAACCGCTACCCGCACGATCCGAAGGCGTTCACGCAGGGGCTCATCTACCGCGACGGGTTCCTGTACGAGAGCACGGGCCTGAACGGGCAGTCCTCGCTGCGCAAAGTGCGGCTCGAAACCGGCGAGGTCGTGCAGCGGCACGACGTCGAGAAGCAGTACTTCGCGGAAGGGCTGGCCGACTGGCGCGACCGGCTCGTGCAGCTCACGTGGGAGACCAACGTCGCGTTCGTCTACGACCGGGCGACGTTCACGCAGCTCGACACGTTCAGCTACCGGGGCGAAGGCTGGGGACTCACGCAGGACGGCACGCGCTTCATCCTCAGCGACGGCACGTCCACGCTGCGCTTTCTCGATCCGCAGACGTTCAAGGAGACCGGCGAGGTGGCGGTCCGCGACGGGGGCCTGATGGTGGACGACCTGAACGAGCTGGAGTTCGTGAAGGGCAGCGTCTACGCGAACGTGTGGTTCGTGGACAGCATCGCGATCATCGCGCCGGACACGGGCACGGTCACGGGGTGGATCGATCTGCGCGGGTTGCTGCCAGAGCGGCAGACGGTCGGCGCCGACGTGCTCAACGGCATCGCCTACGACGCCCAGGGCGATCGGCTGTTCGTCACCGGGAAGCTCTGGCCGACGCTCTTCGAGATCAGGGTTCGGCCGTAGGGCGGGTCTGTACGGCCCGCCTCACAGCTCGCGGAGCACCTCGTCGGCGTGGCCGTTCACCTTCACCTTGTCCCAGCGCTTCTGCACCTTGCCGTCGGCGTCGATCAGGTAGGTGGTGCGCGCGATGCCCATGTATTTCCTGCCGTAGTTCGACTTCTCCTGCCACACGCCGTACTTCTCGGCCACTTCGTGGGTCGCGTCGGCGAGGAGCGGGAACGTCAGGCCGTACTTGTCCGCGAACGTCGCCTTGCTCTTTTCGTCCAGGATGCTGACGCCCAGCACCGCCGCCTTGCTCGGCTTGAACTTCGGGAGCTTCGCCTGGAAGTCGCATGACTCCGCCGTGCAGCCCGGGGTATCGTCCTTGGGATAGAAGTAGAGGATCACGGGGCGGCCGGCGTAGTCCGACAGCTTGTGCGTCTCGCCGCGCTGATCCTTGAGGGTGAACGCAGGGGCTTTCTTACCTGGCTCGATGAGCGGCATTTGTAATGGGGTCGGGAGTCATTTTTCGAGGACAGTGGGATCGAGTTGAATAGAGTGTCCTCGAAAAATGACTCCCGACCCCCTAAGCATATCTCGGACAGCGATCGTCGCCGGTGACGGGACGTTCACCTACGACGACCTGGACGAGGCGTCGCGGCGGAGTGCGAACGCCCTGCTCGACGGAAGCGACGATCTGAACCAGGCGCGCGTCGCCTTTCTCGTGCCGCGCAGCTTCGCGTATGCCGCCGTGCAGCGCGGCATCTGGCGCGCGGGCGGTGTCGCGGTGCCGCTGGCCACGTCGCACCCGCCCGCGGAGCTCGACTACGTCATCCGCGACTCCGGCGCCGCCGTGGTCGTCGGCCAGGAAGCGTCGCGATCCGTGCTGGCGCCGCTCGCCGCGGGCGCCGGCGCGCGGTTCGTGCCGGTCCACGTGCTCATGGCCGCCGCGCCGGCCTCGAAACTGCCGCATCTCGGGGCCCCGCGGCGGGCGATGATCGTCTACACCAGCGGGACGACGGGGAAGCCGAAGGGCGTGGTGACGACACACGCGAACATCGGCGCGCAGATCTCCTCGCTCGTCGAGGCGTGGGGGTGGACGCCGGCCGATCGGCTGCTGCTCGTGCTGCCACTGCACCACGTGCACGGGATCATCAACGGGCTCGGATGCGCGCTGGCGGTGACCGCCGTCTGCGAGATGCCCGCCCAGTTCGACGCCGATGCCGTGTGGGACCGGCTCGCCTCGGGCGAGATCACGGTCTTCACGGCGGTGCCGACCATCTATCACCTGCTCGTCGCCGCGTGGGAGGCGTCGCCGGCACAGCAGCGCGCGCGGTCGGAAGGCGCGCGCCGGCTGCGCCTGATGATGTCCGGCTCCGCGGCGCTGCCCGTGCAGCTCCTCGAACGCTGGCGCGCGATTACCGGCCACACGCTGCTCGAGCGCTACGGCATGACCGAGATCGGCATGGCGTTGTCGAACCCGCTGCACGGGGAGCGTCGTCCCGGCTCGGTCGGCACGCCGCTGCCCGACGTGCAGGTCCGCCTCGTGGACGAGAACGGCGCGGCTGTGGCCGCCGGCACGCCGGGCGAGCTCGAGGTCCGCGGGCCGAACGTCTTTCTCGAGTACTGGCAGCGGCCCGAGGAGACGAAGGCCGCCTTCAGAGACGGCTGGTTCCGCACCGGCGACGTCGCCGTGCTCGAGCAGGGCGCCCATCGCCTGCTCGGCCGCACGAGCGTGGACATCATCAAGACCGGCGGCTACAAGGTGTCGGCGCTCGAGATCGAGGAAGTCCTCCGCCAGCATCCCGCCATCGCCGAGTGCGCGGTGGTCGGCATTCCCGACGCCGAGTGGGGCGAGCGCGTCTCCGCCGCCGCAGAGCTTCGTCCCGGCTGCTCACTCTCGATCGATGACCTGCAGGCGTGGGCGAAGGCACTCCTGGCGCCCTACAAACTTCCACGCGCACTCTGTTCCGTGGACGCGCTTCCACGGAATGCGATGGGAAAAGTGGTGAAGCCGGAAGTGGCGGCACTCTTCAAGTAAGCCGTCGTTCACTCTTCTGGCTTCTCGCTTCTCCGTTCGGGTTCAAGTTCGGTTCGAGGTTCGAGGTTCGAGGTTCGGGGTTCGGGGTTCGGGGTTCGCATATTTTGCGTACCTTCGCGGCCGCCAGCGTTCAAATTTCTGCAACCCACCTGCCCGTTGGCGGGCGAAATCGCCTGAAACAGCGCGGCATATCCGTTGCTCCTCTGTTGCCTATGGCAAGAGGCGTTCAGCGATTCACCGAGCGTCGTGCGTGGCAAACGTGCGATGTGTTCAAGAAAGCAATCTACAAGCTGTGCGAGTCGGGGCCGATCTCGCGGGACTGGGACCGTCGGAAGCAGCTTGAACAGGCTGCCGGTCGGCCGCCGGCCCATATCGCCGAGGGATACGGCCGGTTCAATCCTCCCGACTTTGCGTACTACACGGTGATCGCACGTGCTTCACTGATGGAGGCTCAAAACCACCTGCGCGACGCCGTGGATCGCCGCTATATCACTGAGGACGTCCGTGCGGAGTACGACGAGCTCGCCATCGCCGCGCTCCAGGAAGTCACCGGCCTCATGGAGTACTTGCAGTCGCCGGAAGCGTTGAGGAACGCCAGTTCGGGTTCAGTGCGTCATTGCATACAGCACGACGTTGATCCCGAACGCGTAGCCGTCGGCGGCGAATTTCTGGAAGAAGCTCGGGTCCTCGGCTTCGCGCTCCCAGGAGTCGCCGAAGTCGGTGTTGTGCGTCATGAGGATCATGACGCGGCCGTCCTTGTCGAGGATCGCGCGCGTGTGCACCTGCGCGCTGTCGGCGCCGCGCTCGGAGGTCTGCCCCGTGCTCAGCCAGAAGCCGATGTTGGTGATCTGCGCCGTGCGCGCGATGTTGAACTGCGTGTGGTAGAGCGGATGATCCGGCGGCAGATCGACGATGGGGTAGTCGGGCGGCGCGAAGACCTTGCGGATCTGGCTCGCCCAGTGGTTCCACGCGTACGAGCCCCAGAAGTCATCGACCCACAGGAACCCGCCCTTCAGCAGGTAGTTGCGCAGGTTCGCGGCCTCCGCGTCGTCGATGACGATGGCACCGACCTCCGTCATCATCACGAACCCGCACTGGTAGATCGTCGGATCCGACATGCGCATGATGAGCGGCCGCGGGTCGCCGATCGCGTCCTTGCTGACGATCGTCTTCGTGAGCTCGCCGAGGCGGATGGAGAGGTTGATGTCCGCCCACGGGTAGTCGGCGGCCCAGCCGCCGCCGTCGCCGCCGAAGCCGCTGCGGAACCAGCCGCGGCAGAAGTGGAACGACCCGTCGTAGTCCTCCATCGTCGCGAGACGCGGAGCGAAGCGCCCCCGGAATTGCGCCTCGGCCGCGGCGGCCGCGGCGAATGCGACGATGACGGCGACGACAACCGTTCGCCGGCGGATCATAGGGCGAGCATAAATCACAAATCACAAATCACAAATCGCAAATGTCTTACACTCCGGTTATGGACCCCGCGCGCCGCGCGCTCAGAACCGCGGTCGCCGTCATCCTCGCCGGCACGGCCGTCGCCGCGGCGGCCCACGCGCAGGGGTTCCGCTTCCGCGAGGGCAGCCTGGCCGCGCGCTACGCGCCGGCGCACATGCCCGACGGCTCATTCGTCATCTGCCGCGTCGCCTACCGCAGCGTGCGCGTGGAGCCGATGGGCATCGGCTGGCAGACCGACTACCCGTACGCCGAGGTGAACCTCACCACGCGGCTGTCGGAGCTGACCAAGACGCGCGTGAGCCGCGACACCTCCGGCCATCCCAACTACTTCGTCGTCCGCCTCACCGACGACGCGCTCTTCAACTGCCCGATCACGGTGGCGTCGGATGTCGGGACGGTCGGCTTCAGCGCGGCCGAAGTCGAGCGGCTGCGGACCTACCTGCTCAAGGGCGGCTTCCTGTGGGTGGACGATTTCTGGGGCTCGCTCGCGTGGCGGCAGTGGGCGACCGAGATCGCGCGCGTGCTGCCGCCCTCGGAGTTTCCGGTCCAGGACGTGCCGCTCGACGATCCCATCCTGAAGACGATGTTCGAGGTGCGGAAGGTGCCGCAGATCACCAACATCCAGTTCTGGCGCGGCGTGGGCGGGCAGTCGACCTCCGAGCGCGGCGCCGACAGCGCGGACGTTCACCTGCGCGCCATCCGTGACGCCCACGGGCAGATCATGGTGCTGATGTCGCACAACACCGACGTCGCGGACTCGTGGGAGCGCGAGGGCGAGGACCCCGGCTTCTTCTACCAGTTCTCGCCCGACGGCTACGCGCTCGGTATCAACGTGCTGCTGCACGCGATGACGCATTAGCAAATCCCAATCCCAAATCTCAAATCTCAATCACAAATCACAAATCACAAATCGCAAATGCATGCTGGTGACGCACCAGGGCGAGAACGGCGCCTGGCTGCGGACCGCGCCCGTGGGGTCCGTGCTCGACGCGTCCTCGATCCTGATCGGCCTCGAACGCGACGCGGACCCGACGGCGATCCGTCAGCGCGGCCGCGCGCTCGACACCCTGGCGCGCGGGCAGGCGCCCGACGGCGGCTGGGGCCCGTACGTCACATCGCCGTCCGAGCCGTTCGACACGGCGCTGGCAGTCCTTGGCCTCGTCGCCGTTCGCAACGTCGCGGATCTGGACACGGCCCCATACACCCAGGCTGAGCTGGATCAGGCTATTCGCAAGGCCCGCGACTACCTGATCCCCTCCCGGCTCGAGGATGGCAGCTCGCCCGAAACCACCCGGCCGGCCGGCGGTGAGAGTTACGCGCAGCGTATCTCCACGACGGCGTGGGCGTTGCAGGCGCTCCTCGCGTCAGAGTAATTCCCAACGCCCAGCTTCCAACTCCCGAGCAGGACGGGACATGTTGGGAATTGGTTGTTGGGAGGTGGGAGTTGACAGCTATGCGCCGCCTCGCGGCATTCATAGTCGTTGCCTTCTGGGCGTCGCCGTTGTCCGCCCAGAACTGGTCGTTTGACGCTCGCAAGATCGCCATGGGGGATGCCGGCGGCGCCGACCATCCCGCCAGCCGGATGATCGACGAGCAGCGGCCGTACCGCGGAATTGTCCTGCCGTTCGGCCTGCTGCAGGTCGTCGGCGACCGCCACGTCTTCAATCCCGACTCCGACGAGTTCGACATCGTGCGGAGCATCGAGTACGCGGCGGCGCCGCTGCACTACGTCATCGGCCGCGACAGCGGCACGAGCGAGATGGGGCGCCGCCTGTCGGTGGACATCCGGAACGCCGCGCTCAGCCGCGACCTGAACACCTACCGCGGGTTCGCGCCGCGGCAGCAACCCGTGGCCGAAGGCCTCACGCACACGACCTTTGGCGCGACGCTTCCGCTCGTCCGGATGCCGAACGGCGGTTTCCACGGCATCTACGTCGGCGCGGGCCCGTACTTTTCGATGCGCACGGCCGCCGACATCGATGAGGACCTCATCGACATCCTCTCCAGCGACGTGGACGTCTACCGGCCGAACGACCGCTTCAACATCGCGATCTTCTCGCGCGACCAGATGGCGGCCGCGCTCACCGGCGGCTACCGCGGCCGATACCCGGTCGCGGCGCTGACGGGGGAGCGTGACGGCGTCTACGTGGCGCTCGACTACAACTTCCTTCTCGGGTTCCGTTACGAGGACTTCGACACGGTCCTCCGCCTCGACACGGACTCGCAGGGCCTCCTGACGTTCAATCCGTTCGCCGGGCTGCCGCTCGTCTTCGAGCGCGACCGCTCGTCGTCGGGCCGCGGCCAGGCGTTCGACGTGGGCGTCGGCGTCGTCGCCGATCGGGTGGAGGCCGGGTTCGGCGTGAAGGGCATCGCGAACCGGATCGAGTGGACCGGCATCGAGCGCACGACGCATTCGCTGGCGAGCCTCTTCACGGGCGCCGCCTTCATCGAGTCGCCGGACGTGCCGCTCGCGGACGCGACCGTCGAGCTGCCGCTCGACTATCGCGCGTATGCCGGCTACCGCATCGGCCCCGGCGCATTGGTGGCCGATTTCGGCCGCGGCTTTCAGGGCACGTCGTTCCATGGCGGCTACGAGCACGGCCTCGGCGCGATCTGCGCGGCGGCGCCCTCTACACGCGCGAGACGTGGCAGCCGACCGGCGGCATCGGCCTCAACATGGGTCCGCGCGTGTCGCTGGACCTCGCGATGTACGGCACCTCCGCCAACGTGCAGCGGGAACGCAAGGCGGCCATCGCCGTCTCGCTCAGATTCAACCAGCAGCCCGCGCTCCCCTGAAACGTCGTCGGCTATCATGGCGTAACTGTTTCAAGTGATCCTCACACGCTCCCTGCTCGCCGTTCTCCTGCTCGTCGCCGCGCCGGCGGTGATCGTTCGCGCGGACATCCAGAGAGAAGATGTTCCGCTGGAGCAAATCCAGGCCCGCCGCAACAACGACTACGAGACGATGCTGGCGTTCAGGCCGGGCTATACGTTCTGGCGTCACATCTTCACGATCCCCGACGGCTCGATCGCCTTCGGCACCGCGTCCGACGGGCGCCTGCTCGTGGTGTTTCCGACCAGAGGCGACTGGATTCGTGACGCGGACTGGAAGGATCCCTCGCTCTCGAACCTGCTCGCCGGACGCCAGCTCCCGCGCAACCTCGATCGGCGCCGCGATCTCGTCGCCGGCCTGCTCGAGCAGCGCGTCGGCCCGGTGATGCACAACCCGACGCGCGGGCGGTTCCTGCTGCCGAATGTGCGCCGCTACGGGGAGTTCGTCGGCGAGTGGGCCGCCATCTACGAGCGCTTCGGCGTGCCGGCGGAAATCGGGCTCGCGCAGGCGATCCTCGAGTCGGGCTTCAACCCGACGCGGCGGTCCGAGGCGAGAGCCGTGGGCTTCTGCCAGTGGCTCGCCCGCAACTGGACGCGCCTGAACCGCCTGTCGCCGCACGTCATCGAAGGGCACAACCAGACGACGCAGGCGCCCTACTGCGCGGCGTATCTGAGCGTGCTGGCGACGAAGTACCAGTCGTTCATCCCCGCGCTGTCCGAGCACAACAGCGGCGGCACCAACGTCGGCCGCACGCTCATCAACGGCGAGCGCCTCGGCGGGGAGGAGGTCCGCGATCAGTACTTCCTCGGGTCGCGGTTCGCGCGCGACCTCCGCCGGATCTCGCTCTACGGCTTCCGCGACATCTACCGGACCTACGGTCCGCGCTCGTATCTCTACGCGGAGATGGTGTTCGGCAACGCGGTCAACGTGACCAACATCATCGCCACCACGCCGCAGACGGCCGTCCACGCGATGCGCACGACGCGCGCCATTCCCGTCGCGGAAATTGCGCGGCGGACGAAGCTGAGCGCGGACGAGATCCGGCGCTACAACCCCGCGGCGCTGCGGCGCGTGCCGGCGCGGGCGACGTTGTACCTGCCGATGTACGTGAAGGAATTCGGCCGCGATGTCGCGTTCTGGCACCACCCGGCCAGCGAGGCGTACGCCGAGGTGCTCGAGGACTTCGTCAGCCTCGACGCGAGCGTCGAGGAATGGGACGACCCGTCGTTCGCTGCGACGCTGCAGGCCTTCCAGAAGCGGTTCCAGGCGACGAAGACCGAGGAGGGCCTGGTGATGGCGACCGTGCTCGAGTACGCGATGGAAGAGGCCTACACGAGCAGCCGCAACGCCATCCTCGCGGAGTACCGGGCGAGCGCGAAGATCCGCCAGCTGTTCGACCGCGCGGTGGTGGAGCGTGCCGCCGCCGGGCTCCTTCGCGCGTCGCCGTCCACGGGCGACGCGACGCAGTAACGGCGCACCAGTACCGCACGGCATCGCTGCCGCGTGCGCTCGGCGCGCGCCGCATCCGGCAGCAACGACGGCAGCTCCTGGAGCGGCGTCATGTCGTCGCCGCCTTCCAGACCGCAACGCCCGCCACCGGCGAATCTGACAGGCGGTCGGCCAGCATCGCGCGGCCGCGGCTGACGCGCTGGCGCATCACGGCGGCAGTCACGCCGCAGATCCGGGCCGCTTCCGCGTGCCGCAGCCCCTCGACCGCCACGAGCAGGAGCGCCTCGCGGGAGGCCACGGCGGCGAAGTCGACTTCGTGTGGACCCGCGCCGCGCGGGCGGTGGGCATTGAAGTCAAGGCCTCGGCGACGTGGCGCCGTGAATTCGGCGGACCGCTCAAGGCGCTCGTCGCCGACGGGATCGTTCGCGCGGGCTTCGGCGTCTACA
>VFYY01000083.1 GCA_016871375.1 Acidimicrobiia bacterium
TGGTGCCGCGGCGACCACTCGCCGGAGAAGTCCACCTGCGCGAACGCGGGCGTGGCGACCACCGCCAGGCCGAGTATGAGGACGGAAATCCTGGCAACTCGCAAGCTCTTCATAGTGATCGGGGAGTATACGCCCGCCTCGGCAGCGGTTCAACATTCTGATGTTTCAGCGGCTGGCCATCCGTGCCTGCGCCTCCGCCTTCCACAGGTCCCAGGACCGCAGGTAGCCGCCCTGGTCGCCGACCTTCCTGGCTTCCTCCGGGTCGAGATAGGTCACGCCGCCGCCGAGCGCCATCGCCTGCGCCTGCATGGACGCGTTGGCGGCGAGGTACACGCTGCGCGCGACGGCGATCGCCAGCGTCGGGCCGACAATGGTCGCGCCGTGGCCGCGCATCAGCGCCGCGGGGCCCTGCCCGATCGTCTTGGCCAGGGCGCGGCCGATCATGCCGTTCGAGATCAGCAGATCCGTCATGCCCGCGACGTCACGGATCTCGAACACGGGGATGCCCTGCGCGATGAAGGCGGACATGTGATACATCGGCCGCAGCGGCGTCTTCGAGTTGGCGAAGGGGATCACCGACGGCGCATGCATGTGCACGACGGACATGACGTCCGGGCGCGCCTTGAACACCTCGCCGTGGATGAAGCGCTCCAGGTAGGAGGTGCGCCCGCGCGTCTCGTTCACGGCGTTGCTGTCGAGATCGAATTCCATGATGTCGGCGGCCGTCACCTGCGCCGGGGCGAGGGAGCGCGAGATGAAATAGCGGTTCGGGTTCGCGGCGCTGCGGACCGTCACATGGCCGTACCCGTCCACGATCTCGTACTGCGCCAGCACGCGGTTGGCGATCACCAGATCTTCGATCTGTGCCTCGCGTGTCTGGGGTGCCTGGGGTGCCTGGAGTGCCTGGGGTGCTTGCAGTGCGGCCAGGAACACGAGCAGTCCAACGGCGAACACAACTCTATTCATGGCGCATCTCCTCTAATACCTCGTCATTGTGCTGCCCGAGCCGCGGCCCGATCCAGCGTGTCGCGCCGGGCGTCTCGCTCAGCGTCGGCACGACGCCCGGAATGTCCAGCCGCGCGCCGTCGGGCAGCGTCACGGGCTCGATCATCCCGCGCGAGCGGTACTGCGCGTCGCCGTGGATGTCGGCTGCACTATAGATCTTTCCGGCCGGCACGTCCGCCCGCCGCATGGCGTCCAGCACCTCGTCGAGCGACCGCTGCGACGTCCACGCCGCGATCGCCCCGTCGATGACGTCGATCTGCTTGACGCGTCCTTCGTTGTGGGCCAATGCCGGATCGTCGGCCAGATCGGGACGTCCGGTGGCGTGCATCAGGCGCTTGTAGATGCCGTCGCTGTTGCCGGCGATGACGACGTAGCTGCCGTCGCGGCACGGATAGGTGTTGGACGGCGCGATGCCTGGAAGACTGCCGCCCGAGCGCTCGCGGATGAACCCGCCGAGCGAGAACTCCGGGATGAGGCTCTCCATCACCGCGAACACTGCCTCGTACAGCGCGACGTCCACCACCTGGCCGCGGCCGCCGTTGACGTTGCGGTGGTGCAGCGCGACGAGCGCGCCGATGACGCCGTAGAGCGCGGCCAGCGAGTCGCCGAGGCTCACGCCCGTGCGCACCGGCGCGCGGCCGGGATCGCCGGTGACGTAGCGCAGCCCGCCCATCGCCTCCGCAATCGCCGCGAAGCCCGGGCGATCCCGGTACGGCCCCGTCTGGCCGTAGCCCGAGATGCGCACCATGATGAGACCTGGATTGAGCGCGGACAGCTCTTCCCAGCCGAGGCCCCAGCCCTCGAGCGCGCCCGGGCGGAAGTTCTCCACCACGATGTCGGCCCTCGCCGCCAGCGCCCGGACGACGCGCCGGCCTTCCTCCGACTTGAGATCCAGCGCGATCGATCGCTTGTTGCGGCTGATCGAGTACCACCACAGCGAGGTGCCGTCGTGCAGCTTGCGCCAGCGGCGCAGCGGATCGCCCTCGCCGGGCGCTTCGACCTTGATGACGTCGGCGCCGAACTGCGCGAAGAGGCTCGTCGCATACGGGCCGGCGATCAGCCCGCCCAGTTCGAGAACGCGAACACCGGCCAGCGCGTGTTTCTGATTCACCGTGACAGTCTACGGGCGATGCGATGCATCGCCCCTACCATGAAGAATGTCAGTCAACGTTGTAGGGGCGACGCATGCGTCGCCCGTAAGGATTCGATATTATTCGACCCTCCGACATGCGGTATCTGACCTTTTCAATCGAACACGACACGACCCGCCGCCTGGGCCTGCTGCAGGACGGCGCGGTCCTCGAACTGCCGGGCACGCTGCTCGACCTGATTCACGGGGGCCCCGCGGCGTGGACGCGGCCGCGCTCCCCGGTGGCGCGGCACGACCCGGCGACGATCCGCTGGCACGCGCCGATTCCGCGCCCGGCGAAGAACGTCTTCTGCGTCGGCCGCAACTACGTGAGCCACATCGAGGAGCAGGCCAGGGCGCGCGGCCAGCAGGTGGACATCCCGACGATCCCCGTCTACTTCACCAAGGCGCCGACGACGGTCAACGGGCCGTTCGACGACGTGACGTACCGCCCGTCCACGACCCGGATGGTGGACTGGGAGGCGGAGCTCGGCGTCATCATCGGCGTGACCGGGCGCGACATCGCGCGCACCGACGCCATGCGCCACGTCTTCGGCTACACCGCGATCAACGACGTCACCGCGCGCGACCTGCAGAAGAACCACTTCCAGTTCTTCAAGGGCAAGAGCCTCGACGGGTTCTGCCCGATGGGACCGGTGGTCGTGACGGCCGATGAATTCGGCGACCCGCAGCAGAAGGACGTCATCACCCGTGTCAACGGCGTCGAGAAGCAGCACAGCAGCACGAGCAAGATGATCTTCCCGGTGAACGTGCTCATCGAGTCGCTGTCGCAGGGGCTGACGCTCGAGGCCGGCGACATCATCGCCACCGGCACGCCCGACGGCGTCGGCTTCGGCCGCGTGCCGCAGGAGTTCCTGCTCGACGGCCACATCCTCGAAACCGACGTGGAAGGCATCGGCACGATGCGCAACCGCATCGTCTGCAGCTGATATGGATTCCGACAAAGCAGCCATCAAAGAGGTCGTCGAGAACTGGGCGCTGTGGCGCGACTCGGGCGACTGGGAGCGCTTCAAGACCGTGTGGCACCCCGAGGCCGAGATGTGGGCGACCTGGTTTCAGGGGCCCGCGACGACGTTCATCGAGGTGAGCCGCGACGGGTTCAACAGGGGCGTCAGCATCCTGCACTTTCTCGGCGGCTTCACGTGCGACGTGGCGGGCCCGCGCGCCATCGCACAGACGAAGATGAGCATCAGCCAGCGCGCCGAGGTGCACGGCGTGCTCGTGGACGTGCTCTGCGTCGGCCGCTTCTACGACTTCTTCGAGAAGCGCCACGGCGAGTGGCGCATCGTCCGGCGGCGGCTCTGCTACGAGAAGGACCGCATGGACCCGGTGGATCCGTCAGCGACCGTGAAGCTGGATCCGGCGCTGCTGGCGACGTTCCCCGAAGGGTACCGCCATCTCGGTTACCTGCAGACGACGATCGGGTTCAAGGTGAGAGACGGCCTGCCCGGTCTGCGCGGGCCCTCGACGGAGAAGCTCTACGCGGAAGGCAAGGCGTGGCTGGCCGGCGCGCCCACGCCCGGCGAACCAATCGAATAGGGCGATTTGTGATTTGTGATTTGTGATCTGTGATTTGCGATTTGTGATGTCAAATCACAAATCACAGATCACAAATCACAAATCAAAAATCACTCGGTGGCGAGTGAGCGCCGCCGAGTATGGAATTCGGTGAGCGCGGCGTTGGCGCTCGCAATCGTGCCCGCCTCGGCCGCGACCTTCGCAATGTCCGCGCCGCGCACGGCGGCGTAGAGCTCGCCCTCGGTCGCGCCCGTGTAGACGCGGTTGCCGATGCAGCCGACGCTCGCGACCGTTCCCGACGTCAGCGCGGCCGGCAGCGCCATGCACGTCGGCCGGCTCATCGCCTGGAGCTGGCCGCCGACACCCGCGCGCATGGCCGCTTCGTTCAGCAGCATGATGCTCGCCGCGCTGCCCCACACCAGCACGACGTCCGGCGCCAGCGTCGCCGCGCCGAGCGGCGCGTACGCCACGGCGGCCGGCGTCTTCGGAAGCTGTGGGATACCGGGCACCTCCTCCATGCGGATGTAGCCGACCTCGGACATCAGCGTCAGCGTGGCCTCGAGCTCGCCAACGCGCCCCGGCGGCAGCGGCACGTTGTGCGTGTACGCGCCGACCGGGCAGTTGTAGTGATCGCTCGCGAGCGTGTAGAACGAACGCCCGGCCGATGCCAGGCGCCAGTAACTGCAGCTCGACGGCTCGACGCCCGTGAACCGATCGATGCCCTGCGGCGCGCTGTCGCAGAACGTGATCGCCACGGGGCGCCGCGCGAGGCCGAGCGTACGCCGCAGCGTCTCCTCAATCGGCTGATAGCTGGTCATCGTGTCCGTGATAATCTCCCGGCGGGAGCACACATGGCAACTCAACCTCGCACTCTTACCGTCAACGACCTCATCGACGAACGTCCGCTGAGCGGGTTTCAGCTGACGACGATCCTGCTGTGCGGCGCGGTGCTGCTGCTCGACGGCTTCGACACGCAGGCCCTGGGCTTCCTGGTGCCGCCGATCTCCGAGGATCTCGGCATCCCGCTTCCCGCCTTCGGCCAGGTGATTTCCGCCGGCCTGTTCGGCCTGATGATCGGCGCGATGCTCGCCGGCCCGATTGCCGATCGCTGGGGCCGCAAGTGGGCGATCATCGTCTCGTCGATCATCTTCGGCCTGTTCTCCCTGCTGACCGCGTTCGTCTCCACGCTCAACGGCCTCATCCTGCTGCGCTTCCTCACCGGCCTCGGCCTCGGCGGCGCGATGCCGAATGTCGTCGCGCTCTCCTCCGAGTACGCGCCGAAGCGGATGCAGCCGACTCTCGTGCCGGCCATCTTCGCCGGCATGGGCGGCGGGGCGGTCCTCGCCAGCATCGTCGGCGGTGCGCTCATCCCCGCGTATGGATGGCGGTCGGTGTTCGTGGTCGGCGGCGTGCTGCCGATCGCGCTCGCGCTGATCCTGATCAAGGTGCTGCCCGAGTCGCTGCGCTTCCTCGCCGCGAAGGGTGCCGACCGGCAGCGCATCTCCGGCATCGTGCGGAAGCTCGCGCCGGAGGCCGCCGACGCGCCGCTGGCCCC
The DNA here is from genome assembly GCA_016871375.1 of Acidimicrobiia bacterium. Classification (GTDB taxonomy): domain Bacteria; phylum Acidobacteriota; class Vicinamibacteria; order Vicinamibacterales; family UBA2999; genus VFYY01. Next base: position 5,229 of record VFYY01000083.1, read on the forward strand.
CCCTCCCGCCTCGGAGCGGCTGGAGGGCATGGCGCTGAAACACCTGTTCACCGAAGGACGGGCCACGGGCACGCTGATGCTGTGGATCCCGTTCTTCATGAACCTGTTGATCCTCTACTTCATCCTGAGCTGGCTTCCCAGCCTGCTGCGGCAGGCGGGCATGCCCGTGTCCGCCGGCATCACCGCGGTGGCGGCGTTCAGCTTCGGCGGCATCGTCGGCACGCTGATCCAGGGCCCGCTGATGAAGCTGATGGGCGTATTCCCCGCGATGATGACGGAGTTCTTCGGATCGCTCGCGCTCATCCTGGCGGCGTCGGTGATGTTCGCGAACTTCCAGCTGCTGATGGTGATCACGTTCATCCTCGGCATCACGGTGCAAGGGGCGCAGGGCGGACTGAACGTGCTCGCGGCGATGTATTACCCGACGAGCATCCGTTCCACCGGCGTCGGCTGGGCGCTGGGCGTGGGCCGTATCGGCTCGATCGTCGGTCCGCTGATCGGAGGGGCGATGCTCGGGCTGCAGTGGACGCCGCAGCAGATCTTCCAGGCAGGCGCGGTGCCGGCGACGATGGCCGCCGCCGTCGTGGCGCTGAGCACGGTGGTGATGGGACGGCGGAGCCCTTACCGGCCGGAGACCGCGCCGGCGCCGTCCGCCGCCCACTGAGCCTGAGCGATCAGTTGATCGTGAGCGGCTCGAGCCCCGTCTTCCGGAGCTTCTTCTCGCTGCGGTAGAACGTCTTGCCGTTGGCCTTGCGCATCTTGAAGTACGGCTCCAGCACTTCGATGGTGTGCTGCATGCCGACGGCGATGTACTCGCGCACGGCCTCGGCGGCCTTGAGCGGGTCGTTGCCGCAGAGCGTCTCGACGAGGTCCTGGTGCCGCGTCGGCGAGTCGGTCGGCAGCGGCTTGCGCATCACGCAGAACCAGATCGTGGCCAGCGCGTGCGTCTTCTCGATCGCGTCGCAGAGCGTCTCGCACCGCGTGCACTCCGCGATGCGGCGGTGCAGCTTGAGGTGCAGGTTGAGGTAGAGGATCCGGTCGGTCTGCATCGAGAGGGCGTCCACGCGCGCCGCCAGCTTCTTCAGCTCCGCGCGCTCACCCGCCGTGGCCACCACCGAGAACAGCATCGCCGCCTGCACCTCGAGCGCCTCGCGGACGACGTAATGCCCCTTGACGTCCTCGAGCGACGGGATGCGGACCCGCGTGCCCGCGCGCGGGCGGCTCTCGAGAAGCCCTTCGAACTCGAGGCGCAGCAGCGCCTCCGACACCGGCAGGAAGCTCATCCCCAGCTCGGCCGCCAGCTTGCGGCGCGAGATTACCTGCCCCAGCACCAGCTCGCCCCGCAGGATTCGTTGCCGGACAACCGCGTACGCTTCCGACGCCAGACTTGACGCTTCGGCCGTCTCTCTCATGGTTGCTTGCCTTGGTCGACTCTCAGTTGCTCCTCGTGCGAGGCCGGATTGTATCCGCGTTTGCCAGGCCTGCGAAACCGTTTACTTCACAATTCAGCAAATTCTCAGCAAATTCACCGATCTCTCAGCCTCCTGAGCTGGTCGGCATAACCCTGAATCTCCGTCCGGAACGGGTAGTCGGGCGCGCGCAGGACGACGTCGAAGTGCTGGAGCGCGCGTTCGGGGTCGTTTCTCGTCACGTACGCCCGGCCCAGCATGTCGTGCGCGGGGACCGCGCTGGCGCCCTCCGGCTGCAGCCGCAGGAACTCCTCGAGCTCGACGATCGCCTCGTCCATCTTCCCCGCTGCCAGCAGCTCGGTGCCGAGCGCGAAGTGACCGCCCGGGTAGTCGCGGGCGGAGGCGCGCAGCGCCACCATCGCCTCCTGGTTGCGGCCGGCGTCCACGAGCTCGCTGCCCAGCAGGAAGTAGCCGCGGCCCGATGGCCAGCGGTCCACGATGGTCTGCGCGATCGAGAGCCGCGACCGGTATTCCCGGTTGCGCAGGATCGTTCCGGTCGCGAGTAACACGCACACGACGGCAAGAGCGATGGTGCCTGGGGTGCCTAAAGTGCCTGGAGTGCTCTTGCGCGGCACCAAGCGTATGACGCCCACGACGCCGAGCACGACCAGCGCCATGAGCGGCAGATACATCCGCCGCTCCGCGCCGACCTCCGTCTGAATGGGGACGATGCTGGACGTCGGGCCGAGGGTGATGAAGAACCACGCCGCCAGGAATCCGATGCGCGGCCAGCGGACCAGCGCCACGACGGCCGCGACGCCGAGCGCCACGACGAGCAGCGCCTCCGGCCAGACCTCCCCGAGCGTGAGCGGACGCGGCAGGCCGTAGTCGAGGACGAGCGGCCGCGGCCAGATGGTGAGCCACAGATAGCGCGCGATCAGCTCGACCTGATTGAGGAGATACACCCACGGCGTGGCGGCCCCCTCGAAGCCGACCGACGTGCGCGGGCGCGTCGCGATCACCGCCGCAACCACGAGCCACGTCGCGGCCAGACCTGCGTAGAGACCGCGGCGGGCGCGCCAGGCCTCCCGCAAGGAGCCGAAGACGAAGATCCGGTCGTAGAGCACGACCATCAGCGGCGCGGTGACCATCGACTCCTTGCAGAGCATCCCCGCTGCGCAGGAGGCGACCGCTCTGGCCGTCCAGCCGCGAATCGCGCAGTACAGCGTCAGCAGATAGAACAACGCCATCAACGACTCCGTGCGCTGCGTCAGGTAGTTCACGGGCTCGGTCGTCAGCGGATGCAGCATCCAGACAAGCGCGCAGACGAAAGCCGCCCCTGTCGGCAGGGATCCCTCGTTGCCGTGCAGGGGCGAGGCATGCCTCGCCCGCAACGTCCGGTGGACGATGCCGAAGAGCGTCAGCGCGGCAAGGATGTGAATCGCGATGTTGACGGCGTGGTAGCCGCCCACGTCGAGGCCGTCGGCCGCGTAGTTCAGCGCGAACGAGAGGTTGACCAGCGGGCGGCCGGCCACCGGCGTGTCGCGGGGCGGCGACAGCGGCTCCGACAGCGGCCAGAGCTGCCTGATCTGCGGATTCCGGACAATGGAATTCTCGTCGTCAAAGAGAAACGGACCCGACAGCGCGTTGGCGTACACGAGCGCGCCGAGCACGGCCAGAACGAGGGGCAGCCAGCGCGTCACGGACGGGCTGGTGCCCGCGGCGGCCCCGCCAGCCGCTGTTCGTCGATGCGTGGGTTGTCGGGGTCGGCGCCTCGCCACGAGTGGGCGCTATGGTAACTCCCAACCTCCAACGCCCGACTTCCAAAGCGCCTTGGGAGTTGGATTTTGGAAGTTGGAAGTTGGAAGTGTCACGTCTCCTCAATCCAGCGGGGTGCCGACGTAGTTCTCGGCGAGGCTCGTCATCGCGGCGCGGGAGCTGACGAGGTACTCGAGGTCGGCGAGCTGGCGGCGATGATCGAAGGGACTCTCGTCCTCGAAACGGTGGAGCATCGAGGTCATCCACCACGAGAACCGCTGCGCGCGCCAGGTGCGCCGCAGGCCGCGGTCCGAGTAGGTATCGAGCAGCGACTGCCGGGACGAGCCGTAGAACTCGACGAGCGCGTTGGCGAGGCGCCAGACGTCGGCCATGGCGAGGTTGAGTCCCTTCGCGCCGGTGGGAGGCACGATGTGCGCGGCGTCGCCGGCGAGGAAGAGCCGGCCGCGCCGCATCGGCTCGGCCACGAAGCTGCGCATCGGCGTGATCGACTTCTGCGTGATCGGCCCCTGGTTCGGCTCCCAGCCGTCGCTCGTGCGCAGCCGCGTCCGCAGCTCCTCCCAGATCCGGTCGTCGGGCCAGTTCGCGATGTCTTCCTCCGGCGCGCACTGCAGGTAGAGCCGCGTGACGCTCGGCGACCGCATGCTGAACAGCGCGAAGCCGCGCTCGTGCAGGCTGTAGACGAGCTCGGGCGATGAGGGAGACGCGGACGCGAGGATGCCGAGCCATGCGAACGGATACGTACGCTCGTAGATCCGCAGGTGCGATCCGATCGCGGGCCGGCAGATGCCGTGGAACCCGTCGCAGCCGGCGATGACGTCGCAGACGATCTCGTGCGACTGCCCGTCGCGGGTGTAGCGGACACGCGGCGCGCCGGATTCGAAGTCATGGACGCTGACGTCGCCGACCTCGAAGTGAAGCGGCCGCCCGGTCGCCACGCGCGCCGCGATCAGGTCCTTGACCACCTCGTTCTGGCCGTAGACGGTGATGGCGCGCCCGCCGGTCAGGCCGGCGAGGTCGATGTGATGGCGGTCGCCGTTGAAGGCGAAGTAGAGGCCGTCGTGGCGCATGCCCTCGCGCATCAGCCGCTGGCCCACGCCGACCTCGTTCATCAGGTCGACAGTGCCCTGCTCCAGCACGCCCGCGCGGACGCGCTCGATCACGTAGTCCTGGCTGCGGTTCTCGAGGATGACCGAGTCGATGCCGCGCAGGTGCAGCAGGTGCCCGAGCATCAGCCCCGCCGGGCCGGCGCCGACGATAGCCACTTGAGTCGATTCGCTCATGGGGTCAGACCCCGGTGACGCTCCGTTCCGGGGTCAGACCCCGGAACGGAGCGTATCAATGTTCAAAAACGGAACAGCCTGTTGACCTTCACGATGATTGCACGGTTCGCGAGGTCCGGGAAGCGCCGCGCGCGCGTGTCGCGATCCTCGTTGAAGACGACGAACAGCTCGCTGCCGGGGAGGTACTCCCAGCGCAGGCGTACGTTGGCCGACACCGACTGCGTACTGGAGTTGTACTGCACGAGCGCGCTCGTGAACATCCGCGGCGTGATCGTCCACGTCACCCGCGTTCCCGGCAGATGCGTCGTGAACGACCCCTGTGCCAGATCCACCCAGTTCACCGCATAGGTCGGCTCCGCCGAGAGGCGCGACGTGAACGTGGCGCGTCCGCTGGCCACGCTCACCGTCGTCCGATGCCCGTTGTAGAACGTCCCGTACTCGACGCCCAGGTTCGCCGACATGCGGTGCCGCGGCGCGCGGTTGAACCCCACTGAGAGGGCGTCGAAGTCGTAGCCGCCCACCGGCAGCGTCACCCCGGGCGCAATGCGGAAGGGCGCCGGCAGGAACTCGTACGTGCCGTTGTAGTTGACCCGGAACCGATCGGCGTTCTGGAACTCGATCGCGAACTCGCCGTCGCGCTCGCGCGTCTCGACGACGCCGGCGCCGTTTTCAACGTAGGTGACCGAGCCGGCGTAGAACCAGCGACGGATCAGCCGGCTCTCGCGCGGCCGAGGACTGAACCGGACCTGCGCATGCGAACGACGCATGTCGTCGCGCCGCACGAAGCCGACGCCGGGGTTGAAGTGGTCGCCGATCGCCAGGTGCTCGAGCTGCACGCCGTAGCGATCCCCGGCATAGTCCAGCTGCGCGCGGTAGCTGGTGTCGTCGCGCGTCACGCCCGTGGACTTCGACCGCGCCCAGTACGTGTTGACGGCCAGGTTGGCGAAGAAGCCGAAGGTGCCGTCCACGCCGTAGGCGACGTTGTCCGCGCCGCCCGCTCCCGCTTCGTGGCGGGCCGTGGCCATCAGCCCGATGCTGCTGCGGCGCAGCACGTCGCGCTTGAGACGGACGACCGAGAAGTTCGTGCCGCGCGCGCGCGCCAGCTCGTCGTCGCCGCTCTGGATGTTGAGCACGCCGAGGCTGTAGCGGCCCACGCGCCCGGTCAGGCGGCCGCCGGCGTCGATGGGCACCGCGCGTCCGTTCTCCAGGCCGATGCGCCGGCTGTAGAAGAGGATCGGCGTGTCGGCGCCCCCGCCGAAGTTGTTCACCTGCGCGCCGCCGAACTGGAACGTGCCCGCGTTCTCGAGGAAGAACTCGCGCTTCTCGGGAAAGAACAGGCTGAACCGCGTCAGGTTGACCTGCTGCTGGTCGGCCTCCACCTGCGCGAAGTCGGTGTTGTAGGTGAGGTCGGCGGTCAGGTTCTGCGTCACGCCGTATTTCACGTCGAGGCCGACGTCGCCGGACAGGTCGCGGCTGGTGCCCGCGGGGGCGGCGTGCGTCGAGGCGGTCGAAATCAGGTACGGCTTGATCTCCAGGTTCTTCGAACCGGACGGCGCGCTGATGCCGACCAGCTGCGCCGCGACCGACGCCTGGTGCACGCCGCCCTGCCCGCGCGCCTTGGCCACGGGCGTCAGGTACGACAGCTCGTTCTTCCAGCGGTTGGTCCGGAACGCGTTGAAGCCCCACGTCTGCGCGTCGCCGGGGCGATAGCGCAGCGACTTGAACGGGATGGCCGCCTCGACCGTCCATCCGCCTTCGAAGCGGCCGACCTCGACGTCCCAGATCGTGTTCCAGTCGCCGCTCCACTGCCGGTCGTTGAAGGTCTGGCCGTCGATGCGTCCGCCGATCGCGTTGACCGTGAACTCCACGCCGTTGCGCCGGTCGTAGAAGGTGTCGAAGAAGAACGTGACGTTGTCGTCGCCGGTGTAGATGGTGGTGTTGTCGCGCCGCATCTCCTTGGCGACCACGAGGTCCGGACGCGACTCCCAGTTGCGGAACGTCACGTACACGTTCGCCGCATCGAAGCCGATCCACAGCTCCGTCTTCTCCGTCGCCGGCATGCCTTCGACGGGCTCGATCTGCACGAAGTCCGAGATGGACGGCGTCGTGCCGTAGAACGCTTCGTCAAGGCGCCCGTCGATCTCGAGCGGGGCGGCCAGGCGGACCGCGCGCAGCGTCGGCTGCGCCTGCGCCGGCCACGCCAGGAGGACGCCGCACAGCGCAAGGACGGCGGCGCGCACGTCAGAAGCGGAACAGGCGGTTGACCTTCACGATGAAGGCGCGGTTGGCGAGGTCGGGAAAGCGCCGCGCGCGCGTGTCGCGGTCCTCGTTGAAGACGACGAACAGCTCACTGCCGGGGCGGTACTCCCACCGCAGGCGCACGTTCGCCGACAGCGACTGCGTACTGGAGTTGTACTGAATCAGCGCGCTCGTGAACATCATGGGCGTCGCCGACCAGGTAATCCGCGAGCCGAGCAGATGCGTGGTGAACGCGCCCTGCGCGAGGTCGACGCGATTGAGCGAGTACGTCGGATCGAGGGAGAGCCGCGCCGAGATGGCCATGCGGCCGCGCGACGCGCTGAAGGCGGTCCGATGCCCGTTGTAGAAGGTGCCGTATTCGGCCGTCAGCTGGCCGGAGAGCGGCTGGTGCTGGGCGCGCGTGAAGCCGATGGCGATGTTGTCGTACTCGTAGGCGCCGACCGGCAGCGTGACGTGGCTGGCGATGCGGAACGGCGCGGGCAGGAACTCGTAGGCGCCGGCGTACGTGACCCGGAAGCGGTCGGAGTTCTGGAACTCGACGGCGAATTCGGCTTCGCGCTCCCGCGTCTCGACGAGGCCGCTGCCGTTCTCCAGGTAGGCCGCCGACCCCTGATAGACGTAGCGCCGCACCAGCCTGCTGGCGCGGGGCCGCGGGCTGAAGCGGAACTGGGCGAACGAGCGGCGCACGTCGTCGCGGCGGAGGAACCCGACGCCGGGATCGAAGCGGTCGCCGATCGCCAGGTGCTCGAGCTGCACGCCGTAGCGGTCGCCGTTGTAATCGAGCTGCCCGCGGTAGCTGGTGTCGTCGCGCGACACGCCCGGCGCCTGCGTCCGCGCCCAGTACGTATTGATCTGCAGGCTGTCGAGGAAGGCAAAGGTGCCGTCGAGACCGTAGGCCAGGTTGTCTCCCGAGCGGCTGTCCGCGGCGCTGCGCCCGGTCGCCATCAGCCCGATGCTGCTGCGCCGCAGGATGTCGCGCTTGAGCCGCACGACGGAGAAGTTGGTCGCGCGCGCCCGGGCGGTGGCATCGGCGCCGCTCTGGATGTTGAGCACGCCCAGCGTGTAGCGCCCGACGCGGCCGGTCAACCGCCCCCCCGCCTCGATCGGCACCGCGCGCCCGTTCTCCAGCCCGATGCGCCGGCTGTAGAAGAGGATCGGCGCGTCGCTGGCGCCGCCGCCGAAGTTGTTCGCGCTCACGCCGCCAAACTGAAACGTGCCCTGGTTCTCCAGGAAGAACTCGCGCTTCTCGGGGAAGAACAGGCTGAAGCGCGTCAGGTTGACCTGCTGCTCGTCGGCCTCGACCTGCGCGAAGTCGGTGTTGTAGGTGACATCGGCGGTCAGGTTCTGCGTCACCCCGTACTTGACGTCGATGCCGAAGTCGCCGTCGAGGTCGGTGCTCCGGGAGGAGGCTGCCGCCTGCGTCGTCGCCGTCGAGATCGCGTACGGCTTGATCTCGAGGTTCTTGGAACCCGCCGGCGCCGCGATGCCGACGAGCTGCGCAGCCATCGACGTCACCTGAATCCCGCTCTGGCCACGCGCCTTGGGCACGGGCGTGAGGAACGACAGCTCGTTCTTCCACCGGTTGGTGCGGAAGGCGTTGAAGCCCCACACCTGATCCTCACCGGGACGATAGCGCAACGACTTGAACGGCACCGCGGTTTCGACGATCCACCCACCCTCGAAGCGTCCGGTCGCGAAGTCCCAGATCGCGTTCCAGTCGCGCATGTACTGGTACTCGGTCGTCTGGCCGTCACTGCGTCCGCCGATGGAATTGATCGTGAACTGCACGCCGTTGCGCCGATCGTGGAACGTGTCCATCAGGAACGCCACGATGTCGTCGCTCTGCCAGATGCTGCCGTCGCGGCGCATGTCCTTGGCCACCACCCGATCCGGACGCGATTCCCAGTTGCGGAACGTGACGTAGAAGTTCTCGCGGTCGAAGGCGACCCAGATCTCCGTCTTTTCCGTGGCCGGCTCTCCTTCGTTCGGCTCGACCTGGACGAAGCCGGAGATCGGCTCGACCTCACGGTAGAGCGCCTCGTCGAGGCGGCCGTCGATCGTCAGCGCGTCCACGCGCACCGCGCGGATCGTCGGCGGCTGCGCCGCCGCGTCGGAGGCGAGCGCCACGGCGCACAGCAGGAAGAGAGCGATCCGCGGCATCAGTGCAGGATGTCGAACTGGCGCACGTACTTGACGATGAAGGCGCGGTTGACGGGGCCCAGGCCCTCGAGGCTCTCGGTGTCGTTGTAGACGACGAAGAGCCCGGTGGCGGCGGTCTCGAGCCAGTGGAAGCGGAGGTTCGTGGACCACCGCTGCGTGCGGTCGTTGTACTGCAGCAGGCTCTGCACGAAGACGAGCGGCGAGAAGTTATAGGTGACGCGCATGTTGCCGAGGTTCGTGCGGAACGAGCCCTGCGGCAGGTCGATCATGCGGTAGTTCCACGTCGTGTCCACCGTGAAGTTGCCGCTACTGCGCAGGCGCAGCCCGAACGTCGGGCTGTTCTGGTTCCCGGTCAGGAAGCGCCCGACGTCCCAGTTGAAGTGGCCCGAGATCCACTTGCGGCGATCGCTGTTGGCGCGCTGGCGGTAGCCGAAGCCGCCATGCTCGCCCGGCGGGACGACGATGCCCGGGTAGATCTCGAAGGGCACGCGCAGCCCCTCCCAGCCGCCCTGCAGCGCCGTGTCGATCCGCCAGCCGTTCTCCCAGTCCCAGTGGTTGTCGATGTGCAGGTCGGCGCTGTTGAGGCCGCCGTCGAGGTAGTCGTACCGGTTCGCGTTGACGTGCGGCAGCCACTCGCGGAAGCCCAGCTTCCGCACCCAGTCCTGCCGCATCGTCTCCTCGACCTGGAAGTACATGCGCCGGTAGCCGTCCTCGTTCTCGAGGAAGCCGACCTCCGGGTTGAAATCCTCGCCGGTGAGGCCGTACTGCCACTGCAGCCGGTGCCGCCCGTCGTCGTACTCGGTGTCCACGTTGTAGGCGTACTGGCGTCCGCGGAAGCCCGGCGTCTCGGTGCGCGCGGCGAAGCCGTTCATCGTGAAGTAGTTCCCGACGCCGAGCCGGCCGTCCGCGCCGTAGGTGCGGTTGAAATCGTTCGACCGCGCGAGGGCGCCCGTGGCGGATCGGTTGACGAACATGACGCCCACGCCGGATCGGCTGGGCAGGTCGCGGCTCACGCGCGCCACCGAGAAGTTGTTCCCGGGACGCGTGCCGACGTCCGCCGTCTGCATGTTGAGGACGCCGACGTTCAGGCCGCGCGCCTTGCCGCTCAGGCGCGCGCCGCCGCGGATCGGCACCAGCGCGCCGCGATCGTCGAGGCCGATGCGGCGGCTGAAGAAGAGATCCAGCTCGTTGCCCTTCCCGATGGTGAACAGGCCGGAGTTCTCGAGGAAGAACGGCCGCTTCTCGGGGAAGCGCAGGTTGAAGCGCGTCAGGTTGATCTGCTGCGTGTCCACCTCGACCTGCGCGAAGTCGGTGTTCACGGTGGCGTCCAGGTTCAGGCTGCCGGTGACGCCGAACTTCGCGTCGAAGCCGATGTCGCCGTCCATGTCCACCGTCGCGCCCGGTGTGAAATTGCGGTTCGCGGAGCTGACCGCGTACGGGAGGATCTTGAAGTTGCGCGGGGTCGGCAGGTTGAGGCCGCGCAGCTCGCCCGCCGACGAGAGGCGCCCGAGGTTGTAGACGCGCGGCAGCGGCGCCCAGTAGGCGCGCTCGCGCGTGCGCTGGATGTTGCGGAAGACGTTGATCCCCCACGTCTGCGGCGCGGGGCCGTAGCGGAGCGTGCGCAGCGGGATGCGGAACTCCGCGGTCCAGCCCGTCTCCGTCATGCTGGTCCTCACGTCCCAGCTGCCGTCCCAGCTCGTGGTGTTGTTGCCCTGGTTGCGTACCTGCGCGTCGTACTGAATCCCGGCGGTGTTGGTGCCGAAGACGAAGCCGTTCTGCCGGTCGCGGAACGTGTCGAAGATGATCTGGATCGAGTCCATGTCGCCGAGCCCGGCGTCACGCCGGGTGTCGGTGGTCACGATCTGCGCGGTGTCCTTGTCGTGCAGCGTCGCCCCGACATAGATCGCCTCGTCATCGTAGAGGATGCGGACGTCGGTGGCCTCGGTGGCGGGCTGCCCCTCGAACGGCTCGGCCTGGATGAAGTCGGTGAGCGTCAGCGCGTCCTGCCAGGCACGGTCGTCGAGCACGCCGTCGATGACGGGAGGCGCGCTCGCCCGCGCCGCCGTCACGGCGAGGGTCTTCTGCTGCGCGGCGGCGTCTGGCACGGCGCCGAACAGAGCGATAGTGAGACCGACAACGACCGGGAAATATGAGCGCATTATGGGCAACCGATATGACGCGGGGAGCGCCAATTTTCTCATGGATTGGCACACGGGCGCGACGCGCTAGAATCGCGCGCGTGCGCCCCGCCTTCATTACGATCCTCGTCGCCCTTGCGTTACACGTTCCGTCGGCCGCACAGGGTCCGGCCTGGACGGCCAGCCTTGCCGGGATTCGCGCCACAGCCGCGCTGATTCCCGGCCCGCGTCCGCTCCGGCTCAACGTCGTCAAGTTCGCCGAGAGCCGCCGCACGAAAAATTTCTCGGTGCAGGGCGCGCCGGCTGAGCCCAGCGTGCAGGCCCGTACGGCATTTCAGGTCGCGTACGCGGGCGGCACCGTAATGGTGGATGCGGGCATGCCGCTCGAGGTCCACCGCTTCTTCGGACGAGGTGTGGAGGAGCCGTACGACGCGGCCGCCGCGCGCCTGGTGGACGAAGCGGTCGCGCGTGCGCGGCTGATCGTGCTTACACACGAGCACGGGGACCACGTCGCCGGCGTGGTCACCGGTCCGGATGCCGCCAGGGCGGCTGCCAGGACGCTGCTGACGCGCGACCAGGTGCGCGTGCTGCTCGCGGCGCCGCAGATGCCCGAGATCAGGCTGACGCCGGATCTCGTGTCGCAATACCGCGTCGTCGACTACGACCTGTACATGCCGGTGGCGCCCGGCATCGCGCTGATCAAGGCCGCCGGCCACACGCCGGGATCGCAGATGGTCTACGTGGCGCTCGAATCGGGCCAGGAGTACCTGCTCGTCGGCGACGCGACGTGGCACATGGACGGCGTGCGGCAGGTCAAGGGCAAGGACGCGCCCTGGGTGACCGAGGATCGCGAGGCCGTGCTCGCGCAGCTCGCGTGGCTGAACGGCCTGTCGACAACAGAGCCGCGGCTCCTCATCGTGGCCAGCCACGACGAAGAGCAGCGGCTCGATCTCATTCGCCGAAAGCTTCTCGGCGATCGCTTCGAATAGCTTCTACCGTCGCATCCGTACCGGGATGCCTGGCAGCACGTGCGCCAGCGCCGGACACAGCACCGCGAGCGGCAGCGCCGCGCCGATCGCGCCGACCCCGAGCAGCGACACGATCGCGAGCACTAGAGCGGTTTCTGAAACGTCGAAACCGCGCTAACGCGATCACCGAAAGAATCCAGCTGATGCTCATCGCCTCCCCTCCGCATGGCTGAGAAGAGCAAAGGCTGCGCCAGCTGGAATACAGCCGGGCTGACGGTCGGGAGGGATCGGAGGTTACGGAGGTTATGGAGGTTACAGGTAACGGAGGTAACGGAGGTTTAACGGAGGTTACGGAGGGCACGGAGGTTACGGAGGCACGGTTTACACACGGAGGCGCGAAGGCACGGAGGCGCGGAGGACGAATGGAAGGCCACGCCGGTGCGGCCGGCCTTCGGCCGACCTCGGTGTCGAGCGACCGATTCACATCACAAGCCGCTCTGAATCGTCGAAGGCTTGTGATGCGAATCGGTCGCTCGAGCCAGCCGCGCGAAGCGCGGCACCGGCGTGGCCTTCCCTCCGTGGCTCCGTGTCTCCGTGTCTCCGTGTGAAATCCGTGCCCTCCGTCCCCTCCGTCTCCTCCGCCCCCCCCGTCCCC
>VFYY01000084.1 GCA_016871375.1 Acidimicrobiia bacterium
CTCGACAAGGATCGGCCGCGACCCTTCCACGCAGCAGAGGACGGCGGAGCCGGGCGTCCCGGACGCGCGCTCGGACAGAAACAGGCGTGACGGATTCGGCACCGGGCGCAGCCCGGCGCCGGTCATCTCGAACACCCCCAGCTCGCTGACCGCGCCGAACCGGTTCTTGACCGCGCGCACGACGCGGTGCGAATGATGCCGCTCGCCTTCGAAGTAGAGGACCGTGTCCACGACGTGCTCGAGCACCTTCGGACCGGCGAGGCTGCCGTCCTTCGTCACGTGGCCGACGAGCACGGTCGGGATGTTCTGCCCCTTCGCGGCGAAGAGGAACTGCGTGGCCGCCTCGCGCACCTGGCCGATGCTGCCCGGCGCGGACTGGAACTTGATCGAGAAGACGGTCTGGATCGAGTCGATGACGACGAGCGACGGCCTGAGGCGCGCGATCTCTTCGAGGATGCGCTCGATGCAGGTCTCCGACAGCAGGTACAGCGGCGCCTCGCCGACGCCCAGACGGTCGCCCCGGCTCTTGATCTGATGCTCTGACTCTTCGCCCGACGCGTAGAGCACCGGGCCGGCTTGCCGCGCGAAGTGCGCCGCCGCCTGCAGCAGCAGCGTGGACTTGCCGATGCCGGGCTCGCCGCCGAGCAGCACGAGCGAGCCGGGGACGACGCCGCCGCCGAGCACGCGGTCGAACTCGTCGATGCCGGTCGAGAGGCGCATGGCGTTCGCGGTCGCCACTTCCGAGTACAGCTTCGCGGACCCGCCGGCGGCGAACTGCGCGTAGCGGTTCCCGGCTGCCGCCGCCGCGACGCCGGCCCCGCCCTCGACAGGACGCTCTTCGACGAGCGAATTCCAGGCACTGCAGTCGCTGCAGCGCCCCATCCACTTCGGCGCCTGCGCGCCGCACTCCTGGCAGACAAAAACCGCTCGCGGTGATTTCATTGCTCGCCTGTGGGCCCCTGGCCTCTGGCCCATGGCCCAAGCTGAGGCCTGGGACCTTGGGCCTTGGGCCTACGCGTATTGTCGCTCTATCCGCGTGCCGATGCGGCAGACGATCTCCCATGGGATCGTGCCGATCGTCGCCGCCATCTCGCGCACGTCGATCTGCTGCCACGGCTCGCTGCCCTGGCGCCCGATGATCACCACCTCGTCGCCGGGCGCGACGTCGCCCAGCGCGGTGACGTCCACCGTCATCATGTCCATCGACACCGCGCCGACGATGGGCACGCGCGTGCCGCGGATGAGGACCTGCCCGCGTCCCTGGAGACGCAGGTCGAGGCCGTCCGCGTAGCCGGCGGGCACGACCGCGATCGTGCACGGCGTCTCCGCCGCGAAGCGGCAGCCGTAGCCGACGCCCTCGCCCGGCCGCAGCCCCTTCACCGCGACCACGCGGCTCGTCAGCGACATGACCGGCTCGAGATCGATGGTCGACGCCAGCGGCGGCGGCACGATGCCGTACAGCAGCAGGCCCGGTCGCACGACGTCGTACCACACACGCGAGTCGCGCAGCAGCGCCGCGCTGTTCGCCGCGTGGACGATGACGCCGTTGACGGGCGACGCATGCGTCGCCCCTGCAACGCCGGCATCTGCATGCGGTAGGGGCGAGGCATGCCTCGCCCGTATAACGCCGGCATCGGCATGCGGTGGGGGCGAGGCGTGCCTCGCCCGTATATCGTCGATGATCTGACGCGCCTGTTCGAACCGCGTCCGCTGCTGCTCGAAGAGCGGATGCCCCGGCACGTCGGCGGTGGCAAAGTGCGTGAAGATCCCCTCGAGCCTGAGATTCGGGCTCCCCAGCACGCCGGGCAGCGTCCGCCGCACGTTGTCGTGGCGGAACCCGAGGCGGTTCATGCCGGTGTCGATCTTGAGATGGAAGCCGATCGTCGTGCCGCGCGCCGCCGCGGCGGCCTGCACCGCGCGCGCGGCGGACGGCGTGGAGATCGTCGGCGTCAGCGAGAACTCGAAGAGGCCGTCCAGCGCGCTGACGCTGAGCGCGCCGAACACCAGGATGGGCACGCGCACGCCCGCGCGGCGCAGCACGATCCCCTCCTCGATATCCGCGCACGCCAGCATCGTGGCGCCTGCCTGCTCGAGCGCCAGCGCCACGCGCTCCGCCCCATGTCCGTACGCGTTCGCCTTGACCACCGCAATGATGCCAGGGGGCTCGCGCAGGGGCCGACCTTCAGGTCGGCCCAGGAAATCCCTGATCGCGCGGAAATTGGACTGCAGCGCCGCGAGATCGACCCGGGCAACAGTGCTACGAATCATTTCTGAATTGTGATTTGTGATTTGTGATTCATCGAGATGATTTGAAATCGCAAATCGCAAATCACAAATCGCAAATCGTCAATCATGCCGGGCCTTGCGCCAGGTTCGCGAAGCGCGTCTGCTCGCGCAGGAACGCGAGCTTCACGACGCCGGTCGGGCCGTTGCGCTGCTTGGCGACGATGAGCTCCGCGGTACCGGCGTCGGGGTGGTTCGGGTCGCGGTTGTACGCGTCCTCGCGGTAGATCAGCACCACGACGTCCGCGTCCTGCTCGAGCGCGCCCGACTCGCGCAGGTCCGACAGCTGCGGACGATGGTCGGAGCGCGACTCCGGCGCGCGCGACAGCTGCGACAGCACGGCGATCGGGACGTTCAGCTCCTTGGCGAGCCCCTTGAGCGCGCGGGAAATCGACGCCAGCTCGAGCGTCCGGTTCTCGTAGCGTCCGCGCGCGCTCATGAGCTGGATGTAGTCCACGACGATGAGGCTGAGCCCGTGCTCCGCCTGCAGCCGCCGCGCCTTGGCGCGCATCTCCAGCACGCCGATGTTCGCGGTGTCGTCGATGTAGAGCTTCATCGCGCTGAGTGTCTCGAGCGCGTGCGAGATGCGGCCGTAGTCCTTCTGCCCGATCGCGCCGCTCATCAGCCGGTGGCTGTCGATCTGCGCCTCGGATGTCAGCAGGCGGAGGAAGAGCGACTCCTTCGACATCTCCAGGCTGAAGAAGCCGACGGGGTGGTCGCCCTGCAGCGCCACGTGCTGCGCGATGTTGAGAACGAGCGACGTCTTCCCCATCGACGGCCGCGCCGCGATGATGACGAGATCGCCGCCCTGCAGCCCGCGCGTCATCTCGTCGAGGTCCGCGAAGCCGGTGGGGACGCCCGTGATGAGCCGCTTCTGCTCGAAGAGCAGCTCGATCTTCGGGAAGCTCTCCTTCACCAGCTCGCGCATCGGCACGAAGCCCGCCTTCAGGCGGTCGTCGGCCACCGCGAAGATCGCGCTCTCCGCCTCGTCCAGGATCAGGTCGGGCTCCTGGTCGGCCTCGTAGGCGTTGGCGAGGATCTTGTTGGCCGCGTAAATCAGGTTCCGCAGCGTCGCCTTCTCTTTGACGATGCGCGAGTAGTACTCGACGTTGGTGGCGCGCGGCACGCCGTCGGCCAGCGACGCGACGTAGGCAGGGCCGCCGACCTCGTCGAGGTCGCCGCCGCGCGCGAGCTCTTCCTTCAGCGTGACGAAGTCGATCGCCTGCCCGCGCTCGTTGAGCGCGACCATCTTGTCGAAGATGCGGCGGTGCGCGTCGCGGTAGAAGTCGCGGCTGTCGATGACCTGCGCGGCGAGGTTGAACGCGTCGTTGTGGACGAGAATCGCGCCCAGGACGGAGCGCTCGGCTTCGAGATTGTGCGGAAGCGTGCGCTCCGCGGCGGCGACGATCGTATCGGCCATTACGAATTTGCGATTGGCGATTGGCGATGTGTGATTGGAGAGAACGGAGTGTAGCAGAAACGAATTCGCAAATCACAAATCACAAATCACAAATCGCAAATCGCAAATCGCAAATCGCAAATGTTCAGTCTCGGATCCGGGCGCCCCGCATGTCCGCGCGCAGCATGTCGTCAACGTCGTACTTCGCCCAGCGCAGATCCGCTTCGCGCAGGTCGGCGCCGTCGAAGACGGCGTCCGTCAGGTCAGCATCACAGAAACTGACGCGCCGCAGGTCGGCGTCGTGAAGAGACGCGCCTTTCAGACTTGACAGCGAGAAGACGCCCGCTTTCATCGCGACGCCGCGCAGGCTGGCGCGCTCGAGGATCGCGGTCCGGAACGTCGTGTATTCCAGCTTCGCGCCGTCGAGCCGCGCGCCGGTCAGATTGCAGCCTTCGAGCCGGCTGCGGCGCATGTCCGCGCCTTCGAGATTGGAATTCGTGAGATCGCCCCAACAGACGTTCACGCCGACGAGGTCGGCTCCGTGGAGATCGATGCCGGCGAGGCTGCGGCGTTCCAGGTCGGCGCCCGCCAGCGAGACGGGCTCATCAGGATGCGCGGCCCGGTGCCGGTTGAAGGCCTCAACCGACTCACCGAGCAGCGCCAACCAATCCGTCAAGCCAGGCTCAGGAGCGCCCTCTTGACGACCGCCTGCGTGAGCGGAACCTTGTAGGCGTTCTTGGCGAGCGGGCGCGCGCCCTGCACGGCCGCTTCGCCCGCCGCGGTGGCCGACGCCTCGTCGAGCGCCTTGCCGACGAGCGCCGTCTCGGCCGCCGCCGCGCGGTACGGCCGCGGCGCCACGCCGCCGAGCACGATGCGCGCGTTCTGGACGACGCCGTTCTGCACGGTCACCATGGCGGCGACGCTGCAGAGCGCGAAGTCCCACATCTCGCGCACCATCTCCTTCACGTAGATCGCCTTCGAGCCGGCGGGCGCCGACGGCACCTCGAGCTCGGTGACGATCTCGTTCGGCTGCAGGACGTTCTCGCGGCGCGCATCCTGCCGCGGCGTCACGAAGAACTCCGCGATCGGCACCGAGCGCTCGCGGCTGCCGCTCGAGATCCGTACGGTCGCGCCGAGCGCCACGAGCGCCGGCGCCGTGTCCGAGGGATGGACGATGAACGACGGGCCGCCTTCGAGGATGGCGTGGAAGTCGTTCTCACCCGCCGCCGAGAAGCACGTGTTGCCGCCGTGCTTGAAGCACGGATAGTTGTTGCGGTAATACCAGCAGCGCGGGCGCTGGCAGATGTTGCCGCCGATCGTGCCCATGTTGCGGATCTGCGGCGTGCCCACCTTGCCCGCGGCCATCGCCAGCACGGGCGCCTGCTGGCGGATCACGTCGCTCTCGGCGATGTCGGCCAGCAGGGTCGCCGCGCCGATGCGAAGCCCTGTCCGCGAGGGACGGATCCCCTGCAGCTCCTTCAGATGCCTGATCGGCACCAGCCGCTCGGGCTCGCGGAGGTGATCCTTGAGCTCGCCGAGCACGTCGGTCCCGCCGGCGATGAGCATCACCCGGTTGTGCTCTCTACCGAGCTGCGAGGCAGCGTCGCGCAGTGTGGCCGGCCGTGCGTAGCTGAAGTTGTCCACGTCGCTACCCTCGCGCAGTCTGCGCCGCGGGGCGCTGTTGACCGAGTCCCTGCAGGACGTCCGCGCGCGTGAACGGCACCTCGCGCAGCCGCACGCCCGTGGCGTTGTAGATCGCGTTGGCCACCGCGGCCATGCCCGGGTGGTTCGGGTTCTCGCCGAGCCCCTTGGCGCCGAACGGGCCGAACGCGCTCTTGTTGTCCACCGCGATGATGTCGATCACGCGCGGATCGAAGTCCATCATCGTCGGGGGTTTCAGGTCGAGGAAGTTCGCGTTGAGGCACTTGCCGTCGCGCGGGTCGAAGCGCATCTCCTCGGCCTGCGTGAGCGCCAGCCCCTGGATCGTGCCGCCCTCGAGCTGGTTCTCGACGATGGTGAGGTTGATCGGCTGGCCGACGTCGTGCGCCGAGACGTACTTGAGGATGCGGACCTTGCCCGTCTCCCTGTCCACCTCGACCTCGACGAAGTGCGCGCCGGGCGTGCGCTCGACGTTCATCCCCGTCTGCGCGCCCGCCACGTTGCCGTCGCCGACGATGCTGCGGCCGCGCCGGGACATGACCTCGGACAGCGCCATCATGCGCTGCGCGTCGCCGCGAACGCGCACGACGGAGTCGCGCATCTCGAGCTCCGCGGGCATCGCTTTCAGGAGCGGCGCCGCGGCGGCGAACACCTGCTGGAGGCAGTCGCGCGCCGCCTGCTCCACCGCGCGCCCCGTGCTCTGCAGCGTGCGGTTGCCCTGGCTGCCGCCGTCGTACGGCGCCGCCTCGGTGTCGCCCGCCACCGTGAGGAACTTCGAGAGCGGCACGCCGAGCACTTCCGAGGCGATCATCGACAGCGTCGTGCGGCTGCCCGTGCCGATGTCGGTGGAGGCGAACGACATCACCACCGAGCCGTCGAGGTTGATCTTCACCTCGGCGCCCGCGAGCCCCGCGCCGCCGCCGCGCTCGGTCACGGCCATGCCGATGCCGCGCGCCTTCGGGCCGCTCTGACCGGCGCCCGGCGTCGGGTTGCGGCGGTTCCAGCCGAGACGCGCCGCGCCCTGGTTGATGCAGAGCTCGGCGCCCTGGTTGATCAGCACGCCGTCCTCGACGCCGGTCTGGCCGCGCGGAACCGGATCGCCGTTCCGCTTGATGTTCTTCAGGCGGAACGCCATCGGATCCCAGCCCATCTCGTTGGCGATCTCGTCGAGCACCGAGTCGAGGCCGAAGCACTCCTGCGGATCGCCGACGCCGCGCGTCGGGCCGGTGTTGGCGATGTTGGTGTGCACGCGGAACTGCTGCGTGCGCAGGTGCGTGATGTTGTAGAGGTGCGTGGCGTGGTTGCCGAGGCCGCCGAGCCGCGAGTGATACGCGCCCTGGTTGATGTAGGCGCGCACGTCGAGCGCACGGATCGACATGTCCTTCATCACGCCGACGCGCATGTACATCTTCACCTCGAAGCGCGTGTTCGAGTCGAGGATCTCCTCCTCGCGCGTGTACTGCAGCTTCACCGGGCGGCCGGCCTTCTTCGCCAGCAGCGCGGCGATCGTCTCGTCCACGTGCGGCGCGCTCTTGGTGCCGAAGCCGCCGCCGACGTAGGAGGAAATGATGCGGCAGTTCGCGTCGGAGAGGTCGAACTGCTGCGTCATGTTCATGTGGACGCGGTTCGGCGACTGCGCCGAGCACCACATGGTCAGCTTCGCGCCCTCCCACAGCGCGATCGCCGCGTGCGGCTCCATGCTGCCGCTCCACATCGTCGGGCAGCGGTAGACGCGCTCGATCACGCGGTCGGATTCCTTGAAGCCCTGCTCGACGCTGCCGCGCGTCACCGCGCGCGCCTGCCCCTCGAGGTTGCCGTCGGGGAAGAGCTGCGGCGCGCCGGGCTTCAGCGCCTCTTCGGGATCCATGACGAAGGGCAGCTGCTCGAACTGCACCTGAATCAGCCGCAGCGCCCGGTCCGCGGTCTCGAGGTCCGTCGCCGCGACGGCGGCGAAGCCCTCGCCGACGAAGCGGACGCGGTCGTTCATCACGAACTGGCGGCTGCCCCAGATCGGCAGCTTCGGCGCGTCCTTGTAGGTGATCACGGCCTTCACGCCGGGCAGCGCCTCGGCCTTGCTGGTGTCGATGCCGACGATGCGCGCGTGCGGGTGCGGGCTGCGGAGGACGCGGGCGTGCAGCATGCCGGGCAGCTCGATGTCGCCCGTGTACTTCGCGGTGCCCGTGACGCGCGCGATGGCGTCGATGTTCGGGCCGCGCGTGCCGACCACGTTCAGCGTCGCATTCTGATTCTGCTGCTGTGCCATGGTGAGCTCCTACGCCTGCAGGAGGCGCGAGGCGGTCATGACCGACTCGAGAATGCGCTTGTACGCCGAGCAGCGGCACAGGTTGCCGCTCATCAGCAGGCGCGCGTCGTCTTCGGTCGGGCGCGGCATCTTGTCGAGCAGCGCCTTCGTCGACATGATCTGCCCCGACGTGCAGAAGCCGCACTGGAAGCCGCTCTTCTCGATGAAGGCCTGCTGAATCGGGTGCAGCGCGTCGGTGGTGCCCAGGCCCTCGATGGTCGTCACGTCGCCGCCCGAGACCTCGACCGCGAGCATCGAGCACGCGTAGACGTTGCGGCCGTTGAGGATGACGGTGCACGCGCCGCACATCGCGCGATCGCAGCCGACCTTGGTCCCCGTCAGCTTCAGGTCCTCGCGGATGAACTCCACGAGCGTGCGGCTGTTCGGCACCTCCTTGCGGTACGCGACGCCGTTCACCCTGAGGTCGACGGTCGTGAGGCGGGGATCCGCATCCTTCGCGAGCGGCAGCTGCGCTTCGGCGACCCCGGGCATGAGCGTCGCCGACAACGCGCCGGTTGCGGCGGCGCCTCCCTTCAGGAACGCGCGGCGGGACACTGCGCCTTCAGACTGTTCCCGATCGTCGTCCGCCACGATTCACCTCTCGTCGTAAGGGCAACGCATGCGTCGCCCGTAAACTGCAATATCCCAACGGCTTCCGGGGATTGAAACGGCCCCTAAGTTTACCGGATGGTATCCACGAAATCCAGCACGCGGGCGGCTTCGTTCTCGAGCTGATCGGGCGTGCATCCGGGCGCGCATTCGGGCCGGATCGGCCTGATCGCGATGGGTTTCTGCGCGGGATAGAACACGTCGCCCTGCGCGATCCCGGCGGCGTCCACAAAGAGCATGTCGATGCCGAACGGGCGTACTTTCGTCGAGCTCAAGAGACTGCGCGCCAGCTCGACCAGGACGGCCACCGCGGACGGCGACTCGTCGTAACGCGCCGTCAGCAGCACCCGGCGCTCGTCCGACGCCGAAAACCGTCCCAGTACCGCGCTCCCCCGCGCCTCCGTCTCCTGCGCGAGCACGTCCATCTCCGCGCGCAGAAAATCACGGACGCGCGCCGGCGATCGGTACCGCGCCTGCTGGTCGACCACGGCGAGCATCTCGTCGCCGGAGATCGCGCCGGTGCGGTTCAGCGACCGCTGCAGCGCGCGCGCCGTCAGGTATTCAACCGGCGAGAAGTTGTCGGTCAGCAGCGGATACGGCGACAGCTCGAAGCGGCGCCCGACGTCCACCCGCTTGTACGGGAGCAGCCGGATGAGCGCGTGCGGGTGCTTCGCCATCGTTGACGGCGAGAGGTCGAAGACGGTGTCGCCGTTGTAGCCGACGAGCGTGATGTTCTGCAGCAGGTCCGCGATCGCCGGCGAGTCCACCGCGAAGAAGTAGCTGTTCGGGAACACCGACTGGAACGTCTTCAGCTCCGCCATGATCAGCGACGGCTGGCGCCGCGAGAGATCGCCAATCATGTTCGCGATGAACACGCCGCCCGGACGCAGCCGCGCCTTTGCCAGCGCGAAGAACTCGGCGGTCGTGAAGTGCGGCGGCACGGCGAAGTAAGAGTAGTAGACGTCGCCGAAGATGAGGTCGTACGGCTCGCGGGCGTCCTGCAGGAACCGGCGCCCGTCCTCGACGTGGTTGCGCAGCCGCGGGTCCTCCTGCACGCGGAAGTACTGCCTCGACAGGTCGAAGAAGGACGGCTCGATCTCCGCGACGTCCACGACCGCGTCCGGCAGCTCCGCGACGAGCGCCTTGGGGATCGAGTACGCGCCGCCGCCGAGCACGAGCGCGCGCGCGACCGTCGGCGTGAAGAGCCGGTAGAGCGAGTAGTACTTCGTGTAGTCGTAGACCAGCTCGCCGGGATCGTCGTTGTCGAGGAACATCGCGCCCGACTCGCTGCGATCCAGCAGCAGGAAGCGCGTCGGACGGCCGTAGTACGGCCCCTCGTAGATCGTGATCTTCTGGTAGACGCCGTCACTCGCATGGACGACGGTCTCCCCGGCGCCCATCTCCATGGGCGGCGGGACGACCTGCATGGCCGCCGCCAGCACGGCGAGCACCACGACGGCGGCCGCGGCGCGCGACCTGCGCGCGCGCAGCCAGAGCAGCGGCACGAGCCCGAGCAGGAACAGGCCGATCGCGGTCGCGACCAGGATCTGGTTCGTGCCGAAGGCCGGGATCAGCACGAACCCTGCGGCAAGGCTCCCCGTGATGCTCCCGACGGTGGACCAGAAGAAGATGACGCCGGCCGCCGTGCCCACGCCGCGATCAGGAACGGCGAGGCTCTGCAGCTTGACCGCATAGGGCGACAGCATGCCGAGCAGCAGCGCCGGCAGCAGAAACAGCAGCGCGGACGAGACGAGCGGACCGCTTTCGATCGAGAGCGCCGCTCCGAGCCGCGGCAGCAGCAGCGTCCCCGCGAACTGCAGGAGGAGCAGCAGCAGGCCGCTCGCGACGATCAGCTCGAAGAAGCGATGCAGGGACGGATTGCGGTCGGCCATGCGGCCGCCCGCGTAGTACCCCACGCTCAGCGCGAGCAGGATGACGCTGATGACGCTCGAGACCGTGAAGATCGTGTTGCCGTAGTAGGGCGAGAGCACGCGGACCGCGAGCACCTCGACGATCAGCACGCTCGCGCCGGTGAGGAAGACGACGATGGGCAGCAGGCAACGCATCATCAGACGTACAATCTCCCCATGGCCATGCGGCTCGCCGCCGACACGCCCGAGGCCGTCGAGCGCCTGCAGATTGAGTCGTGGCGGGCGATGTCGCCGCAACGCAAGGCCGCCATCGTCACCGCGCTGACCCAGGCCATGTTCGACGTCGCGCGCGCCGGCGTTCGGCACCGCTTCCCGGACGCCGCGCCGCGCGAGCAGGCCCTGCGCCTCGCCGTCGTGCTGCTCGGCGACGACCTTGCGCGCCGCGTGTACCCCGACGTCGCCACCCTCGACGCGCGGTGACGGTTCCCGTCGATCCGATCGCGGTCGCGCTGTCGGTCACCCGCGTCCTCGACGCCCTGGCCATCCTCCACACCACCGGCGGCTCGCTGGCGAGCTCCTTTGCCGGCGAACCCCGTGCCAGCATCGATATCGATATCGTCGCGGCCGTCGAGCCGTCGCACGTCGACGCGCTCGTCGCGAGCCTGTCGCCGGATTTCCACGTGGACGCCGACGCGTTGCGCCGCGCGGTCCGCGACAGGACCAGTACCAACCTCATTCACCAGTCGACGCAGCTGAAAGTCGACCTCTTCGTGGCCGGCGGCACCCCCCTCGACGCCCAGCAACTGCGCCGTCGTCAGCGCCTCGACCTCGGACAAGGGCGGACGCTGTACGTCCACCCGCCCGAGGACATCCTGTTGCAGAAGCTGCACTGGTACCGGAAGGGCGGCGAGACGTCCGAACGCCAGTGGCGAGATATTCTCGGCATCGTCCGCGTGCAGGGATCACGCCTCGATCGCGGCTATCTCGCGCGGCATGCACCGGTGCTCGGCGTGGACGCGCTGCTGGCGCGCGCCCTCGAGCAGCTCCGCTGAGGGCGCGTCTTCACTGCGGGGGTCGCGCGAACCGCGCCGCGTCCACCGGCACGTTCGGCTGCACGTCGGTGAGCTCTACCTCGTCCTTGCCCGACTGCCACATGAAGGTCCACTTGAACGGCATCTTCACGCCGGCCACCTCCTTGTAGTCGGAGTAGTCGATCTGCCAGGTGTTCCGCCCGATCGGCGTCTCCGTGTGGCGGATCTGCCGCACCAGGAGGCCCGTCTCGAAGTCGAAGTAGAGCTTCACGGGGACGTTCCCCGCCATCGCGCCCTGGATCACGTAGACGTCGAGGTCGCCCATCGTCGCGGGAATCGCGCCGCGCCAGCCGGTGAGCGCCGTCTTGATCTGTCCGGGAAACGCGAGCGCCGCGTCGAGGCGCGCGCCCTCGAGCTCCGCGCCCGTCAGCGGCCGCAGCGGCAGCGGCGTGATCGCATCCGGCACCGCGCTCCACCCCGCCTTGCCGTCGTACACGATCGTCGCGGTGCCGCTGCCCGTGTCCTCGATCTGCACGCGCTGCACCGGCGCGCGCGCGAAGATCTGCAGCGGCCGCTTCTCCGCGTCGCCGTAGGCGAGGTGCGTCCCCCTCGCCGCCCAGCTCGTGAGCGCCGCGAGGCGCTGCGCGCCGCCGATGGCCGCGATGTACTTGTCGAGCACCTGCTCCGCCGACGGCGAACCGGGCGCCTGTTTGAGAATCTGATCGGGCTCGTCCGTATCGGGGATGCCGTAGTACACGGACATGTTCGACGTGACGCGCGGCCGGTTGGCGCCGTTGTGGCACGACACGCACGTCACCACGCGCCGGCCGCCGAAATACGTCTTGTTGATCTCGTTCATCATCGAGATCATCCGGCGCGCCGTGATCTTCTTGTCGTTGTCCCTGGCGTACTCCGCCCACCCGCCGCCGCCCTCGCCCAGGTGACAGTACGTGCAGTTCACCGACAGCGAGTTCGACATGTAGCCCATCGTCCCCATGAACTGGTCGGCGGGCACGCCCTGCATGACCTGGATGTTCTTGAAGACCTGCTCGGCCAGCGGCACGCGGTCCGCGGCCGCCTGCTGCCCGGCGATACCGATCACCGAGAGCCCGAGGATCACTGCCGTGAGAAATCCGCGCGTCATCGATCTACCTCCAGGCGTCCATCGCCTTGCGCTGCAGCGACGCCGGCGGCAGCTCAGTGAGCTCGACCCGCAGTCCGTTCGGATCCGTGATGCTGGCCTGCGTCGAGCCGACCGGAACGCTCAAGCGCGGCTCGGTGAACATCAGCCCGCGCGACTGGAACAGCTTCACCGCCTCGGGCATTTTCTCGACATGGATGCCGACGTGGGTGAAGCCGGCCGGCCGCTGGGCGGTCGCCTGCGCAAGCTCGATGAACGTGTTCCGGTTCGTCTGGATGAACACGAGCTGCGTCTGCCCCTGCTCGTTCCTCGTTCGGAACGCCTCCTTGAATCCCATCTTCTGCGTGTAGAAGGCAACGGTGTCGTCGAGATTGGCCGCGGCGATGCCGACGTGATTCATGCCGACGATCCCGGTGTTGGACGGCGCCGACTGGGCGAGCCCGGCCTGGACCGCACTCCCGACGAGAATCCCGGCGACGAACAGCACGAGACCGCGCATAGACACGCTCCTTTGAGTGGACATCCTAGATCGGAGTGAGCTCCTGAAGTGACCCGGTGAAGATCCGCTTGCGATTCGGGAGGGTGACCGCGCCGGCCGCCGCCCGCGGCGACCCGTCCAGCGCGCGGAACCCGTCGACTCTGATCGCGTCGCCAACCTTGATGGTCGCCTCGGTTACTCCCTGCCGGCTGAGCATGGCAGCCGCGGCGCCCGACAGCTCCCAGATGGTGACGCGCCCGTTCCGTCCGGTCACGTCGGGAAAGAACCGGACGTGCGGGTTGGTCCATTCGACCCGACTGACGACCCCCTCGATCGTGAGTGGCTGATTCCGGTCGTATTCCGCGAAGAAGGAATGGTGGGCGTCGACGGCGGACGCGCCGACGATGAGTGCCAACAGAATCCCCAGCCACCAGCCAGCCGTCCGCCTCATTGAGCGGTTGAATTATGTGTCCGGCCACGCGGCACCCGCCATCCCGGAAAACCAGTACGTGCGCGAGCCAACGAAACGAACGCAGCGCATCGCTACCGCGCGGGTTCCAGCGGCGAGGCGAGCGGCGCCGCGGGCGGATGCTCGTAGGGCCGCCCGCTGCCGTCCGAAATGCACGTCAGGCCCGGTGCCGACCCGGGGCCGCCGAGCGCCACCCATCCGCAGCAGTAGCGCGTACGCTTGTCCGGCGGCGTGTACCCGGTCAACTGTTTCCTGTACTCGGGGTAGAGCGTCGCTCCGCCGCCGAGGACGGCTTCCAGCGGGATGTTGTAGCGCTGGGTGAGCTCGTTCACGTCCGGGTTCTTCCCCGGCAGATGGTGCGGCACCGCGCCGAACTCTCCAGGCGGGGCACCTCCGTCGCGGCAACGCAAGGTCTTCGGGTCGTCCATCGTCAGGTGATACGAGATCGTGCCGGGATCGGTGAAGCGCAGGCGCTCGGTCGCGACGAGCTCCTCGCTGTGCATCCGGTACTCCTTCGGGCTCTGGTAGTATCAGTCGTCGATCGACCAGCGCACGAAGTTCTTCGACACGATGACGAGCGTGTCGCCCTCCCACCGCCCCACCGAATCGCCGTAGAAGGTCGGCTCGACGTCGCGATGCGGACGGCCGTCGAGCGGGATGAGGCGCGTCATCCGCTGGAACTCGTGCACGATGACGAGCCAGCCGGGCGTGTGCACGAGCTGCACGGGATAGGGCGCCAGCATGCCGGACGGGAAGCCGGACGGCATGCAGAACGCGCGCGGCTCGTCGTGGCGCGGATCGCCGGTGCGCGGCTCGTAGAACAGCGCTTCGCCACCCGGCTTGAACGGCGGAAGCCGGCTGCGGTCGAATACGGTCGCGCCGCAGAGGCAGAACAGCGTGCGGATCATGGTCATCGCTCCCGGTTCTGGAGCGCGGCATCCTCGGACGACGCGGTGAAGACGCGGCGGCCGTCGGAGAACGTCACGTTCCCGCCCGACGCGTTCGTGGATCCGTCGCGTGCGCGGAAGCCCTCGACCACCACGACGTCGCCGGGCTTCAGCGAGGTCCGGCTGACGCCGCGGCGCTGCAGCAGGCCGGGCGGCGCGCCCGAGAATCCCCAATTGGCCACGACGCCTTTCTCGTCCTTCACGTCCACGTAGAACCAGATGTGCGGATTCGTCCATTCGACGCGCGTGACGACGCCGGTGACCTTCACCGGCTGTGTCGGGTCGTACTCGGCGATCGACGAATGATGCGCAAGGACCGGCGCAATCGACGCCGCCACGACGGCGCCCCATGCGAGGAAAAGCCGTACGAACATGCGTCCTCCCGGCTCATTACGCGCCTGGGCGCCGCGCCCGGCAATACCGGAACCCCGGTATCCGCACGCGACGTCACGCGTGTCACCGCGTAGAATCTGCGGATGCTGACCCACGTCCACCGCGTCGTCGACCTGCTGGATCCACGTCTGAACCGTCTCCACGACATGTCGCTGGACGAGGCGCGGGCGCGGGTGCTCGCGGGAGACGCCGCGGCCGTGCGCGACATCGACGGGTCGTTCGCGCTGGTGGCCGTCGACGGGATCACCGTCCGGCTCGCGCGGTCGATGGATCGGCCGCTCCGCTACTTCCTGGCCAAGCGCGCCGAGGGACCGGCGCTCTTCGTGGCCGATCGCATCGACACGCTGCACGCGGCGCTCGCGCGCGAAGGGCTCGACGGGCAGTTCCATCCGAGCTACACGCGGATGGTGCCGGCGCACTACGTCGTGCAGCTGGCGCTCGTCGGCTGCCCGGATCCGGATCCGGCCTACACGCGGTTCTTCACGCCGGCTCGGGGAACGCTCGATCCGGATCTCGAGGCGATTGGCGCGCGCTACATCGGGGCCGTGGCGGCCGAGATCGACAAGTGGCTGGACTCCCTCGATGCCCGCGAACCGATTGGCGTGGCGTT
This sequence comes from Acidimicrobiia bacterium, assembly GCA_016871375.1. Taxonomy (GTDB): domain Bacteria; phylum Acidobacteriota; class Vicinamibacteria; order Vicinamibacterales; family UBA2999; genus VFYY01. The sequence continues at coordinate 15,193 of VFYY01000084.1, forward strand.
CTCGGGCGGCGTGGACAGCGGCGCCGTGTTCGTCCTGCTGCACCACGCCGTGCTGCGCCGCGGCCTGTCGCCCGCGCGCCTGAAGGCGTTCGTGCTCAACCTCGGCGACGGCCCCGACCTCGCGCAGGCGCGCGCCTTCCTGGAGGCGATCGACGGCGCGATGTTCCTGGAGGAGATCGGCGCGCGGCCGGACGAGCTCGACGTCCAGGCGGCGGTTCGCGTGCTCGAGGACTACAAGCCGCTCGACGTCGAGTGCGCGGCGATGGGGCTGCTCCTCTGCGGCGGCATCCGCGCGCGCTACCCGGAGTGGCGCGTCCTCGCCGACGGCGACGGCGGCGACGAGAACCTGAAGGACTATCCGATCGAGGAGAACCCCGAGCTCACCATCCGCAGCGTCGTGGACAACCTGATGCTGTATCAGGAAGGCTGGGGCGTGGGCCGCATCAAGCACTCGCTGACGTACAGCGGCGGCCTGAGCCGCGCCTACACGCGGACGTATGCGCCCGCGCGGCTGCACGGCTTCGAGGGCTTCAGTCCGTACACGCGGCCGGCGGTCATCGACGTGGCGGAAGCCATTCCGTTTGCCGCGCTCACGCGCTACGACGTGCCGGCGCTCTACAGCCTGAAGGGCGAGATCGTCCGCCGCGGCGTGAAGGCAGTGACCGGCGTCGACATGCCCGTGTTTCCGAAGCGCCGCTTCCAGCACGGCGCCGTGCCCGAGCCGGCGCTGCGCGCCAGGGTTGCCGACGAGGCGGCCTACCGGCGCGCGTTCCTGAGCCTCTACGCGTCGTAACGCCGTGACCTGGCCCGCTGCCGCGGTCGACCGCGACCGCTTCGTCCTCGGCCATCGCGCGCCGCGCCCGGCGCACGACCCGTGGCGCCCGCAGGGCGTGCTGGTCGAAGACGAAGCGGGCGTCCGCGTGGTGACGGTCTTCCTCACGGGCCGCGAATGCCCGTGGCGCTGCGCGATGTGCGATCTCTGGCGCTACACGACCGAGGCGGACACGCCCCCCGGCGCCACCTGCGCGCAGATTGCCGCCGCCTGCCGCGACATCGCGGACGACGACCCGCGGCCCGCCGCGATCAAGCTGTACAACGCGGGCAGCTTCTTCGACCCGCGCGCGGTGCCCGAGGCCGACTACGAGCCCATCGCCCGGCTCCTGGACCCCTTCGCGCGCGTGATCGTCGAGTGCCATCCCGCGCTGGTCGGCGCGCGCGTCGATCGGTTCCGTGCGGCCCTCAGGGGACCGGCGCTCGAAGTGGCCATGGGACTCGAGACCGCGCACCCGCGCGCGCTCGAGCAGCTCCACAAGCGAATGGACGAGGCGTCATTCAGGCACGCGGCCGCCTGGCTGGCCGGCCGCGGCATCGCGCTGCGCGTGTTCCTGCTGATCGCGCCGCCCTTCGTGCCCGCGGCCGAGCAGGACGAGTGGCTGGGCCGCTCCGTCGACGTCGCGCTCGCGTGCGGCGCCTCCACCATCTCGCTCATCCCGACGCGCGGCGGCAACGGCACGATGGAGGCGCTCGAGCGCGAGGGACTGTTCACGCCGCCGTCGCGCGAGGTCGTCGCCCGCAGCACCGAGGTCGCCCGGGCGCGGGCCGGAGGGCGCGCCCGCGTGCTGCTCGATCCCTGGAGCGCGGCGTGATCGACGTCGAGGTCCTCGTCGTCGGATCCGGGTTCTCCGGATCGATCGCCGCGCTCGGACTCCTGCGGCAGGGGCTGCGCGTCGCGCTCGTCGAGCGGGGCCGGCATCCGCGCTTCGCCATCGGCGAGTCGTCCACGCCGCTCGCCAACCTGCTCCTCGAAGAGATCGCGGATCGCTACGAGCTGGCCTGGCTGCGCTCGTTCTCGAAGTGGGGCACCTGGCAGCGCGACCATCCGGGCGTCGCCTGCGGCCTCAAGCGCGGCTTCACCTTCTACTTTCACGCCCCCGGCGAGCCCTTCGTGGACGACGAGCGGCACGAGCGTCAGCTGCTGGTGGGCGCGAGCCCGCGCGACGAGATCGGCGATACCCACTGGTACCGGCCCGACTTCGACCACGCGCTCGCGCAGGCAGCCGAGCGCGCGGGCGCCATCTTTCTCGACGAGACCCGGATCGAGTCGCTGACCTGGCACGGGGGCCGGGCGTCGGTCCATGCGGTGCGCCACGGCGCGGGCGTCGGCATCGACGCCGGATTCGTGGTCGACGCGAGCGGCCCGCGCGGCTTCCTGCACCGCACCCTGCCGCTCGCGGAAGCGCCGACGCGCTGGCTGCCGCCGACCGAGGCGCTCTACACGCACTTCGAGGACGTGCAGCGGTGGGACCGCGACGGCGAGCCGCCGGAGGGCCGTCCCCCGTATCCACCCGACGATGCGGCGATGCACCACGTGTTCCCGGGCGGCTGGATCTGGGTGCTGCGCTTCAACAACGGGATCACGAGCGCGGGGGCGGCGGTCACGGCGCCGGCCGCGGCACGGCTGCGCCTGGCCGACGGCA
>VFYY01000085.1 GCA_016871375.1 Acidimicrobiia bacterium
GCCGTCGCTGAAGAACCAGGCGCAGCGCTTCCCCGGGCGCGGCGCCAACGTCCGCCGCCTCGATCACATGAACCTGCTCTGCTCCGACGTCACCGAGATGCGCGGGTTCATGGAAGACGTCATGGGGCTCCGCACGACGGAAACGATTCGCCTCGACAGCGGCGTCGAGGCCGGCGTCTGGGTCACCTCCAACAACAAGAGCTACGACCTCGCCTTCACGCTGGACCACTACGGCGCGCACGGTCGCTTCCACCACGTCACCTACGCGGTGGACTGCCGCGAAGACATCCTGCGCGCGGCCGACATCTTCCTCGAGGCCGGCGTGCACATCGAGACCGGGCCGCACAAGCACGCCATCCAGCAGACGTTCTTCCTCTACGTCTACGAGCCCGGCGGCAACCGCGTCGAGGTGGCGAACGCGGGCGCGCGGCTGGTGCTCGCGCCCGACTGGCAGCCGGTCGTCTGGACCGAGGCCGAGCGCAAGAAGGGCCAGGCCTGGGGACTCAAGACCATCGAGACCTTCCACACGCACGGGACCCCGCCAATCGATCAATACGAGGGGCCGCGAACAAAATGACCAAAGCCTTGACGCTGCTCGTGCTCTTCCTGGTCCTTCAGCCGCAGCCGCGCATGCCCGTCTTCGAGGTGGACAGAGAGTGGCCGAAGGTGCCGCCGAAGTGGAAGCTCGGCGATCCTTCGAGCTTCGCGATCGACGCGCAGGACAACGTCTGGCTGCTCCATCGGCCGCGCACGCTGGTGAAGCCGGACGACGCGAAGCTGGCCGCGCCGCCGGTGATGGTGTTCGACGCGGCCGGCAACTTCGTGCGCGCCTGGGGAGGCGCAGGCGGAGCCGGCAGCGGCTTCGAGTGGCCCGAGCGCGAGCACGGCATCCACATCGACCACCAGGGCAACGTCTGGATCACGGGCAACGACTGCCCCACCAACGGCATCGCCAACCTGAAGCCGGTCGCCGACGACCAGGTGCTGAAGTTCCGGCCCGACGGCCGCTTCCTGCTGCAGATCGGCAGGAGCAACGCGAGCACGGGCAACGCGGACCGCCGGAACGTGCATCGTGCGGCCGACGTCTGGGTCCACCCGGCCACCAACGAAGCGTTCGTCGCCGACGGCTACGGCAACCACCGTGTGATCGTGTTCGATGCCGGCACCGGCGCCTTCCGCCGCATGTGGGGCGCCTTCGGCAACGCGCCCGCCGATGACGACCACTGCGAGGTGGTCACGCCGTCCAGTTTCCCGCCCGGCCCCGGCCCGCAGCAGTTCAGCATCGTCCACGCGCTGCGCGTGGCCAGGGACGGCACCGTCTACGCGGCGGACCGCGAGAACCGGCGCGTGCAGGCGTTCACGAAGGAGGGCACGTTCCTGAACCAGATCGTGAAGACCGACACGACGTTCGCGCGCGACCTCGCGCTCTCACACGACGCCGCGCAGCAGTTCCTCTACGTCGGCAACGGCCCGGACATCGTCGTCGTCGACCGCAAGACGATGCAGATCGCGGGAACGATCAAACCGGAAGGGATGACCAGTGGCGGGCATCACCTCGCCACCGACTCGAAGGGGAACCTCTACGTCGCGCAGACGACCCAGGGGATGCAGAAGCTCAGGCTCGTAGCTTCTCGATGACGTCGCGATAGCTCTTCGGACCGTCCGGCCCGAACTGCTTGCGCAGCGGCGCCGCCCAGTCCTGGCGACGGGCGGTGGCCTCCGCCATGATCGGCTCGATGCCGATGGCGCGCAGCGTCTCGGCCACTTCCTCCATCTCGCGCGCGCGGCGCTCGCCGTGCACGGCCACCCGGCCGACCATGTAGTCGGCCAGCTTCTTCCAGTCGAGGCCGGGCCAGCTCTCGTTGAGCGACTGGAACACGTACTCGTCGGCGCCGTAGCGGGTCGCCCCGAGCACGCACTCGACCATCAGCGCCTCGAGCCCCTTCACGACGACGCTGCGGCACATCTTCACCGCGGCCGCGCTGCCGATGGCCACGCCGTCGAGCACCTCGAGCTTCATGCCGAAGGACGCCATCGCCTCGGTGAACGCCCTCGCGGACGGCCCGCCCAGCAGCATCGGCACGCGGTGGCCGTAGGGGGCCACGGGCGCCATGACGGCAACCTCGACGAAGCGCGCGCCGGCCGCGCAGATCACGGCGCCGATCTCCTGCTTCAGCGCCGGCGAGACGGAGTTGAGATCCGCGTAGATGTGGCTGGGAGTCAGGTACGGCGCCGTCTGGCGCGCGGCGTCGAGCGCCTCACTCGAGGTGACCGTGGACAGGATCACCGGCGCCTGCCGGGCCAGTTCCTCGTTCGACTCGACCAGCGCTGTCTGGCTGGCCGCCGCGCGCGCGGCGATCAGCGGTCCCCGGCTCGCGTCGCGGCGGTTGATGTCGAACGCCACGAGGCGCTCGACACCCGCCGACCGCAGTCCGTGCCCGATGGTGAATCCGGCTTCGCCGAACCCGACGAACCCGAGGGTCATCGCGCAGACCCTGTCATGTCCGCGCTGGCGACTCCCGGAGATGCCCGATCTGCGGCTTCGAGGGGTGCCGCGGGATGTGATTGCGCACCGACGCCAGCGCGACGAACACCACGCTGAGCGTGGCCGCGACGAGGTTGAACATCGCCGACGGGCCAGACTCGAGCGCCCAGGCGCCTGCATACGGCGACGCCACGCCGCCGACGCGGCCGACGGCCACCGCCGTGCCCACGCCCGTGGCGCGGATGCCCGCCGGGTACACGTGCGCGGCCAGCGCGTACATCGTCGTCTGCACCGCGTTGATGAGGCCGCCCGTCCACGCGAGCATCGCGAGCACGGAGAACGCGGACTGGTTGCCGATCGACAGGCTGCCGAGGAGCAGACAGCCGGCGATGGCGCCCGCCGTCATGCCGAGCATCGTGATGCGCGAGCCGAGCTTGGCGAAGATCACCGCGCCGATGATGGCGCCGACGACGCCGCCCAGGTTGAACGCCATCAGCCCGTAGCCGGCCATGCCGACCGCGAAGCCGGCGCTCGCGAGCAGCGACGGCACCCAGTTGGTGCCCGTGTAGACCGACAGCAGGCAGAAGAAGAAGGCGAAGCACAGCGCGATGGTATCGCGGCGGTACTCCGGCACGAACAGCGAGCCGACGGTCGCCTTCGCGACCGCCTTCTCGTGCGAATCGACGAAAGTGGCATCCGGCGCCACGTCGTGTCCGAGCCGCTTCAGGAGCGCGGCCAGCTCGGGCCAGCGGGAGCGGTCGCGCGCCAGATAGCGCGGCGACTCCGGCAGGATCTTCCACAGCGCCACGGCGAGCACGAGCGGCAGCAGGCCGCCCACCAGGAACAGCGCGCGCCAGCCGTAGGTCGGCAGGATCAGCCCGCCGGTGAAGCCGGCCAGCGTGCCCCCGAGCGGGATGCAGACGATGGTGAGCGTGACCGCGAAGGGGCGGCGCCGCAGCGGCACGTACTCGGAGGCCAGCGCGGCGGCGTTCGGCATCGCGCCGCCGAGGCCGAGGCCCGCGAGGAAGCGCAGGATCATCAGCGTGTTCACGTCGCCGGCGAACGAGACGCCGACGGTCAGCACGCCGAAGGTGATCACGCTGCCGAGCAGCGCCGCGCGGCGGCCGAGGCGGTCGCCGATGTAGCCGCCGGTGAACCCGCCGATGATCATGCCGAACAGCGCCGCGGCGAGCACGTTGGCGAAGGCGGGGCGCGGCAGCGCCCATTCCTGCATCATGGCGGGAATGGCGGCGCCGAGCAGCTGGTTGTCGAGGCCGTCGAAGATGATCGTCAGCGCCGTCGCCGCCACCATCAGCTTCTGGTAGCCGCTCCAGCCGCCTTCGTCCATCAGCTTGCCCACGTCGGTCGGGTTCTGGGTCATGGACGCAGCGCGCTCAGATGAGGCCGGTCAGCGGCGCGACCCAGACCATCATCGCCGTCATCACGAGCACCCAGACGACGCTGATGATGAGGCCCGGCACGACCATATCCGTCATCCGGTAGTAGCCCTTCGCGTAGGTGATGACGGTCACCGAATCGAGCGGCAGCAGCAGCGCGCACGACGTCATGAAGACGACCGGCAGCGTGTAGAGCGCCGGATTCTGCCCGGATGAGATCGCGAGCAGCGCGATCGGCGGGATGAGCACGCCCACGATCGCCGGATTCACCGGCAGCGGCAGGTGGATGAACACGGTCACCACGCTGATGAGCGCAATCACCGCCGCCACCGACCACATCGTCATGTCGGGCAGCGAGGCGACGAGGTACTTCGCCAGCCCGGTGGCGCCCGCCGCCGCGCCGAGCGACGTCACGCCGCCGACCAGCAGCAGGACGTCCCACCCGATGCTCCGCTGCGCGTGCTGCCAGGTGAGCAGGTTCATCCCGGGCACGAACATCAGGACCGCGCCGGCGAGGGCGACGATCGTCGTGTCGATGAAGCGGAACCAGCTGCTCGCAATCCACAGCACGATCATCAGCGCCAGCAGTCCCGCGACCTTCATCTCCTTCCCCGACCAGGCGCCGAGCGCCTGCTGCTCGGCGCGCAGCTCGGCCGGGTCGCCGACCGACGCGACCTCCGGCCTGAACCACCACACCAGCACCCACCACGCGACCGGCGTGAGGACGATGATCATCGGCACGCCGATCGCCATCCACTGCAGGAACGAGACGTCCACCTTGCCGAACTGCTGGATCTGGAACAGGCCGAGGATGTTGATCGAGCTGCCGGCGGGCGTGCCGACGCCGCCGATGAACGACGCGAACGGGATGCCGATCATCAGGGCCTTCGCGAACTGCGAGCCGCCGGGCACTGGCGCGACACGGGCCAGCAGCGGCAGCGCCATGCTCATCCACACCGCCGCGACCGGCACGTCGGAGACGACGGTGGACATCATCGCGGCGCCGATCATGAACGCCAGCACCACCCGGCGGCTGTCGCTGCCGGCGCGCGTCAGCAGCGCCAGCGCGAAGCGCCGCGCCAGCCCCGAGTCCACGACCACCTGGGCGATGCAGAACATCGCCAGCACGAAGAAGAACACCGGCGTCATCGTGGCGACGATGGCCGCCCCCGGCGTCGTCACGCCGAACACCACCAGCAGGACGATGGCGAGGAGCGAGCTGACGGCGATCGGAACCGGCTCGGTCACCCAGAGGATGATCGCCATCACGAAGACGCCCGCGAGATTCTTCGCCGGCGGCGTCAGCCCGTCCGGCGTCGGCAGGAGCAGCGTCACGATGCCGACCAGCACGGCCAGCGCGACGCCGAGGCCCATCAGCCGGGTAAATCGAGGCGCGGTGTCGGTGGCGGTCGGGACGGACGGCGGGGCCACTGTGCTCATAGGGGCCAAAGAATATCCCGTGAGCAGGCTGAAGCGTTACACTTCCTCGCCCAGGAGGCTCTGCCATGCGACAGGCGCTGCTCGGTCTGGCCGCGGTCGTGGCGATCGCGCCCGCGGTCCACGCCCATCACTCGTTCGCCGCCGAATATGACGGCACGAAACCCGTGAAGGTCACCGGCGTCGTCAAGCGCGTGGAGTGGGCCAACCCGCACATCTGGTTCTACGTCGAAGGCAGGGACGAGACGACGGGACGCCAGGCCGTGTGGGGGTTCTCCGGCGCGCCGCCCGGCATGCTCCAGCGCCGCGGCATCCGGAAGGATGCGCTGAAGATTGGCGACACGGTCGTCGTCGAGGGCTTCCTGGCCCGCGACGGATCGTCCAACGCCTCGGGCGGGCGCGTCACGTTCGCCGACGGGCGGCAGGTGTTCACCGCGTCGGCCGAAGACCGCGCGCCACGTTAGCGGGCGACGCATGCGTCGCCCCTACAACGGGAGATTCCCATGAAAACGCTTTCGATCGCAGCGCTCGCCGCCTGCGTGCTGGCGTCACCGTCCTACGCCCAGTCGCGTGCCGCGGACGGCAAACCGGATCTCAACGGCGTCTGGGCCGGCCCCGGCTTCACGCACGTCGTCGGCCCCGGCGACACCGACACGCCGCGCGTGACGATGTACGACGCGAAGCTCTTCCCGCCGCTGCGGCCCGGCGCCGAGGTGGCGTACCTGCGCAGGAAGCCGACCGGCGATCCGCGCCTCGACGACCCGACGGCGTTCTGCCTGCCGAACGGGCTGACGCGGCAGATCCTCTCGCCGTACGCGCAGCAGTGGATCCACACGCCCACCATGATGGTGATCCTCTACGAGTACATGCACTTCTTCCGCGTGATCCCGATCGGCGCGCCCAACCGCGCGCACGATCCGGACGTGGAGCCGACGTGGATGGGCGACTCGATCGGCTGGTGGGAGGGCGATACGTTCGTCATCGACACGGTCGGCCTGAAGGAATGGATGCTCGACGCCTCGGCGGGTCCCGAGGGCGGCCACGACCGCTGGCACAGCGACGCGCTGCACACGGTCGAGCGCCTGCGCTTCACCGACGCGTCCACGGTCGCCTACACCATCACGCTCGACGACCCGAAGGTCTTCACCAGGCCGTTCAGCCAGCAGTTCGGCATGAAGCGGCACCCGACGTGGAAGATCCTCGAGTTCGTGTGCGAGGAGAACAACCGCTGCGAGGGCGGGAAGTGCGTGACCTCAGAGGTGCAGAAGTAACGCCTACTGAAGCGCGAGGGTGATCGCCGCGCGCAGCCGGCGATCCTCGGGCGTCACGTCGCTCGGGAAGAACGCGACGACCCTGCCCTGCTTGTCGACGACGTACTTGCTGAAGTTCCAGGCCGGGAGGTTCCCGGACTGGCCGAGGAACGTATAGACGGGCGACTGGCCGCGCCCCTTCATCGTCACGACCTTCTCGAACATCGGGAACGTGACGTCGTAGGTGCGCCGGCAGAAGTCGGCGATCTCCTGCGCGCTGCCCGGCTCCTGCTCGCCGAAGTCGTTGCTCGGGAAGCCGAGCACGTTGAAGCCGCGCCCCTTCAGCTCGCGGTGCAGCTTCTCGAGGCCGGAGTACTGCGGGGTGTAGCCGCAGTAGCTGGCCACGTTGACGACCAGGCTCACCGTGCCGCGATACCGCGACAGATCGGCCGGCTTGCCGTCAAGCGTGTTCGTCTCGAGATCGTAGAAGGACGCCACGCCGCCTCCTTGCGCGCCGAGCACCGTTGCCGTGACAGTGAGGATCGTGGCCGCGAGCAGGATGCGCATGGGGGTCTATGCTACCCGAGGTCACGGAGGGGACGGAGGCAACGGGTTAACACGGAGGCACGGAGGCACGGAGGCGTCACGCCGGTTCCGCCGGCCTCCGGCCGGCTCATGGGTCGACCGACGGACCGCTTTACAAGCCGTTCACCGATCCGAGAGGCTTGTAAGCGGTCCGTCGCTCGACCCATGCCGCGCGAAGCGCGGCACCGGCGTGACGCTTCCGCTCCGTGCGTCCTCCGTTCCTCCGCGTCTCCGTGTGAAATCCGTTACCTCCGCAACCTCCGTGACCTCGCGGGGCAGCGTGACACGAGTCCTCGGCCGCGCCGGCCGCCACGACAGGATCGCGACCGTGTGGCGTTTCAGGCGGCGATACGCCGGGAGCAGCGTCGTGAAGCTGAGGACGGTGCCGCCGATGCTCAGCACGATGACGACGACGTCCCAGAGCGGGCGCTTGAAGTAGAGGAACGGGAAATCCAGGCTGTGGAGGCCCTGATAGAGCCAGCGCCGCAGCCGGCTCACCTCGGTCGAGCGCTGCACGACGCCGCCGCGCTCGGGGTCGAGATACAGCCACGTCTCGTTCTCGTCCTGGTAGCGGACGCGCAGCACCGGCAGCGGCCGTGAGCTGCGCAGGTCGTAGTAATAGCCGTCGTACTCGGTGAGCCAGACCTCGTCCTGGATCGGCACGCCAGGCATCGCGGCGCGCGCGATCTCGGGCATCTTCTCCGGCCCGAACGTCGTCTTGGCGCCCTCGGCCGGATTCACGGCGGACACGTAGCGGTGCGCCAGCCGCGGGCGCGGCGCGCGCGGCAGCAGCCCGTCCTGCATGTACCGCACGGCCTCGGCCTCCGACGGCGCGTCGTAGGCGACCCAGTGCGGCTCGCCGCGGAACTGCATCGTCTCGAGTTCCTTCACGGCAAACGACGGACCGATCGCGGCGACGGCCGCGCGCATGCTGTCGAGCGTCAGGAGATCGACCTTCAGCGGTCCGCCCGTGGACGCTTCACGCTCGGCCCGGCCCGGCTGCGGGCTGCGGAACCAGTTGAACGGCCCCATCGACAGCAGGCCGCTGTACGCCCAGGTGAGCGAGATGACGCCGAAGATCAGCCCCGAGACGTGGTGCCACTTCATCCACCCCGCGTACGGCGAGACCGACGGCACGCGCTTCAGGCGGAAGACCTTCCGCGGCGAGTAGCGCCAGAGGCCCCAGACGATCCCGGTGATGCACATCACGGAGCCGATGAGCGAGGACCAGACGATGAAGTCGTACCACAGCGGCTGGTTACGGCGCAGCGGCGTGAAGTAGACCCAGTGGAAGACGGGACCGAGGTATCCCCAGAACCGCTCCGTCCGCGTGGTGCGCAGGGGCACGTCGCCGGTGGCTTCGGAGACGTAGATGCGCGTCGCTTCCTCGTCGTCGAGCGCGAAGCGGTAGAGCGGCATCTGGTTGCGCACGCCCAGCGCCCACTGGTCCGGGTACGGCTCCGCGACGTATTCCTCGAACCGGATCTCGCCCGTGTAGCCGGGGGCGTAGCGGCGCGCCGCTTCGAGCGCCTGCTGCTGGTTGACGCCCTCGAAGAACTCGCCGGTGTCGGCGAAGACGATGGCCTGATCGCGGCCGCCGAACTTGTAGACCGGCCGTCCCTGGAGCATGGCGACCTGCACGCGCCCCGGGTTCTCGACGAACGCCTTCTCCGCCGCTTCCGCGGGCGAGAGCGTCACGGTCGAGAGATCGAGCACATCCGCGCGCGCCAGGCGCTCTTCGTTGGCCATCCCCGGCATGCGGGCGTACATCATCACCACGCCGGAGATGAACCAGGCGACAAAGAGCAGGCCGAGCGCAATGCCCAGCCAGCGGTGCGAATAGGCCAGCAGCTTGCGCCAGTCGAAGATCCAGAACGAAAGGATGCGTCTCATGTCGCGGTAGGGGCGACCCGTCGCGTCGCCCGTAAGCCTACCGGAAGTTCCAGTTCACCGTCGCGGTCACGCGGCGCGGCTCGCCCGGATAGAACTGCGCGTTGCCGCGAATCGACGCGTAGTAGAACGCGTCGGTCACGTTCTGCACGCTGAGGTTGTACTGGAACGACCCGTGATTGTAGCTGGCCGCCAGATTCAGGAGCGAGAAGGCGTCCAGCGTGAGCGTGTTCTGGTCGTTCAGGAACTGGGTGTCCCGGAACTGCGTGCCCGCCATGAAGGTGAAGTCGTTCCACATGTACCGGCCGTTCACGCTCACCGTGTGCGGCGGCGTGCGCGGCGCCTTGTTGCCCGACAGGTCCGTCGTCAGCGTCGTGCGGTAGTCCACGAAGACGGCGTCCGTGTAACCGTAGCCGACGTTCACGTGGAGCTGCGGCGTCACCGTCGCGTCGAGGTCCGCCTCGAAGCCGCGCGACCGCACCTTGCCGACCTGCTCGAAGACCCCGCCGGGACGGCTGAAGGTCACGTTGCGCTTGGTGATGTTGAACACCGCCGTGTTGAGCTGGATGCGGCTCTGCAGCAGGCGGAAGCGCTGCCCGACCTCGACGCTCCTGCCGAATTCCGGCTCGAGCGTGGAGCCGTCGGGCTGCAGGTTGAAGTTCGGCTTGAACCCGGTCACGTACTGCGCGTACAGGTCCACTGCCTGCGTGGGCTGGTACACCAGGCCTGCGCGCGAGGTCGGTTTCTGGGAGTTGCGCCGGACCGCCGCGACCTCCGTCTCCACGCCATTGGCGACCGGGTTGTTGTGCGTGTAGCGCCGCAGGTCGTCGAACCGCGCGCCCAGCACCGCTTTCACCTGCGGCAGCACGGTGATGTGATCCTGGATGTAGAACCCGTTCGTGTAATTGGCGAAGTAGTCGTAGCGCGTCTCGGCGAAGTTGAACCGGGAGTCCTGGTGCGTTTCGACCGGGCTGTACAGGTCGATGGCCGTCGTCGGCAGCGAGGCTCCGGTCGCGCGGGTGGTGCGGCTGTTGTACGTCTGGTGATCCCATCCGAGCAGCAGGTCGTGGTTGACGCCAAGGCGCACCGGGCCGGAGAACTCCACCTGGTTCACGAACGGACGCCGCTTGTGCTTGAAGTAGAGGAACTCGCGGTTCACCGTGCGCGGATACGTGACGCGCAGCGTCTCCGCCACCCAGTACTCGTCGTCGAACAGCCGGTAGGCGCTGATGTTGCGGATGCCCATGCCGTTGCTGAACGTGTGGCCGTAGGAGGCGCGGATGTTGTGGTCGTGCGAGAGCGCGAAGTCGCCAGGCGTGTTGAAGCGGCGGTCGCGCGGCACGTCGGCAATGAACGTGGAGCCGTCAGGACGGGTGACGAGCGGGAGGCCGCTGTCGCCGCTCACGTCGTTCCGGTGCAGGCTGTAGCGCACGTCGAGGCGATCGGCACGGCCGAGGCGCATCTGCAGCGAGGGCGTCACGTTGGCGCGCTTCCACGGGTCGTGGCGGAAGTTGTCGGCGGACTCGACGCCGGCGTCCACGCGATACAGCAGGCGATCCATGCCCAGGCGGCCGGTGGCGCCGAAGCTGCCGCGATACGTGTTCCAGCTCCCCGCACTCGTCGAAAAGTCGTACGACGGCTGGGCCGACGGCTGCTTCAGCACGATGTTCATCGTCGCGCCCAGCGAGTCGCTGCCGTAGAGCACGGATGCCGGTCCCTTCAGGACCTCGACGCGCTCGACGTTGGAGAGCTGCGACCGCACGCGGTTGCCCTCGTTCCGGATGCCGTCGACCATCTGGACGACGTCGGAGAAGCCGCGGAACTGGTAGTGCTCGTAGACGCCGTACTGCTGGTAGGCGTTGACGTTGTTGACGAACTGCAGCGCCGTGACGAGGTCGTTGATGCCCTGCGACTTGATCTGCTCGGCGGTCACGACGTTCAGCGTGATGGGCTGATCGCGCAGCGGCAGCCTCGTGCGCCCGATCGACGGGTTCGTCGCGATGCCGACGACCGTGACTTCCTCGGTCAGGCCCGCGACGCGGAGGCCCGCGTCCACGACGCGGCCGGTGGCCGTGACCTCGATCTCCTCGGAGAACATGCCGAAGCCCGGCGCCATCACCATCAGCAGGTAACGGCCGGGCCGCACGTCGAAGCGGTACTGGCCGTCGCCCGTCGTCTTCGTCATGTCCTGGACGCCGGACGAGACCTCCACGAGCGTGACCTCGGCGCCCATGACGACGGCGCGATCCGGGTCCGTGACGCGGCCGGTGACGGTCGCAGTCTGAGCGAACGCGGCGGACGCGCACACCAGTGCCAGGAGCGTTGCGATTGCAGTCTTCATGGGAGGACAAACTTACGGGAGGGCCGGAAGTCCGACAACTTAAGTCTTCCTGACATGTGTCTGACTTCCTCGTCAGAGTAGGGCGGGTTCCGGTCGCTATCGTCCCGGACCCGCCGAATCGCGGGATCAGCCCAATTCCTTGCGTACCTGACGCGTCCCCTCCACCATCGCGCACAACTTTTCGAAAGCGACGTCACGCGGCAGGTGGACGCAGCCACAGTCCGGTGTGATCACCAGGCGGTCGGCGGGCAGCACCTTCAGGGCGCGGCGGATGCGGTCCGCGACCAGCGTGGCGGACTCGACCTCGGTGGTTTTCACGTCCACGACGCCGAGGCCGACGGCAAAGGGCACCTTGAACTCGTTGAACAGCTGCAGATCCTCGTCGCCGCGGCGCGCGAACTCGAGCGAGATCAGGTGCACCTTCGCGTCGAGGATCGTCGGGAAAAGATACCGGTAGGTCCCCTCCCACGACGGCTTGCCGTAGCGGTTGCCGTAGCAGACGTGCAGCACCAGCTTCGCGTCCACGCCCTCGACCATCGTGTTGACGGCGCGGATGGCCCACGGCAGGTCCTCGGGAAACCCGGAGTAGTAGGGCTCGTCGATCTGCAGGTACGTGGCGCCGAGGCGCGCCAGCTCCTTCAGCTCGAGGTTCATCACGCGCGCGAGATCGAGCGCGAACGCCTCTTCCGACGGGTAATGCAGGTTCTGGATCCGCTTCACGAGCGTGTGGGGCCCGGAGATCGCGACCTTGATCGGATGGTCCGTATAGCGGCGCAGGAACTTGACCTCGCCGGCCAGCCCGAGCGAGCCACTCGCCAGCTTCGAGCGCACGGTGCTCTCGTAGTAGTCGTAGTAGAACCGCTTCGAGCTGTGGTCGATCTGCACGCCGGGAATGCGCTCGGCGAAGTAGTCGATCATGTTGTCGCGCTGCAGCTCGCCGTCGGTGACGATGTCGATGCCGGCGGTTTCCTGGTCCTTGATGGCCGCCTTGCGCGCGCTGTCGTACATCTCGTCGAGGTCGTGGCGGCTGACGCGGCGCTGCAGGAAGTCGTTCTTCGCGTGCTCGAGCCACGACGGCATCGAGTAGCTGCCGATGACGGTGGTCGGAAGTATCGGAAGAGTCATGTCAATTTGCGATTTGTGATTTGTGATTTGTGATTCTCAATCCCGAGGCGTTGTATACAGAACGCTCGTCCGTGACCCCGCCCGGTAGCGGAATGGCGCGAAGTGGACGTCGAAGCCCGCGCGCGAGGCCACGGCCCGCAGCAGCGCGCCGTTGACGGACGAGACGATCGAGCCGTCCACCTTGCCGGGGCCGCTGAACTCCTGGCGGTAGGCGTCCATGGCGGTGACGAACACGTCCTGCACCTGCAGGAAGCCGCGCGGATGCAGCAGCGGAACCGTGTTGGCGAAGCTCTCGGCGGCGCCGCGCGAGAGCTGGAAGCGCGCGTCCGCGGGCGCGCCGGCCAGCAGATCTTCGAGGTACGAGCGGCTCAAGCCTGACGGCAGGTGGTCGCTCTCGGCCGGGTCCACCGCGCGCAGCCGCTCCTCCAGCCGCAGCGCATGCCAGAGACAGCGCCAGAACGCTACGCCTTTGGCGCGGTCCTGGTGCACGGCTTCCGGCCCGCCCTCGAGCAGCCGCTTCATCGTGTCGGTCAACTGCTCCGCGTCCCGGGCGTGCTCGGTCGTGAGCCGCTGCACGGCGGCGGCATCGAGGTACGGGCGGACCTCGACGAGGTACAGCCCCTCGCCGCGCCGCACCATCTCGTCGAACGGCAGGTTGTCGTAGACGTTCGTCAGGTGGATATAGAGGATCTTGAAGCGCAGGAACGACAGCGTCTTGAACGGGTTGAGCGCGTCGAGCGACAGCACGGCGACAATCGGCGCGTGGCGGTGGACGGCGGCGAGCGCCGCCTCGAGCGTCGCCGGCGAGTAGTCGCCGAGCAGGAAGCGCAGGCGGCTGTAGTAGAGGCCGCCGCACTGCTCGTCGAGCTCCTTGAAGCGGTCCAGCCACGCGGCCGCCCGCTCGCCGGTGCCGACCCCGATCTCCAGCGCGAAGATCTCGGCCGGCAACTGCCCGCGCGCGTCGAGGTCGCGCAGCAGCGTCCAGAAGTCCGCCACGTTGTCCTCGATCGACTGCGGGTTGTTGGCGTCGGAGGTCTCGCCGGGCACGGCCTCGGACCCGCGGCCCGACGCCGACTGCCACTCGTTCAACCGCTGCCAGAACAGCCGGTTGAACTGCCAGATGACGCTCTCGCGCAGCGGTTTGAATTCTTGATCCAGACGTACGTAGGCCGGGTCCTGGTTTGTGGACCCGGCTCGCAGCGAGCGCAGCGCCTCGGTGACCTGCGCCTCGAACCGCGCCTGGTCCACCTGCGCGAGGTCGATGGCGATTTCCCCGTGCGCGAGCGGATGGCCCTGCGCATCGATCGCGCGGCGGGCGATCACGGGATCCCGGAAGTTCGACCGGTACGGCAGCCAGTCGAGATCGACGTGCAGCCCCGCCGCCGCCTGCGGATCGAGGCCGACATGATCTATGACGCCCGGTAATGTGCCCATGACATAACTGGTCACATCGGCGGCGGTTCGATGATTGACGTGGAATATCACGTAGAATCGCTCGCGAAGACGCTGGATTGTACTAATTCCCGAGGAGCCGATGGCGACACCCGGACGATTCCTGACCACGCACGTTGGCAGCCTGCCGCGGCCGCAGGACCTCATGGAGATTATGTGGGCGCGCGAGGACGGCATCCCGATTGACAAGGCCGCGGTGGACGAGCGCATTCACCAGGCGGTCACGGACATGGTCGCCAGGCAACTGTCGGCCGGCGTGGACGTCGTCAACGACGGCGAGATGCCGAAGCCGAGCTACGCGACCTACGTGAAGGATCGGCTGAACGGGTTCGGCGGCACCGGCAACACGTTCGTGTTTGCCGACATCGAGGACTTTCCGCAGACCAAGGCGCGCGTGTTTGCCGACCCCGGCCGCAAGCACCGCAAGACGCCGGCCTGCAACGCGCCGATCACGGTCAAGGACATGGAGGCGCCGCGGCGCGACGCGCAGCGCCTGATGGATGCCGTCAAGGCGGCCGGCGGCACCCGCGCCTTCATGACCGCGGCCTCGCCGGGCGTCACCGCGTTCTTCTTCCGCGACGACTACTACGGCAGCCACGAGCAATACGTCTTCGCCATCGCCGACGCGATGCGGCACGAGTACGAGGCCGTCGCCGCCTCAGGCGCCATGCTGCAGATCGACTGCCCGGACCTCGCCATGGGACGCCACACGCAGTTCAAGGACCTCGACGTGAAGGGCTTCCGCGCGATGATGGAGCTGAACATCGAGGCGATGAACCGCGCGCTGGTGAACATCCCCGCCGACAAGGTGCGCATGCACCTGTGCTGGGGCAACTATCCCGGCCCGCATCATCTCGACATCCCCTTCCAGGAGATCGTGGACGTCGTGTGGAAGGCCAAGCCGCACGCCATCCAGTTCGAGGCCGCCAACCCGCGCCACGCCCACGAGTGGGCGATGTTCGAGAGCGTCAAGGTGCCGGAGGGCAAGGTGCTCATCCCGGGCGTCATCGAATGCCAGTCCAACTACATCGAGCATCCCGAGCTCGTCGCGCAGCGCATCGGCCGCTACGCGAACCTCGTCGGGAGAGACAACGTCATGGGCGGCGTGGACTGCGGGTTCAGCATCCACGTGGGGTCCGGTGGCGTGGACCCCGACGTGGTCTGGGCGAAGATGCGATCGCTGGCTCAGGGCGCAGCGATCGCGTCGAAGAAGTTTTTCTAGAGCGGTTTCTGAAACGTCGTAGAAGAAGTCGAAACCGCGCTAGACCTTCACGGCCGGGCGGTACTGGGTGCGTGCGGCCTCGGAGAACGGCGCCGGCTGCACGGTGGCGCGAATCTCCGCCTGCACGTGGCGCTCGACGGTGGGCTTGCTCGTCCCGCCGCCTTCCTCGCCCCAGGTGATCGTCAGTTCGGTCCCCGGCTCGGCGTGCGCGACGTCGATCGAGCCGAGCGAGACGACCGTCTTGTAGTTGTAGGTGTAGCCCGTGTAGGTCGAGAAGCCGGCCCACTGGCCGCGGCTGGTGACCTTGTCGAACGGCAGCGTCGCATAGTTGGCGAGCGGGAGCTGAATGTGCTTCGCGTTCTGCCCCTCGCGGAACATCGACGCCAGAACCTTCGCGGTGTCGTCGCCGTTCCACACCAGCGTGACCTTCTTGCGGCGCGGGTTGCTGGCAATCTTCTCGAGCGCCGCGCGTCCCACGAAGTCGTGGTCGAACTTCACCATGTGGCCGTAACCGAGGTCTGACGGCGTCAGGTAGTAGTCCTCGATCGGGCCGACGTAGCTGCCGCCGAGCGACGCCATCGCCTCGTAGCTCTTGTCGCTGAGCCACTGGCGGTACTCCTTCAGGTCCGGGCTCGTGTAGACGGCCGGCAGCGGCGACGGGATCCAGCCCGACTCCAGGCACGTGGTCGGATACGCCATCGATCCGACCTGGCGCAGGCCGAACTCCTTGCCGGCCTCGATGATGGCGCCGCGGACGTCCTCACCCTGCTCGAGCGGACCGAAGAGCTCCCATCCGGGCTGTCCGACCATCCCGTGGCGCAGCGCGCGCACGTCGCGGTTGGCGATGCGGAACTCGCCGAGCTTGAAGAAGCCGATCTCCGGCGGCGCGCTGCCGAGCAGCTTCGTCATCAGCTTCACCGCGTTGGGGCCCTGCAGCTCGAACCGGTAGACCTTGCGCTTGCCCTCGTTGGCGAACGTGCGCTCGTCGCGCTCGATCGTGATGTCGTACTTGCCCTTCTCCGCGTTGAACTGCACCCAGTTGTGCGCCGGCGGGCGGCCGACGAGGTTGAGGCGGTTCTCGGAGAGGAAGAAGAGAATCGCGTCGCCGATGACGTAGCCCTGGTGGTTGACGGCGAGGAACTGCTTCGCCTGCCCGGGCCTGAACGTCTTGAAGCTGTTGACCCCCAAGTCCGAGAACAGACGCACCGCGTCGGGCCCCTCGACATACAGGTCCGTCATGTGGTGCGACTGGTCCATCAGCGCGCACGTCGTCTGCCACGCCCGCTGCTCGTCCCGCCAGTTGGTGAACTCGGGCTTCACCACCGGGAACGCGTACGGGCCGATCTGGGAATTGCGCAGCATGTCCACCGGGCTGCTCGCTGCCTTGAGCACGTCTTCGAGACTTCTCTGGGCCATAAACGCTGACTGACTCCTATGCCTGAAATATCACTTCGGGCGAAACCCGAATCCTATCACGTCAGCCCGATCGTGTTCCCCTGCTCGTCGATGTCCATATTCACATAGTGCGGCGCCTTGCCGAACCCGGGCATCCGCTGCATGTCGCCGCACAGCGCAACGACGAACCCGGCGCCCGCGCTCGGCACGAGGCTGCGCACGGGCAGGACGAAACCCGTGGGCCGGTTCCGGAGATGCGGGTCGTGCGAGAGCGACATCTGCGTCTTGGCCATGCAGACCGGCGCGGTGCCGAACCCGAGACGCTCGATGCGCTCCAGGTCCTTCAGCGCCTGCATCTGCAGGTCGATCCCGCCGGCGCCGTAAATCTTCGTGGCGATCGCTTCGATCTGCTCGACGACGGGCGTGCCCTCGGGCGTGAGATGGTGGAACGTGTTCGGCTTCTCGCACGCGGCGACGACGGCCTTCGCCAGGTCCTCGGCCCCCTCCCCGCCGCGCTCGAAGCCTTCATGCGCCACCACCGTCTCCGCTCCCGCCGCCAGCGCCATCTCCTCGAGCAGCGCGACCTCGCGCGCGCTGTCGGCCGGGAACCGGTTCACCGTGACCACGCACGGCAGCCCGTAGGAGCGGACGATCTGGATGTGCGCCGCCAGGTTGTCGGACCCGCGGCGGATGGCGTCCATGTCCTCGGCGCCGAGCTTCTCGAACGCGACGCCGCCGTGCGACTTCGTCGCCCGCACCGTCGTGACGAGCACCGCGGCGCTCGGCGTCAGCTTCGCCGTGCGGCAGACGATGTCGCAGAACTTCTGGAAGCCGAGGTCGCTCGCAAAGCCCGCCTCGGTGACGACGTAGTCCGCCAGCTTCAGCGCCACGCGGTCGGCGACGATCGAGTTCGCCGCGTGCGCGATGTTCCCGAACGGGCCCGCGTGCACCAGCGCCGGCTGCCCCTCCATCGTCTGCACGATGTTCGGGTTGATCGACGGCTTGAGCAGCACGGTCATCGCGCCGGCCA
>VFYY01000086.1 GCA_016871375.1 Acidimicrobiia bacterium
CGCGTGATCAACGCGGGTGTGCCCGGGTACGGCACCCGCCAGCAGGCCCTATTGCTCGAGCGCGACGGCCCCCGAATCCAGCCCGACATCGTGATCGTCGGCCTGCTGCCTTTCAACGACCCTCACGATAATCTCGCTCCTGATCCGGATGTGCGTGACGGCTTCCTGGTCGATCGGACGGTCGGTCCCGCAGGTCGGGTCTCGCCCCTGTACCAGTTCAAGTCCGTCCTGCGACGCCATTCCGCGCTGTACGGAACCATCACCAACGGGCTGAAGGGAATGGCCGCGATGCGTCGCCCTTTGGCGCGGTTCGGGCTCACCGACGAGGGATTCGCGGTCGAAGTGCAGTTCTACCTCTCGGCTCCGCCAGCGAGTGTGAAAGCGGCATGGGCGGCCACCGTGCCGTTGCTGGAGCGGGTCCGAGAGTCCTCGGGCGGCTTGGAGGCGCGACTTGTGGTACTCCTCATCCCTTCGCGAGCGCAGGTCGATGCGGCGCGTTGGGAGAGGATGCGGGCGCAATACGGATTGGATGAGGGTCAAGCCGATCCGCAGCTGCCGATCCGAACCGCGACTCGCCACCTGGACGCGATGGGCATCGCCTACCTCGATCTCCTCCCCGAGTTGCGACGCCGGTCCGAGTCGGGGGAGACGCTCTACTTCGACGTGGATGGGCACTGGAATGCGGATGGCCATCGTGCCGCGGCCGATGCACTGCGCGCCTACCTCACCACTCAACCCTGGATGGAGAGATGCCGGTAGTCGCGACAGCCATCGTGGGGGCCGTCCGGCGAGTCGATCCGCTGCTGCTGCTCATCATCGGCCTGGCTGTACTGGCCCGCGTGGCGGCCGCCCACGTCATCCCCTACGCGCTGCTCGCGACGCCGTGGGAGTACGAGGAGGTCGCGCTCAACGTGCTCAGCGGCAACGGCTTCCTCGGCACCTACCACGGCGTTCCCTATCTCGGCCTGGTCCACCCCTTGTATCCGCTGATCACGGCCGCTGTGTACGGCGTGGTAGGTCATTCGTCGCTGCTGGCAATGCAAGTCGCGCAGAGCGCGGCGGTGGTACCCGCCGCGTGGCTGACATTCCAGCTCGGGTCCGCCCTCGGGGGACGGCTCGGCGGGTTGTGTGCCGCGGCAGCCGTCACGCTTCATCCGGCCCTGCTCGTGTTCAGCCTGCGCCGGCACTCGTTGTGGTTTGACGCCATCTTCTTTCTCGCGACGCTCGTTGGCACGTATCAGATTCGCGCGGATCCAACCGTGCGGCGTCTCGTCGTGCTCGGCGCGCTGTTCGGCGTGGGCATGTTGTCGCGAGCGACGGTCGGTGTATTCCTGGGCGTTGCGGGCCTGTGGCTGGCATGGCAGTGGCGTGTACCCGCCGCGGAGTGGGGCCGGCGCATGGCGATCGTCGGTGGTGTGGCGCTGATCGTTGTCGCCCCCTGGCTGATCAGAAACGCTGTCGTGTTTCAGCGCCCCACCGGGTTCGTCTCGACGGACGGGCAGAATCTCTGGATCGGCAACAACCCGGCAGCGTCCGGCGGCGCGCTCGATGCCGCGGGCCGCGACATCGTTCGGATTGATCCGGTCCTCATGGCCGCAATCGAGGGCCGCACCGAAATGGAACAGCAGCGGGTGTACCGGCAGGCGGCCGTGGAGTACATCAGGGCTCATCCTGCGACTGCGGTAGTGAATTACCTTCGCAAGCTCTGGATCTTCCTGTTCTGGGCCGAGCAGACGGGCGCGTGGTATCCGTCATGGTTCCGCACTTCCTATCTCGCGTTCTACGTTCTGCTCCTCGCGGCGACAACCGTCGGCGGCCGGGAACTCGTACGGGCAGGGCACGGTGGTGCGGTCACGTTGTGCCTCGCGCTGTTCGCGAGCGTCGGTCTGCTGCAGAGTGTGTTTTATGTCGAAGGCCGGCACCGCTGGGGAGTCGAAGCGGCGCTGCTGATCGTGGCGGCTTCCGGGATCGCGCTGAGGCTGAGCGGGGCCTCCGAGTTGGAGACCATCGAGAAGGGACGCGGCGCTATGCTCGGGGTTTCTCCGAGAGGACGCACTTGACGTGTCCGACGGGTGCGTCGGGTTCGCGGCTGTCGACGGGCCTCCGGTGCTGCCAGGGCGGATACTTCAGCGCCGAGAAGAACGTTCTGAACGCGTACGCAAACAGCCCGGCGACACTCACCGACGAACTCTCCGATTCGTACCGCACCGGACAGGGGACTTCCGCGACGCGGAAGCCGCGTGCGACACAGCACATCATGATGTCGCTGGCAAACGAGTGGGTGTCGCTGAACGAGTCCAGCGGAAGCGCCTTGATCACGTCGCGACGGTATGCCCGTAAACCGCTGTGCCATTCGCCGAACACGGTCCCAAACCACACGTTCTCGAAAAACGTGAGCGCGCGGTTGCCCAGGTATCGATACAGTGGCATCCCATGCGACAGCGCTTCTGCGCGGCTCCGGATCCGGTTGGCCTGGATCACGTCGTAGTGGCCTCGCGCGATGTACTCGACCATCAGGTCGATCAGGCTCGGGTCGTACTGGTAATCGGCGTGGAGTTCCACGACGATGTCGCCGTCTTCCTCGAGGAAGGTCTTGTAGAGCCGCTTGAGGTTGCCGCCATAGTTCAGATTGCGCTCATGCCTGATCACTCGCAGGCCGAGTGAGCGCGCAACCTCATAGGTATTGTCCGCGCTGCAATTGTCTCCAACGATGACGTTCGGCTTCAGGGCGTCCGGAATCGCCGCGAAGGTCTTCGCAATCGTCTGCTCGGTGTTGTACGCGAGCATCAGAATGACGGTTTTCATGACGGGAATCCGCAAAAGTGTACCACAGCCATTTGCCGGCGCGCGGCGCGCGCACCACGCGCGAGTGACTCCAATCGCGGGTGCCTAGCGATGTGTGGTCTGGCCGGTATCCTCACCGATCGGCTCCCTCCCGCGGGCGTGATCGGCCGCATGTGCGACTCGTTGCAGCATCGCGGACCCGACGACGGCCGCACGTGGACTGACGAGGATGCGGGCGTCGCCATCGGCTTCCGGCGTCTCGCGATTCTCGACCTGTCCGATGCGGGATGCCAGCCCATGCACTCCCCATGCGGCCGCTACGTGCTGGTATTCAACGGCGAGATCTACAACCACCTGGAACTTCGGTCGACACTGGCCCGCCAGGGGAAGCACACGGCTGCGGCCGACTGCACCGCATGGCGCGGCCACTCGGACACCGAAACGCTGCTGGCCTGCGTCAACGCATGGGGTGTCGAGGCGGCGCTCGAACGATTGGTCGGCATGTTCGCGTTCGGGCTCTGGGATCGGCGTGATCGTCGCTTATGGCTCGCCCGAGATCGGTTCGGGGAAAAGCCGCTCTATTACGGATGGGTGGGCGGCGCGTTCGTGTTCGCGTCCGAGCTGGTCGCGTTCAGGCAATATCCAGAGTTCGCGAACCCAATCGATCGGGACGTGCTCGCGCTGTACACCCGGCACAGCTGTGTGCCGGCTCCGTACTCGATCTATCGCCACATCTACAAGCTCGAACCCGGCTGCGTAATGCGCGTCTCGGGTGAGGCGGCAGCCCATCCGCCGGCCGGTGCGCTGCATGCGCCCGCTCGGGCGCGCGGGATCTCCACGGAGCGTTACTGGTCGTTCCTCGACGTGGTTCGCCAGGGAATCGCCAATCCCCTGCGCGACGAGCGAGACGCGGCCGATCGGCTCGAACATGTCTTGTCCGAAGCGGTGCGGCTGCAGTCCGTGGCCGACGTTCCGCTTGGGGCGTTCCTGTCCGGCGGCATCGACTCCTCGCTCATCGTCGCGCTGATGCAGGCGCAATCGACGCGCCGGGTGAGGACGCTCAGCATAGGGTTTGCCGATGCGCAGTTCGACGAGGCGCCGTACGCGAAGGCGATTGCGCGGCACCTCGGCACTGACCACGCGGAGCTGTATGTGTCGGTCGATCAGGCGCGCGATGTCATTCCGCGTCTGCCCGCGATTTATTCAGAGCCGTTTGCCGACTCGTCGCAGATTCCCACCTACCTCGTCTCGATGATCGCCAGACGGTCTGTGACAGTGGCGCTGTCGGGTGACGGCGGCGACGAATTGTTCGGCGGTTACCGTCGATACGTGTGGACGCGCCGCGTCTGGGACGGCGTACGGCGTATTCCGCGGCCGCTGCGGCGCCGTGTTGGCACGACGCTGCAGCGGATGCCAACGTCGGGCTGGGAACGGGTCGCGGTGGCCGTCCCCATGCTGCCCCGGCTGGGCGACCGCGCACATCACCTGGGCACGACCCTGGTGCGTGCCACCAGCGTGGATCACCTGTACGCGTTGCTGCTGGCGGACTGGGGAAGCGAGGATGGAATCGTCTGCGGCGCGCGCCCGCTGCCGGTGCCGGCCGACCTGACAATGGGCACGCTGGCAGTGCCAGAGCCGGAACATCGCATGATGATGCGCGACACGATGTCCTACCTTCCCGATGTGATTCTGCACAAGGTGGACCGCGCAGCGATGGCCGTGAGTCTCGAGACGCGGATTCCATTCCTCGACCATCGAGTCGCCGAGCTGGCCTGGCGCATGCCGCTGCGGATGAAGATCGCCGGCGGCCTGGGCAAGCGCGTGACGCGCACGCTGCTCGATCGCTATGTCCCGCCGGCACTCGTGACGCGGCCGAAAAGGGGGTTCGGGATTCCAGTGGGGTCGTGGCTGCGCGGGCCGTTGCGCGACTGGGCCGAGCAGCTGCTCGATCCATCACGGCTGCGGAGTGGCGGCTTTTTCGACGCCGCGCGGGTCCGGGCTGCCTGGGCCCAGCACCTCTCGGGACACCGCGATCTGCACCAGCAGCTCTGGACGGTGCTGATGTTCGAGCAGTGGCGGCAGCACGCCGGCGCGGACAACGGGCCGAACGCGTGATCGAGCGACCCCGCAGGAAGACCGCCGTTTTCATCGCCAGGGCGGAGTCGGTCCAGGATCGGCATCTCTTCCTCTTTGCCGCGGCGTGGGTCGTTACGGGTGGTCTGGCCTTGCAGCTCGTCATCCTGCCGTACGTACTGCCGTTTGCGCACGCCGGGCACGGCCTGGTGGCCAACACCGACGGTCCCGGTTACTACATCACCGCCGTGGCGCTCGCCGAGACCATCCAGATGGACGGCTTCGGCGCGTGGTGGTTCTTCAAGGACCGCACCAACGACTACATCGTCGCGGTGTCGAGTCTGTTTTACCTCATCACGCCGGAACCCTGGATTCTCCTGCCGCTCAGCGGCGTGCAGTTTGGCATCACGGTGGTGGCGATTCGCCGCGTGCTTGCCATCGCATCGGCTTCGGCTGGCGTTGCGCTCGCGAGCATTCTTCCATTCTTCCTGTTTCCATCATTCGTGATGATTTGGGGACAGCCGCACAAGGACTTGAACGCGGGATTGGGCCTCGCGGTCACTCTGTACGCGTTGGCCGCGGCGGGGTTTACGATCCGTCATCGCGTGACGTGGCTCGTGGGGGCAGCAGGCGCCGGCCTGGGGATCCTCTGGTTGTCCCGGCCTTACGCGGTGATGCTCGTGGCGGCGGCCGCTGTCGTGTTCGCCGTTGCCGCGTCGCTGTCGCGGCAGTGCCGCCGTGGTCGCCTCGTAAGCGTCGTCGGAGCCATGCTCGGCTGCGCCGCGCTCGGCCAGTGGGTTCCATCGGTGGCGCCTGCGCGTCCCGAGCAGGTCGAAGTGTACGGCTTCATCAGCCGCGCCTGTGAGCCGCCGACGAGCAGAGTGGACAGCGTCCTCTATACGGTCTGTGCCCTGCGGCAGGGTTTTGTGTACGCCGGCACCGAGGCGTCGTCCACAAGTGGCTACGACTACGATGTCCAGCTGCGTTCGGCGATGGATTTCGTTCGCTACTTACCCAGGGCAGTAGCCGTCGCGACACTGGAGCCGTTGCCGCAGCGGTGGGGGACTGAGCGCACCACGGTCGGCCGGCTTGCCAGCCTGTTCGTGCCAATTGAGATGAGTGCGGCGTACATGTGCTTCGCGCTGGCACTGCTCTTCGGCCGTCGCCTCCTTGCGCGCCCGATCGTCTGGGCGATAGCCGGTTTCTGCATCACCTACAGCGCCATTTTCGCCGTTGTCATCACGCAGGTCGGCACGCTGTATCGGACGCGCGCGTTTGCGTTTGCCATTCTGATTGCGACAGCTCTGGCCTGTGCGCTCTCGAGCCTCCGGCCGGTGACGGCCGGTGCCGGACCGCTCCCGCACGGTCGTGTCTAACCCCCTGGTTTCGATCGGCATTCCGACCCGCAACCGGGCCGCCAGCCTCAGGCACACACTCGCGCGGATACTCACCCAGGAATATGCACCGCTCGAGATCGTCGTGAGCGACAACTGTTCCGACGACGAGACGGAACAGGTCTGCCGCGAGTTCGCGCAGGCGGATCGCCGCGTGCGCTATGTGCGGCAGCCGCGCAACATCGGTCTCTACGCCAACCACAACTTCTGCCTCGATTCCGCACGGGGCGAGTTCCTGTGCCTGTTTCACGACCACGACCGTCATCACCCGGGCGTCATCGACGCATACGTACAGTTCATGCGCGCCCATTCGAGTGTGGGTATCGTCTGCTCGGACTGGAACCTGATCGACGACAACGATGCCCAGCTCGGCATCCGTCGATCAGCAGGTCCTGTCGTCACGCCCGGACTGGACTACATCGGCCAGACTATTCGATCGGGGCGGTCGTCTGTCGGCACGCCAGGGTTGATGGTGCGACGGGACGCCCTCGGGGCTGTGCGCTTTGCTGCCGATGCGCCGATTCACTTCGGTGATTTCCCGGTGTGGTTCGAGGTCGCCGAGCGGTGGGACATCGGACACATCGGCGAGCAGCTGTGGAGCTGGCGTCAGAATGCCATCTCTCACAGCGCACGCCCCATTCATGACATGGTCAGCGACTTCGAGCAGAACGTTGGCGGCTACTGCGACGCACACCTGGCACGCTGGCCGGCTCACGCCGCGCTCGTGGACCGCTGGCGGGCTAGTATCGACCGATTCCTGTTCTGGGCGCTGGCCTACGAGGTCGCTCTTCACTTCCGGCCGGAGAATGCCCACGAGCGGCAGCGGCACGAACGGACGCTGTTCGAAGTCATGGACTACCGCCTGACCGCCGATGAGTTGCAGAACGTGCTGGCCCGGATGAAACGGTACCAGCGGGGTGTCGTCACGTGCGCCGTGCGGGCGGGGGTGAAGGCGCTCGTCGACAGCGGCTTGACGTGGCCGCTCGCTCGGATGATCAGACATCACTCGACGCTTCGCACACTCCTCGGGCTGAAGTAGCGCCATGGCCATGTCGCACCCCGAGTGCTCGTCGCGGTCGCCATGGAGCGGGCAGCTCGTTCTCGTCACTGGGTCAACCGGTTTCGTCGGACGGAACCTGGTGCCGAAACTGCGCGCGGCCGGATGCACCGTGTACGCGCCGAGCCGCGCGGAATATGACCTGCTCGAGCAGCAGCGGGTCCGCGACATGTTCGCCGCTGTCAAGCCGGAGGTGGTCATCCACCTTGCCGCGCTCGTCGGCGGCAACGTCCCGAACAAGACGTATCCGGCCGACTTCTGCTACCGGAATCTGCTGATGAACACGTGCGTGTTGCATGAGGCCCACCAGGCGGGCGTCCGGAAATACGTCACCCTCGTCGGCGGCTGCACCTATCCGGCCTCGGCGCCCAGCCCGCTGACGGAGAGCGACCTCTGGAATGGCTATCCGCAGGCTGAAAGTGCGCCATATGCGCTGGCGAAGCGAATGGATATCGTCATGTCTGCAGCCTACCGGGCGCAGTACGCGTTCGACGCCATCGTGTTCGTCCCGGGCAACA
Organism: Acidimicrobiia bacterium; assembly: GCA_016871375.1. Lineage (GTDB taxonomy): Bacteria > Acidobacteriota > Vicinamibacteria > Vicinamibacterales > UBA2999 > VFYY01. The sequence goes on from VFYY01000086.1 coordinate 7,827, forward strand.
TGTATGGCCCGCACGACCACTTCGAGGATGGCTCAGGGCATGTGATTCCAGCACTCATCCGCAGGGTTCTCGACGCGAAGCGGCGCGGCGATCCCGTGATCACCGCGTGGGGGAGTGGCTCGCCGGTTCGCGACTTCGTCTACATCGACGACGTGTGCGACATCCTGCTGCGCGAGGGACCTGTCTACTCCAGCAGCGAGATCATGAACATCTCGTCTGGCGCCCCGACGACCATTCGCGACCTCGTGGACACGATCGCCGAGCTGTGCGGCTACGAGGGCACCATCGCCTGGGACACCACGAAGCCGGACGGGCAGATGCACAAGGTGTTCGACATCACGCGCCTGCGCGAGCGGATCGGCGCGTTCGAGCCGACGCCGCTGCGTGAAGGGCTGCGCCGCACGATCGAGTGGTGTCAGTGCCAGTGACGCCGCGTGGCGAGCGCATCGTCCTCGGCGCGCTGCTGCTGTTGTTCGTCTCGCGCGCGGTCATCGCCGAGCGCGTCGTGCCCCCGTGGCAGGGACCGGACGAACCGACACACTTCGTGCTGTCGTACGTCCTCACCCAGCCGCCCGAGGTGCATCGCCGCACCATCGAGACGCAGGTGCTCGAGGCCATGGACCGCCACCGCTGGTGGGAGCTGTACGGCCGCGAGAAGAAGTACCCGGTTCCCTGGTTCGACGGTGTCGAGGGGCTCGGGTCCGGCACGCTCGAACATCCCCTCTACTACGGCATCGCCGCCGCCACGCTGACGGTCACCCGGCCGGCGACCCTCGATAGCGCGTACCGCCATCTGCGCGGGTTGGGCATCGTGCTGAGCGCGCTGACGCTCCTCCTCGGATGGGCCGGTGCGCGACACCTCCTGGGCGCCGAGGCCGCGCTCGCCGCCACCGCGCTGGCCGCGCTGAACCCGCAATTTGCGCTCGCCGCCATCACCGTCAACGCCGACGCGCTGCTCAACGTCCTGGGCGCGTTGCTGTGGTGGCAGACGGCGCGGATTCTCTCGGCCGATCGGCGCGCCTTCCCGCTCATCCTGCTCCTGCTTACCGGCATTGCCGCGGCATTGACCAAGCGGCTCGGCGCCGTGCTGCTCATCGTCGCCGCCGTCGTCGTCGTCCAGTCATTCTTCACCACGCAACGCTGGCGTCTGAGCCGGCGCAGTGTGTTGCTGACGCTGTCCGCGGCCGCTCTCGCCGTCGTCACGTTGCTGGCCGCATGGATCCTGTTCGAATCACAGTTCGAGCAGTTCATCATCACGTGGCGCGATGCCGTCACGGTGCGCCGCCCGCTGCAGGAGACGACGGCGGCCGATGCGTTCGCGACCGCCGGATGGATGATCGACTACTGGTGGCTCGTCGCGGGGTGGCTGAGGTTCCCCGCTCCGGAAGCGTGGATGTGGATCGCGCGGGCCATCACGGTCGTCGGCGTGGCTGGCGCGGCCGCCGCGTTGCTCGACACGTCAGGCCGTGCGCAGCGGCTCTGGGTGCCGTGGCTGTTCCTGCTGAGCCATGTGGCGGCCGTGCTCGCGGTGACGCTGTGGACCGTTCAGTCGGCTCCGCAGGGCAGGTACCTTTTCCCGGTCATCGTCCCGACCTGCGTGCTCATCTATGCGGGAACGGCGCGCCTCGTTCCGGCGAAGGTTCAGCAGTACTGGCCGGTATGCCTGATTGCCCTCGTGGCGGCGATGGACGTCAGCGGCCTGGCGCTCGTTCTCGTTCCCGTCTATGCGCCATAGGCTGGCCGCGGCGATTGCGCCGGCCCGTGTCGCCTGGGTGGCATGGGCGATCGTCGGCGTCGTCATGGCCTGGTCGCTCACCCTGCCCGCGGCCGGGCAGCCCGGCAACGCGTGGCCGCTGCGGCGTCTGCGCACGCCGGAGGTGACGCACGAGCGAACCATCGGGCAGGAGTTCGTCATGACGCGCAACGGCCTCAACGCGATCGATTTCTATCCCGTGACGACGGGAACGCCGTCAGGCGAGATTGTCGTGTCGCTGGTGGATATTACTGAGGGATCCCGGCGCGGCGTGGTGCGTCACGGCTCGATGCGTGCAGCAGACCTGGCGGTGGAGTCGTGGAGTCGGTTTGATTTCACGCCGATTGACGACTCGAGAAACCGGCGGTACCGATTCGACGTGACGGCCAACGGCTACAGCGGCCTTGCGCTGATCGCGACGAAAGGCGATCACTACAGCGCGGGGCCGCTCACCTTCAACGGGACGAGCCGCTGGGCCGATCTGGCATTCCGAACGTCAGTGCCGACGATGCCAATCTGGGAAGCGCTGTGGACCGGACGGACATCAGCTGGTGCCGGCGGCAGGTTCATCATCGTGCTCATCACGTTGCACTGGATCCTTACCGGAGTGCTGCTGCGCGGACTCGTCCCCCGCCTCGCCACCCAAGGATGGTCAGCCCCGCCAGAACGCCAATCAGCGTCCACCTGATTCGCCCGTCGCGCAGCAGGGGCGTCCGATGCGCGATCCACATCCACCGCTCTCCGTACGCCGCCTCGAAGGGCATCTCGTAGTTGTCACGGTCGATATCGTTGGTGTCGGCGACGGCGGGATCGCGCACGAGCGCCTCGATATTGCGCCGGCTCGTGTCGAGGAGATCGTAGGCGATCGACCGGTCCATCGGCGCTCGGCCGTTGGACAACAGGTATCGGCGCTCGAGTGTCGCCTGCTGTTCGGCAGTGACGTCGTCACGCCACCGGACGCGGACCGCAGGGGCAGGTTCGTAGGTCAGCCAGTAGGCGAGGCCGAATGCCGCCAGCCCGCCGAGGCCGATGGCGAACAGCACGCGGCCGAGCACGTCAGTCCGCGTCGGCAGCGGCGTTGTTCGCGTGCGCGCGCCGGGTGATGCGGCGGCCTTCCCGTGCGGCACTGGCGGCCGCGTTCAGCGTCCGCTCGATCGATTGTGAGGCGGAGCGGACATGGCGGACGGCATCGGTATATTCGTCGAGCAGCTGGCGGAGCAGGAGCGCATCTTCCGCGCCGAGCTCCGGCTCGTGCACGCGCCGCTGCATCATCGCGGTGAGGCTGCGGAGCCGCTCGTCGCGTTCGTCATTTCCGGCCATTTCGTGGGTGTAGTATAGCGTCGATGGGCCTGCTGCAGGCGCTTGGTCTCGTGCCTTCCGCCCGGCTCGCGGCCGCGAACGAACGGCTCCGGAAGCTCGAGTCGAAGATCGAGACGCTGTCACAGAAGCTCTCCGACGCGCAGGCCGACGCGCGCACCTGGCAGGTGAAGGCCGAGGAGGCGCGCCAGCGCGCGAAGGATGTCAAGGCCGAGGCGGCGCGCGCGCTGCAGCGCGCCGACAAGGCCCGCGCCGAGATCGAGAAAGAGGCGGCGCGCGCGAAGAAGCGCGCCGTCGACGTCCCGGCGCTCGAACACCGGCTCGACGGGGCGGAGCAGGACCTTGCCGCAGCCCGGAATCACCTCATGGCGATCGAGGTCAAGCTGGACATCCTCGAAGGCGCCGCCGCGGTGCTCGACCGCCGCACGCGCACGCTGCTGAGCCGTTCTCCCCAAGACGCCGTTCGTTGAACGCTGCCGACGGCCCCCTCATCAGCCTCGTCGTCACCGGACGCAACGATGGCTACGGCGTCCGCGACCGCCTCCTCGACACCCTCCGCTTCAACCACCGCGAACTGAGCGCCAGGGGCATCTCGTACGAATACGTGCTGACAGAGTGGGCTCCCGATCCGAAGTGGCCCCTGCTCGCGGACCTGATCGCGGACACGCTGCCCGAGACGCACGGGCTCGTCACCTCGTACATCGTCGATCCCGCGTACCACGAGACGCTGACGATGAACCCGCGCGTTCCGTATATGGACTATCTCGCCAAGAACGTCGGGATCCGGCGCGCGCGGGGACGCTTCATCCTGGTGACGAACGTGGACATCTATTTCGGGCGCCGCGTGCTCGACCTGCTCGAGTCGCGAGCGTTCGCGCCACGGACGGTGTACCGCGCGGTACGGTGTGACCTGAAGATGGGGTTCAAGCACGAAGATCCCGCGTGGGACGTGCTCGAGGATCCGGACAACCTCGAGGCGCCGCCGCGGCCGCTGAAGCAGCCGTTGCTCCTGGGCGGTTCAGGCGATTTCGTGCTGCTCGACCGGGAGACGTTCTGCGAACTGGGGGGCTACAACGAGGTCTACCGGCTCGCGCGGGTCGGCGTCGACGCCAATTTTCTCGTCAAGGCGTACGCCAGCGGCCTCGACTTCGTCGATGTCGGCGGGCCGGTGTACCACATCAATCACGCCGGCAGCTATCGATTGAGCTACGAGGCGTACAAGGGACAGGAGGCGGAGGCGCCGTGGGGCGACCGCCGCTGGCACTATCACGGCGTGGTGTACGACAACCCCCCGACCTGGGGATTGCGCGATGCCCCCATGCGTGACCTCGGCAGCGGACGCTGGCGTCTGGACTTCAGCTGGGACGCGGTGCCGCCGCTGGTCGATCTGAAGCGCATCGTGCTGCCGGTCGATCGCGTCGGCAGGCCGCAGCCCAAACGGTACAAGAAGTAGCCACGATGTTTGCTCACGAGCGTCGCGACGTGCTGGCGGCCCGCCTACGGCATGTCGATCGGATGGCCGACGCGCTCCGCCGGCTGTCCGCCGAGGTGGAGCGCCTGAACGCACGCGTCGATGGCCTCGACTCGGATCTGACGACGGGGCTGCGCCGCGGCGTCAGCGTGATGGAGTGGAACGCCCGCCGGCAGCTGACATTCGTGCAGAAGGCGCGCGAGTCGTCGAACCGTCGCACGCGCGCTGAGTCAGTGCGCCAGCAGGTGCTCGCCCGCATCCGCCAGGCCGCCCGGCAGCGCGAGCCGATTCTCGCCGGACCATGGACGGGGGAGGTCGGCTTCGAGCTGCTGTACTGGGCGCCGTTCGTCCGGTGGGCGATCGAGCGGTTCGGCATCGAGCCGGCGCGCGTCACGCTGTTGTCGCGGGGCGGCACGGCGTCGTGGTACGGCGTCGACGGCGTCCGGTACCTCGACGTCCTCGACCTCTGCTCGCCCGACGAGTTCCGCCGGCGGACGATGAAGGAGCGCAAGCAGCGGACGCTGCGTGCGTTCGACCGGCACCTGGTCCGGCAGGCGCGCGAGCGGATCGGCCGCCGCGCGGCGCTGCTGCACCCGGCGATGATGTACGCGCTGTTCGAGCCGTTCTGGACGCTGCAGACATCGCTGCGCTGGGTGCAGGACTTCACCAGGGCGCAACGGATTGTCCCACCGGCCATTGAAGGGCTGCGGCTGCCGCAGCCCTATGTCGCCGTGCGCTTCTACTTCAGCAAGTGCTTTCGCGAGACGCCGGGGAACCACGAGCGTGTCCGCTCGCTGATCCGGCGCCTGGCTGCGGAAACCAACGTGGTGGTGCTCGGCAGCGGCGTGGCACTGGACGAGCACCGCGAGATTGGGCCGGCCAACGCCGGCCCCCACGACGATGGGCGACACGATCGCGTGCACACGGTCGAGCATCTGATGCGGCCGGAGACGAATCTGGCGGTGCAGACCGCGGTCATCGCCGGCGCGCAGGCGTTCATCGGCACCTACGGCGGCTTTTCCTACCTCGCACCGCTGTGCGGCGTGAACTCGGTGGCGCTGTATTCGCAGCGCAACTATTACCCGCACCACCTCGACTTCGCCCGGCACGTCTTTCAGGCGGTCGGCGGCGGCTCCTTGAGCGTGATTGGCGTATCCGCGTAAGTCAAAGGTCAAGAGTCAAAGGTCAAAGGTTTGACTGAAGAGACAACAACCCTGGGCCCGGGCTGGGTCATCGAGCCGCGCCGCGAGGGGCTGGTCGCCCGCCTGCGTGACGTCTGGCGTTACCGGCGTCTGCTGCGCTTTTTCGCGTGGAAGGCCTTCCAGAAGCTCTACGCGGGAACCGTACTCGGCTGGGTGTGGATCTTCATCCGTCCACTGTTTCCGCTGCTGGTCTCAACGGTCGTATTCGGTCGGATGCTCGGTGTCGGATCGGACGGCGTGCCCTATTTCCTGTTTGTCACCGTGGGATCCGCGACGTGGAATTTTTTCCAGCAGGCGACCATCTGGGGCACGCGCAGTCTGCAAATGAACCGTTCGTTCCTGTCTCGGATCTACATCCCGCGGCTGATCCTGCCGATTGCGAGCATGACGCCGGCCTTCCTGAATTTCGCCATCCACCTGGCGATCATTGGCGGCGCGTTCGTGTACTACCGGGTGACGGCGGGCGTGTGGTACTTCACGCCGCTTGGAATCGGCTGGGCGTGCGCCGCCGTCGCCATGGCGCTGGTACTGGCGCTCGGCATCTCACTGTGGACGTCCGTTCCGGCACTCGTTGCGCGTGACGTGCGGTTCACGTTGCAGTACGTGATGAGCTTCTGGCTGTTCCTGACGCCGGTGCTCTACCCGTTGCCGCGGACGGGCGAGTACGGGTGGCTGCTTTCGTTGAACCCCATGGCGGCGGTCGTCGACATGTTCAAGCACGGGATGCTCGGTCTCGACGTCCTGCATCCGCGCGAGGTCGGCCTATCGCTGATCGTCATCGCCGCTGTGGTGGGATCGGGTCTGTGGTTCTTCGGCCGCGCGGAGGCGACGGCCGCCGACAAGGCCTAGCTAAACCTTCTCGTCGTCACCCTTCAGCGAGAGGTGGTACTGGAACACCCTCCGCATGCCGTCGGCCGGCGCCGCCGCTCCGTGCGCCGTGGACAGCGTGTTCGGAAACGCCAGCAGCGTATTGGGCCGGAACGGGATGCGCAGGACCTCCTCACAGCGGATGCCGGCGTCCTCGAAGTACTGCGTGCTCCCGTGCCGCGCGCAGGCCTCGAAGTCGAGAGGACGCTCCGCCCGGTAGAAGACCGTGCCGAATCCCTCGTCGGCATCGCCGCTGGGGAAGTAATGCAGGACGGTGAGCAGGTACGGCATCGAATCGACATGGGGCCGCAGATCGTGACCGTTGGCGCGCATCATGAATCGGCCGACGTTGGGGCGATAGGTCCAGTCGCGGGCGCCCGCCATCGGATAGGTGATGAGGCCGCGACCGAACGCCTCGCGGATCTGCTGGACGCGCGCGCTGATTTCGGGCGCGAAGATCCGCGCGAGCAGCGGCCCGACGATGCGCCGGTTCACGGTGCCGACGAAGAAGTCCCACAGCCGGCGCCGCTCGCGATCGAGCTGCTCGTAGCCGGCGCTTCGTGCATCGGCGCCGGTCAGCTGCGGCACCAGGTCGTACTTGCGGCCCGTCCGGTCGCGCTTGAACAACTCGAGCGGCGGCCAGGCGTCAGCCAGGGTGCGGTAGAAGGACGCGTCGAAGAAGTCGTTGACGACCAGATGCGGGACCGGGTCTTCGCGGCGACGCGCGTCAGCCAGCTTCCGTTCGATCTGCGCCCGCAGGCGCTCCTCCTCGATGAGCAGGTCGGACGTCATTCCTTCGTCAGCAGCGCCGATGCGTCGTCGAAGCGGAAATCCCACGTCGCCGCAGGCGCGACCACGCCGCCGAGCTGATCGCGGCGTTCGTTGGACGGATCGAAGACGCGGAACGTCAGCGCGTTGTACGCCGTCAGCGAGCTCTTGCTGTCGGGGCGCATGATCACGGCTTCGACGTTCAGCGCGTACATCGTTTCCGCGAGGATGTTCGGCGGGATGCGCACCACGGCGAAGTAGAGCCCCGGCCGCTCGATCGGGAAGCCGTCGGACGCGACCCTGAACGCCAGCGTCGCACCCTTGCTCACGTGCACCACGAACCGGACCGCGACGTCGGCCGTGTCCATGCGGATGCCCACCTGAACCAGCACTTCGTCCTCGCGGCGAAGCGCGCCGACTTCGTGCCCGTGCGGCGAGAGCAGGCTGACGGACACGAGCTCGCCGTTGTCGTTCTTGTGCGTGCCGCGGCCCTTGAGCCGGCGGGCCGTGAAGCTCCTGGCGGAGTTCTGGTACTCGGCGACGACCTCCTCGGGATCGCCGATCTTGACCACCTCGCCGCCGTTCAGCCACAGCACGCGGTCGCAGAGCCTCGTGATGGCCGCCATATCGTGCGAGACGAACAGCACGGTCATCCCCTGCCGACCCGCCTGCTTGACCCGCTCGAGGCACCGTTCCTGGAAGTCCGCGTCTCCGACGGCCAGCACTTCGTCGGCCAGCAGGATGTCGGGGTTCATGTTCACGGCTACCGAGAATGCGAGCCGCAGGTACATGCCGCTGGAGTAGCGCCGGACCTGCACGTCGATGAAATCGCCGATGTCGGCGAACTCGATGATGTCGTCGAGCCGTTGTTCGACGTCGTCTGACGAGATGCCGTACATCGCCGCATTGAGAAAAATGTTCGCGCGGCCGGTGAGATCCTCCTGGAAGCCGGCGCCGATGGCCAGCAGCGGAATGACGCGTCCGTAGCCGAACACGCGTCCCTCGGTCGGCGGCGTCACCCGCGAGAGCACCTTGAGCAGCGTCGTCTTGCCGGCGCCGTTCGGCCCGATGACGCCGAGGATTTCGCCCTTGTTCAGCGCAAACGTCACGTTGCGCAGCGCCCACACCTCACGGCGGAGCTTGGTGCCGAGGGCGTAACGCTTGCTGAGGTTCTTGACCGTGAGGATGTACACGGGAATCAGATCATCCGGCCGAGGACAGGCCTGAGCAGGCGCGCGGTCAACGGCACGTCCGGCGCCGTCTTCTGCATGGCGCCCAGCGCCTCGATCGCCTCGACGATCCGCGGCGTGGCCGGCGAGCTCAGCCCGAGCGGGCGCACGAACGCTGCGATGAACGGCGCCAGCGACTCACGGGTCGACGGCTGCTTCAGTTCCGCATCGAGCTGCGCCTGATGCTGGTGGAAGGTGCGCGCGGTTGTGAGGAAACCAGGCGCGGTGAGATGCGCGAAATGCAGCGTGCCGTCCTGGGTGCGCGCGAACCGCGGCAGCCGCAGCGTGAAGCTGGCGCGGCCGATGATGCCCGCTTCGATCATGCACGAGCTGTTGATGCCGACCACGGCGGCGGCGTGGTGGATGGAATCGAAATACGCCGCCTTGCCTTCGTCGAAGAGCGGGAGCTCGCCCTGGCGGGGCCAGATGGCGACGTTGCCGAACTCCGACAGGTCCGCCTCCACCCATGCCTCCGCATTGCCCGGATGCGGGCGCACGAGCACGCCGCAGTCGCGAACGCGCGGAAACGCCGACTGGCGCAGCCGCGCCGTCCACTGGCGCACGTGCGGCACCTCGTTGCGTCCGCCGATGAACTGCGAGGAGCACACGTAGAGGATGTACGGACGCGTCGGGTCGAGGCCGATCCGGGTGCAGAAGGCATCGCGCGTCGTCGACGGCCGGCGTTCGAACCACTCGTCGAAGCATTGCGCGCCCGTGACCCGTATCGCGTCCGGCCGCACACCGTGAAACTCGATCGCCTCGCGTTTCTGCGCCTCGTTCCAGACCATGACCATATCGGGCTGGATCGGCATCACGGCCTTGTTGGTCAGGTTGTCCCAGCTGGCGATAGCCAGCGCCGCGGGGAGTCCCAGCCGCCGTGCCGACTTCACGTAGTCGATCTGGTACGAGTTGAAATCGAGCAGCGGGGTCACGACCATGACGTCCGGCCGCACCGACGTGATGATGTCGTCGATGGCCGGGTCGGTCGGAATCGCGGCTTCGACCAGCGCGGCGATCCGCGACACCGCCGCGGCAAGCGGCCACGGCCAGGGGCGCGCGGCGCCGGCGGCATACGCGCGCG
>VFYY01000087.1 GCA_016871375.1 Acidimicrobiia bacterium
ACCAACGCGTTCCGCTCGTCATCGGTCAGGACCAAGGCTTTCTTGGGGCGTCCAGTCTTTGGCATGCCCCTTTTAGATCACAATGCGCGTTCTATTTCCAGCTATTTCGTTTCCGGGGTACTAGCGTCGCTGGTGTGGCTCTTCGTCGGCGGGCTCGGACCCGGTGCCTGGCGCTCCATGTATCTGATCGGCGTCGTGCCCGCGCTGCTCACGCTCTGGATCCGCCGTGCGATTCCCGAGTCGGCGGTGTGGCAGCAGGCGGCGGCCCGGCGTCGCGCCGAGCGCGCGCGCTTCACGATCGTCGACCTGTTCGCGGATCGTGCGCTGCGCGGCCGCACGGTCGTCGTCTTCCTGATGTCGCTGGCGAGCACGCTCGGCTTCTGGGGCATCTCCACCTGGGTGCCGCCGTTTGTCGGCGGGGTGGCGGCTGCGGCGGGGCTCGACGCGGCGCAGTGGATCAGTTACGCCGGCATGGCATACACGCTGGGCGCGGTCATCGGCTACATCAGCCTCGGCTTCCTCGCCGACGCGTTCGGCCGCAAGCCGGTGACGATGCTCTTCTTCGTCTGTGCGCTCCTGCTGACGCCGGTGATGTTCTACCTGACGCGCGATCCGGGCCTTCTGCTGCTGCTCGCGTGCGTGAACGGCATCTTCAGCAACGGCCAGTTCACCTGGATGGCCGCCTGGCTGCCCGAGCTCTACCCGACGCGCCTGCGCGCCACCGCGCTGGCGTTCGCCTTCAACGCGCCGCGCTTCATCGCCTTCCTCGGCCCGCTCGTCGCCGGCACGCTGATCGTGCAGTTCGGCGGCTACGGCGCGGCCGCCACCGGCCTCGCGCTCATATATATCGTCGGCATCGCCGCCGCGCCCCTCCTGCCGGAGACCGCAGGCAAGCCGTTGCCTGCCTAGAGCGGTTTCTGAAACGTCGTAGTGTCCGGCTTTAGCCGGACCACGTTGATCAGCACCGCCGTGTGTGGTCCGGCTGAAGCCGGACACTACGGCCGGCAGCGTCAGTCCGAAGCGCGAACCGCGAACCGCGAACGAGAACCCGGCACCTGGAACCCGGAACTCAGAACAGCTCGGTTCAGTACTGAAGCCGGACACTACGGCCGGCAGCGTCAGTCCGAAGCGCGAACCGCGAACCGCGAACGAGAACCCGGCACCTGGAACCCGGAACTCAGAACGGCTCGGTTCAGTACTTCTTCTTGAGCTGCCGCATCATGTCGAACTTGGCGGTGTCCGCGACCGCCATGACCGCCATGACGCCGGCCTGCACGGGATCGGTGACGACGAGATCGGCGGCGTCGGGCACGCTGCCGGCCATGTTGAGCGAGATCACGTAGAGACCGCTCCGGCGGACCTCCTCGACCGCCTCGGCAATCTCGCCGCCCATGAGCGATCCGGCGAGCACGAGGATGCGCGCGCGGGGGAGACGGACGACCGAGCGCACGGCCGCCGCCAGCTCCTTCTCGCCGACGAGCGGAATCGTGTCCACCGAGATGCGCTCGCCGCGGATGTTGTGGCGATCGGCCTCCGACACGGCGCCCATGGCCACGAGGCCCACCTGCGCGCCGCCGCCCATCACGATGATCCGCTTGCCGTAGATCTTGGCGAACGACGGCGTCTCGAGGACCTCGAGCACCCCGTCCACCTTCTTCAGTTCCTGCAGGACGGTGTCGAGGCTGCCGTCGTCGAGCGTGAACTCGAAGTACGTCTTCGACTGGTTGCCCCCGTGGATGTCCACGTAGGTGATGTTGGCGTGGTGGTCGGCCAGCACCTTCGTCAGTCCGTTGAGAATGCCGGGACGGTCCTGGACCGTGGCGAGAATGGCGTAGGCGCTCATCGAAGCGGCTCAAGTGTAAGATTTCAAGCTGCGGGTCGTATAGCGGCTATAGTTTTTTCGCTCCCTTTCTGGAGGCGTTCATGCAGTCCAGGTTCGCCATCGGCGTTGCGGCGCTCGTCCTCGCGGTTGCCGCTCCGGCGTACGCGCAGGTTGACATATCAGGGCAGTGGGCGGCGCGCGTCACCGAGGACCAGCCGCACCGCGCGCCGGGCGCCGAGCTCGGCGACTACACCGGCCTGCCGATCAACGCCGCCGCGCGGCAGAAGGCGTCGGTGTGGGACGCGTCGATCCTGTCGCAGCCCGAGCGCATGGCGCAGCCGCACCCGGCGATGTACTTCATGCGCGGTCCCGGGCCGCAGATGGTCGTCACCAGGCGCACCGATCCGGTGACGCACGCCCTGGTGGCGTACACGATCGAAGGCGTCTTCGGGCGCGACGACCGCATCATCTGGATGGACGGCCGCCCGCATCCGTCGGCCAACGCCGAGCACACCTGGGAGGGCTTCTCCACGGGCGTCGTCCAGGGCAATCGCCTGACGGTGACGACGACGCACGCCAAGTGGGGCGTCATTCAGCGTAACGGCGTGCCGTCGAGCCCGAAGGCGGTGATGACCGAGCACTTCATCCGCCACGGCGAGTACCTCACGCTGGTCTCGATCGTCGACGATCCGATCTACCTCGAGGAACCGTTCATCCGCACGTCGCACTTCATGCAGTCGGCGAACATCACCCCCGACCAGCGCTGGCTGTTCGAGGTCGTGGACGAAGTGGCGGGCCATCCGCGCGGCTACGTGCCGCATTACCCGCTCGGCACGAAGCAGGACGGCTTCGCGAAGAAGCACGGCCTGCCGTTCGAGGCGACGCAGGGCGGCACAGAGACGCTGTATCCCGAATACGAGCAGAAGCTGCGCCAGATGCTTCGCTCCAACGCGAGCACCCAGTCAGCCAGGTAGGGCATTCCATGAGAAGCATTGCGTTCGCGGCAGCACTCGCCGCGTCGGCGGTGGTGACGTCTGTGTCCGGGCAACAGCCCGTGGGCACCATTCCCCTCGATCCGCCTCCGCCGCCCCTCGTCGTGGACGGCGTCGAGGTGCTGAAGGTGCAGGGCCAGGTCTACCTGCTGGCTGGCGGCGGCGCGAACGTCACCGCGCAGATCGGCGACGAAGGCGTGCTGCTGGCCGACTCGGGCGGGGCCGGGCAGGCCGACAGGATCCTGAACGCGCTGCGCCGCGTGACCACGAAGCCGGTGCGGTATCTCGTGAACGTCAACGGCGACACCGATCACGTGTCGGGCAACGACGCGATCGTCAAGGCGGGCAGCGGCTTCCGCGGTCCGCGGCCGCAACAGGTTGGCGGCGGCAACCCGGTGGGCCAGAACGTCGGCGTCATGACCGTCTCGCACGAGAACGCCTACAACCGGATGACGCAGGCGCCGCCGAACGGCGCGGGCCTCAGCGGCGACGCGCTGCCGGGGTCCACGTTCTTCACCCCCCGCAAGGACATCTTCGCCAACGGCGAGCCGATCGAGCTGCGCTACCAGCCCGACGCGCACAGCGACGGCGACATCTTCGTCTACTTCCGCAAGTCGGACGTGGTCAGCGTCGGCGACGTGTTCACGCCGCACAGCTACCCGGTGATCGACCTCGCGCGCGGCGGCACGGTCAACGGCGTCATCGACGCGCTCAACACCATCATCGAGATCACGGTGCCGGAGCGGAACCAGATGGGCGGCACGCGCGTGATACCCGGGCACGGCCGCATCGCCAACGAAGCCGACGTCGTGGACTACCGCGACATGGTGACGATCGTGCGCGACCGCGTGCAGGACATGATCAAGAAGGGGATGACGCTGCAGCAGATCCGCGCCGCCAACGTCACGCTCGAATACGACGGCTACTACGGCGCGCCGAGCGGTCCGGCGTCGCCGGGCGGATTCCTCGAAGCCGTGTATCGCAGCCTCGGCGGGAAATAGCCATGCAGCGAACTCTCAGCCTCCTCGCGTTCGTGATGGTCATGGCCGCGTCGCTCGCGGCCCAGCAGGGCGGCCCCGGCGGCCAGGCGCCGCAGACGCCGCGCGCGCAGGCGCCGATCGACCTTGCGGGCACGTGGGTGTCGGTGATCACCGAAGACTGGCGCTTCCGCATGGTGACGCCGCCGAAGGGCGACTTTGCCAGCCTGCCGCTCAACGACGCCGGGCAGAAGGCCGGGCAGGCCTGGGATCCCGACAAGGACATCGCCGCCGGCGAGCCGTGCAAGGCGTACGGCGCGCCGGGCCTGATGCGCATGCCGACGCGCCTCCGCATCTCGTGGGAGAACGACACCACGCTCACGGTCGAGTCCGACGCGGGCACGCAGGTGCGGCGCTTTGTCTTCGGCACGGCGCCGGCGGGTGAGCCCTCGTGGCAGGGTTCGTCGGTCGCGCGCTGGGAGACGCAGCCCGAAGGGCAGGGCGTGGCGCCGGGCGGCGGTGGTGGCGGCGGCGGGCGCGGCGGTCCGCAGCTCAGCGGCGGCCTCAGGGTCGTGACGACCAATCTCCGCGCCGGCTACCTGCGGCGCAACGGCGCGCCCTACAGCGAGAAGAGCGTCTACACCGAGTACTTCGACCGCGTCCCCGGGCCCAACAAGGACGAGTGGCTGATCGTCACCTCCGTGCTCGAGGACCCGACGTATCTGAACCAGCCGCTGATGCTGAGCACGCACTTCAAGCGCGAGCCCGACGCCTCGAAGTTCAGCCCGCGACCGTGCGAGGTCACTGCGCCCGTCACCAGGTAACGGCGTCCGTACGGCACGACGCCTGCTGACCCCGGCCGCGAGCGGCTGCCGGGCGCGTCGAAGGGGTCTATTCCTTCATGAATGTCTGAAGACTCGCCGTCTTCGACATGATTGTCGCCGCGGTCCCTCTTCCAGCCCGGCGGAGGGCTCCTCGGGCTCGAGGCGGCCCGCGGCCTGCAGGTCCGGGGCTGCGAGGTCACCGTCGTTCACCTGATGCCGAGCGGAGGGGAGATTGTCCGCAGGATCACGCGGCGCGAAGCGGCGGCGTCAGGCGACGCGCCGGCGCGCGGGCTTCAGGACGAACCGCACGTGCACACCAAGGCGCGCCAGCATGTCGATCAGGCTGTCTGTGCTGAACAGATCGATCCGCCCGCGCTGCAGATCGCTGACGCGCGGCTGTGTGACGCGGAGAATCTTGGCGGCCTTCGCCTGCGTCAGCCCGCGCGACGCGAGCGCCTTCTGGAGCTGAATCAAGAGGTCGGCGCGCACCAGCAGATGCTCCGCTTCGTCGGCCGAGAATCCCAGGTCTCGAAACACGTTGCCCGTCGAGGGCGTGACCTTCACGTTACTTTTTCTTGGCATCTTCGCATCCGACGGGAAGGCGCGGATGTGGCGCCGTGCGCTCCCGAGCCAGACGAGCGGCTTGTCCGACACGACCCACTATGCAAGTTTTTGTATATACTGATCAACGACTCACGCGGCCTGAACGCCGCGCGAAATAGGAAAAGCAGGGCGGGCGGGCCTTTACGGCCCGCCGCGTGACGCGATATCGTCCCCGCATGAAGCAGCTCATCCTGGGACTCGCCGCGGCCGCCACGCTGGCCGGTGCGCTCGCCACCGCACAGCCGCAGGCGACCGCGTTCACGCTGGGCACCTTCGAGCGCCAGGGCCGCCCGCTGGTCGGCGTCGTGTTGCGCGATTCGGTGGTCATCGACCTCGCGGCGGCGCACGCCGCCGTCCGCACGCCGGCCTCGAGCATCGCCGCGCCCGCCGACATGAAGGACCTGATCGCCCGCTACGACTCGGGCATCCGCGCCCGCATCGTCGAGATCGTGCGCAGCGTCGAGGCCGCCGGCAACAACCGGCCCGCGTACGTCCACGAGCGCCGCGCGCTCACGACGCTCCCGCCGATCATGTATCCGACGACGATGCTGAACGTGGCGGTGAATTACCGCGAGCACGACCTGGAGATGGCGGTGATGCGGAACGCGGACCCCGCGCTCAAGGGGACGTTCAACGCCGCGCCCACGCAGGGGGCCGCGCCGCAGGGGACGATGAGCGCGCCCGGCTACTGGGTGCGCGCCGGCGACGACACGCGCTGGAACCCGTACATGTTCATGAAGGCGCCGGCGGCGATCATCGCGGACGGCGAGTCGATTCGCCTGCCGCCCGAGCGCACGCGCGTGGACTGGGAGTGCGAGATGGGCGTCGTCATCGGCCGGCAGGCGAGCCGCGTCCCGGTGGCGCAGGCGGCCGGCTACATCTTCGGCTATACCATCCAGAACGACGTCTCGGATCGCGGCGGCCGCGGCGACGCGCGCTACGGCTCCGACTGGGTCATCGCGAAGAACCACGACACGTTCGCGCCGCTCGGCCCGGTGATCGTGCCGAAGGAGTTCATCGCCGATCCGATGAAGCTGCGCGTGACGTTCACGCTCAACGGCCAGCTCCTGCAGGACGCGAACACGGCGCTGATGATCCACAACGTCTACGAGCAGGTGGCCTACGCGTCCAACATCATCACGCTGCGCGTGGGCGACGTCATTGCCACCGGCACGCCGGCCGGCGTCGGCTCGGCCCGCATGCCGCCGATCTATTACAAGGGCGGCGACACCGGCACCTGCATGTACGAGGGGATCGGCACGCTCACGAATCCCGTCGTCGCCTCGCGGTAGGTACGCAGAAACCGCAACAGGTGATACCGGATCGCCGCTGCAGAATCTTCGTCCTTCTGATCGCTGCCGGCGCGGTTCTGGCCTGAATCGACACGGCACGGCGCTCGCATTGTCGATTGCCGACGATGCTAAAGTTGACCGACGGACAACGGGCCGTCCTGGTCCAGTCTTTTCCGGCCGTGGGCCATCTGGCGGTTGGCGGTCTGGTGTTCGGGCAGTTCCTGCGTGACCAGTCGTATTCGTTGCTGCTTGCGGCCGCAGGGATCGCGATCTGGATCGTTTTCGTCACATGGGCCGTCGTCCTGGCAGGAGGCAAGTTGTGGATCAGGCGATGATCAACGCGCTCGTGACGTTCAGTGGCATCGCGCTGTTTGGCGGGATCGTGACGCTGCTCGATTGGCTTGCACGCCGTAAGGATCGCGAAGAACACAAGCGAACGTAGAACACCATGCCGATCTATGAATACGAGTGCAGAGCCTGCGGGCACCAGTTCGAGTTCCTGCTGCTGCCGACCGCCAAAGAGACGCCGGCATGTCCTGAATGCCACGGCGCCGACCTCGAGAAGCTGCCCACGGGCTTCGCGCTGTCCACCACCGAGCTGACCAAGGCGCGCGTCAAGAAGGCGCGCGCCCAGCACCAGTCCGGCAAGAACTTCAAGGACAAGCAGGTGGCGGAGCAGGAACACATTCAGGAACACGTCCGGGAATACATGCCGGAGCCGCCGCCGAAGAAGAAGAAACAGTAATTAGGAATTAGGGATTCAGAATTAGGAATTCCCGAATTGCGTGCGCGAACTGTTCCGCCGCACGAGTCTGCAGCGCGACGCGCATCGAGCGCGCGTCCCGGGTGGTGAACACCCATGTCGACTCGGGGCTGTCCGTGATGGATTCGCGCGACCAGAGCGCCCGCATCAGCCCCTTGTCGGCGTGCTCGGGCGTGCCGAGCAGCAGGTGGCCGATCTCGTGCGCCACCGCGCGGCCGAGCAGCAGGCCGAAGTCGATGTTGCAGTTCACCGCCAGGCCGGCGATGCGGTCCGCGTAGATCGTCGCCAGCGCGCCGCTGCGCGCCTTCGTGTCCACCAGCGAGTAGCCGAGCGGCAGGATGCCGGCGTGACCGGGCTTCGGCGGCAGGCGCACGATGCGGACCGAGAGCTCGGTCCGGCCGAGCGGCGCGAGGCAGGGGTCGCCGGTGCTGCGGACGAACACCGCGTCGCATTCCATCCACACCGCCGTGACACCGGCCAGGGCGAGGATGCCGGTCGCCGTGGCGATGGCGGCCTGCCGTGCGTCCGGCGGCAGGCTCGAAGTGTCGTAAGTACGAATGGTGACGTGAAGGTCACTCATCACATCGGGGTCGGCGCCGGCGGCGGCGCGGGGGAGCAGCAGGAGCAGCACAGCGGACGCAAGGACCGTGTAGCGCATGTCGCCACTGTGCGCCCCGCGGTCGGGTGCCTCAATGCACTGGGGGTGACGAATCGGGTGACCTGAGGTGACATGTGGGTGACATACCCTCCAATGTCCGTCTGACATCGGCCTTGGGCCTTCACCGCCAGCGCCCCCGCGCTTCATAATTCGACCGGGAGGAACGCCGTTGAGGCGTTCCGGGAGACCGGGAGGAACGCCGTTGAGGCGTTCCGGGAGACCGGGAGGAACGCCGTTGAGGCGTTCCGGGAGACCGGGAGGAACGCCGTTGAGGCGTTCCGGGAGACAGGGACCCCATGGACGTGACAGCCGGAACTGAGTCGCCGCTCCGGTTCGGATCCTTCGTGCTCGACGTGCGATCGCGCGAGCTGCGCACCGGCGCGCGGTCCGTCCGCCTCCAGGAACAGCCGTTCGAAATCCTCTGCATGATGCTGGAGCGTCCGGGCCACGTCGTGACCCGGGAGGAGCTGCGCCGCCGTCTCTGGCCGGACGGCACCTTCGTCGACTTCGAGCACAGCCTGAACGCCGCGGTGAAGCGCCTGCGCGCCGCGCTCGGCGACGATGCGGACAACCCGCGGTTCGTGGAGACGCTGCCGCGTCGCGGGTACCGGTTCATCTGCGCGCTGGGACGCCCGGCGGCCGACACCGCGGAGCCGCCGCCGGCGACGCCGTCCATGCCGCGGCTGGCGGTGCTGCCGTTCCTGAACCTCACCGAAGACTCCTGCCAGGAGTACTTCACCGACGGGCTGACGGAGGAGATGATCGCGCAGCTCGGGCAGATGTGCCGCGGGCGGATCGGCGTCATCGCGCGCTGGTCGTCGGCGATGTTCAAGGACACGCGGCTGCGCGCCAGCGAGGTCGGGCAGGCGCTCAAGGCCGACTACCTGCTCGAGGGCAGCGTCCGGCGCGAAGGCGACCGCGTGCGCGTCACCGCGCGCCTGATTCACGCCGCCGACGAGACGCACCTCTGGGCCGAGAGCTACGAGCGGAACCTCACCGAGTGCCTGTCCGTCCAGGCCGAGGTGGCCGCGCGCATCGCGCAGTCACTCTCGGTGGAGCTCGCGCCGGCCGCCCCGCTGCCGGCGCAGGGCGCTGCGGCATCCGCGTCGGCGTATCAGGAGTACCTTCGCGGGCGCTACCACTGGAACAACTACTGGAACATGCGCGGCGACGTGCGCCCCGGCCACGAGGCCTGCTTCGACCAGGCGCTCTCCGGCTTCGCCCAGGCGCTTGCGCTCGAGCCCCACTTCGCCCCCGCGCACGCGATGACGGCGCGCGTGCACGTCGGCCGCGCCGAGTTCTACCTGGATCAGCCCCGCCGCGCGCTCGAGATCGCGCGCACGAGCGCCAAGCGCGCCCTGGAGCTCGAGCCGGGCCTGGCGGAATCGCACCTCGCGCTCGGCGATGTCCGCCGCATGCTGGAATGGGACTGGCGCGGGGCGGAGCTGGCCTACGCGCAGGCCATCGCGCTCAATCCGAGCCAGGAAAACGCGCACCGCCGCTACGCGGTGCTGCTCGCGTGCCTCTCCCGCCGCGCCGAGGCCGTCCGCGAAGCCGAGCGCGCCTGCGACATGGATCCGCTCTGCCTCATCGTCGGCGTCAGCTCCGCGCTCGTGCAGTACCTGGTCGGCGAGTACGACGGCGCCATCGAGCGGTGCCGCCGCACGATGGATCTCGACCCGCAGTTCCTGCCCGCGCAGCGGCTGCTGGCGGCGGCGAACCTGCAGCTCGGACGCACGCGCGACGCGCTCGAGGGGCTCGAGGCCGTGCACGCCGCCGCGCCGCACGATCCCATCGCCGCCGCCTGGCTCGCGCATGCGAAGGCCGTCACCGGCGACCGCACCGGCGCGCTCGACCGGCTCGCGCACGTGCGCAAGCTCGGACAGGCGAGGTACCTCTCGCCGTTCCACATCGCGATTGCGCATGCGGGGCTCGGCGACACGGACGAGGCGTTTGCCGCGCTCGAGACGGCGACCGTCGAGGCCGACCCGGCGCTCGCCTCCATCGTCGCGGAACCGCGCTTCGAGCCGCTCCGCGCGGACCCGCGCTACACTCGCCTCGTCGATCTGCTTGGACTCTAAGCGCTTTGGTCCCTTCGAGCTCGACGCGGCGTCGCGCGAGCTTCGAACGGGCAAGACCGTCGTCCGCCTGCAGGAGCAGCCCTTCGAGATCCTGCGCCTGCTGCTCGCGCGTCCCGGCCAGGTCGTGACGCGCGAGGAGCTTGCCGGGCGGCTGTGGCCCGAGGGCACGTTCGTCGACTTCGAGCACAGCCTCAATGCGGCGGTGAAGCGCCTGCGCGCGGCGCTCGGCGACGATGCCGACAACCCGCGGTTCGTGGAGACGGTGCCGCGGCGCGGCTACCGGTTCATTGCTGCGCTCGATCGGGCGACGCCGGAGCCGATGCGGCTGCGGCTGGCGGTGCTGCCGTTCTCGAACCTCAGTGAGGACGCCGGCCAGGAGTACTTCACGGACGGGCTGACGGAGGAGATGATCGCGCAGCTCGGGCAGATGTGCCGCGGGCGCATCGGCATCATCGCGCGGTCCTCGAGCATGACCTTCCGCGACACGCGCCTGCGCGCGCGCGAGGTGGGGCAGGCGCTCACCGCGGACTACCTGCTGGAGGGCAGCGTCCGGCGCGAGGGGCACCGCGTCCGCATCACGGCGCGCCTGGTCGAGGCGGCGCCCGAGACGCAGTTGTGGACGGAGACGTACGACCGTCAGATCACCGACTCGCTCTCCGTGCAGGCCGACGTCGGCGCGCGCATCGCGCGATCGCTCGCCGTGGAGCTCGTGCCGGAGGCGCGGCCGCGCACCGCGGCGGCCACGTCCGAGGCCGCCTACCAGGAGTATCTGAAGGGCCGCTATCACTGGAACAAGCTGGACGACCACCAGGAAACGTTGTCGGCGTCGTCTCTCGAGCAGGCGCTCGCGTGCTTCACGCGGGCGATCGAGCACGACCCGGCGTTTGCGGCCGCGTACGCCGTCGCCGCGCGCGTGCACATTGCGGTCGCGCAGCAGTACCTCGGGTCGCCGCCGGTGGCGCTGGAGCGGGCGCGGGCACTGGCGGTGCGCGCGCTGACGCTGCATCCCGGCGTGGCGGAAGGGCACCTGGCGCTCGGCGACGTGCGCCGCATGCTCGACTGGGACTGGCGCGGCGCCGAGGCGGCGTACGGGCAGGCGATCGCGCTCAACCCGAGCCAGGAGAACGTGCATCGGCGCTACTCGCTGATGCTGGCCGTCCAGTCGCGCACGCTTGAAGCCGCGCGCGAAGCCGACCTGTCGTGCGAGCTCGACCCGCTGAACTTCTACGTGCGTGTCAGCGCGGCGCTCGTCCGGTATCTCGCCGGTGACTACGACGCCGCCATCGCGCACGGCCGGCACGTCGTCGAGCTCGGCCCGAAGTACGTGCCCGCGCGGCGCCTCCTCGGCGCCGCCTATCTGCAGGCGGGCCGTGCGCGCGAGGCGCTCGAGGCGCTGGAGGCGGCCCACGCCGAGGCGCCGGACTCGCCCATCGAAATCGCGTGGCTCGCCCACGCCCGCGCCGTGTCCGGGGATGCCGCGGGCGCGCGGCGATGTCTCGAGCGGTGGAAGACGCTGGATCCGGCCCGCCACGCGTCGCCGTATCATCTTGCCATCGCGCACACGGGCCTGGGCGACGTCGACGCCGCGTGGGCCGCGCTCGAGACGGCACGCGATCAGAAGGATCCCGCCGTCGCCTATGTGGCCGTCGAGCCGCGGCTCGAGCCGCTGCGCGCCGACGCCCGCTACGTGCGCTTGATTGAAAGGCTGGGTCTGTGACCGACCTGGGCGGCACGATCACGCTTGGCGGCGAACTGACCGTACGGCGCCTGGGCCTCGGCGCGATGCGCATCGTCGGGCCGGGCATCATCGGCCCGCCGCGCGACAAAGCCGAGGCCCTGCGCGTGCTGCGCCGCGCGGTGGCGCAGGGCGTCACCTTCATCGACACCGCCGATTCGTACGGTCCGTACGTCAGCGAGGAGCTGATCGCGGAGGCGCTGCACCCCTACCCGGCAGGGCTCGTCATTGCCACCAAGGCCGGCTTCGAGCGTCCGGGACCCGATCAATGGCGCATGAACGGCCGTCCCGCGCACCTGCGCGCGAGCTGCGAGGGGAGCCTGAAGCGCCTGCGCGTGGAGCGCATCGATCTGTTCCAGCTCCACCGGCTCGATCCCGACGTGCCGGAGGCCGACATGTTCGGCACGCTGGCCGACCTGCGGCGCGAGGGGAAGGTGCGTCTCGTCGGCCTGTCCGAGGCGCCGGCGGCGGCGATCCAGCGCGCCCGGCACGTCGTCCCGATCGCCTCCGTGCAGAACCGCTACAACGTCACCGATCGGACCTACGACGCGGTCGTGGACTCCTGCAACCGGGAGTCGATTGCGTTCATCCCGTGGCACCCGCTGAACAAGGGGAACCTCGACGACGGCGGCGCCCTGGCGCGGGTGGCGGCACGGCACGGGGCGACCCGCATGCAGGTGGCGCTGGCGTGGCTGCTCGCGCGCGCGCCCGTCATGCTGCCCATTCCGGGCACCGGCAAGGTTGCGCATCTGGACGAAAACCTGGCCGCCGCCTCCCTCCGGCTGGGGGCCGACGACGTGCGCGACCTCGCGCGCATGACCACGCCAGGTTAGTACAATCGGTGGCTGGATGTTCAGGCCGGCCTTCATCCTCCTCGTGCTCATCCTGAGCGGCGCCGGCCCGGCTGCCGCGCAGACCAACACCGCCGAGATCGCGGGCGTCGTCCGCGACGCCCAGGGCGGCGTGCTGCCCGGCGCGACCGTCGTCGCCGAACACGTGGAGAGCGGCACGCGCGTGGAGCGCGTCACCGACGAGCGGGGACACTACCTGCTGCCGGCGCTGCGCGTCGGGTCGTATACCGTGGCCACCGAGCTCGCCGGCTTCCGGCGCGTCGTCCGCACCGGCGTGATGCTGCAGCTCGGACAGGCGCTGCAGCTCGACTTTCAGCTCGACGTCGGCGGCGTGGCCGAGGAGGTGACGGTCACCGCGGACGCGCCGCTCCTGCAGGCGGCGACGGCGGAAATCAGCGACGTCATCGAGAACCGCGAGGTGGTGCAGATTCCGCTCAACGGGCGCAACTTCCTCGCGCTCGCGCAGTTGAGCGACGGCGTCGTCATCCCGCCGGGCGGGACGCGCGGCGAGGCGCTGCAGCAGGCGGGACCGCTCCCGAACGTGGGCGGCCAGCGCTCCGGCCACAACATCTACCTGCTGGACGGCGTGAAGGTCACCGACGAGCTGTTCAACAACCTGGTGATCAATCCGTCGGTCGATTCGATCCAGGAGTTCAAGATCCAGAAGTCGATGTATGCCGCGGAGTTCGGCGGCAAGGCGTCGGCGCTGATCAACGTCGCCACGCGGGCGGGCGGCAACGCGCATCACGGTACCGTGTTCGAGTTTCTCCGCCACGACGCGTTCGACGCGCACAATTACTTCGACCCGAAGGACGAGCCCGTGCCGCCGCTGCGGCAGCATCAGTTCGGCGCCGCCCTCGGTGGGCCCGTGGCGTCCAACCGGACGTTCTACTTCGGCAGCTATGAAGGGCAGCGCACGCGGCGCTCGCTGACGCGCACCTTCTCGGTGCCGACGGCGGCCGAACGCGCCGGCGACTTCGGCACGTTCCGCCTGGATCCCGCGCAGATCGATCCACTGGCCGCGGCGTTTCTCGCGCACGTGCCGCTGCCCAACGGCCCCGGCACGTCACGGAACCTCACCTCGATCGAGCAGCAGGACAAGGACGTCAACCAGGTCAGCGTCCGCGTCGATCACCAGCTCACCGGCGCCGATCAGCTCTTCGCCCGCTTCAGCACGTTCGACGCCGACGAGTTCCAGCCGTTCGGGACGAGCAGCCTGCAGGAGACGCTGGTGCCGGGGTTCGGCCGCTCGGTCGATACGAGGGCGCGGAATCTCGTGGCCAGCCACACGCACACCTTCGGCGCCGCATGGCTCAACGAAGTCCGCTTCGGGTGGATGCGCGTCGGCGGCGGGCAGGTGAGCGCGAACCGCGGTGTGGATTTCGCCGGCCAGACGGGCCTGCTGGGCGTCACGCGGGATCCGCGGGACGTCGGCTTCCCGCAGATGTCCACCGCGGGCCTGTACAGCACGATGGGCGATCCCACCTCGTTCCTCTACCGCAACAACGAGCACTTCGAGCTCTACGACAACGTGCTGCTCGATCGCGGCCGGCACCGCGTGAAGTTCGGCGCCTACTACTACCACCTGAAGCTGCGGCCCGATCAGCCCGACAACGCGCGCGGCGCGTTCACCTTCACCGGGCAGTTCACCGGCAACGCGTTCGCGGACTTTCTCCTCGGCTCCCCGGCGTCGGCCGTGTCGGGCATCGGCCGCGGCGACGAGGACGGCCGCACCAGCTGGCTGCACGCCTACGCCCAGGACGACTGGCAGATGCGCGGCAACCTGACGGTGAACCTCGGGCTGCGCTACGAGTACAACCAGCACATGCGCGACGTGAACAACCGCCTGTCGTCGGTCGATCTCTCGACGCCGGGCGGGCGGTTCGTCATCGCGAGCGGAGACGACAACCAGATCCATCCCAGCGGCGCGCCGCTGCTTGGCCTGATGCCGATTCCGTACGTCACCTCCGCGCAGGCCGGCTGGGAACGCGGGCTGCTGAGCCCGAGCGCCGTCCGCCTGGCGCCGCGCACCGGTTTCGCGCTGTCGCTCCACGACGGCCGCGCCGTGGTCCGCGGCGGCTACGGCATCTTCCTCAACCAGTGGGCCTACAGCGTGCAGACCGCGTTCGCCCGCAACCTGCCGTTCTTCTTCACCAAGCAGGTCGATGTGCCTCGCGACGCGCGCGTCCCCGCGCTGCGCACGCGCGACATCCTTGCCGGCAGCCCCACGGGCACGATCGGCGCCAGCATCATGGACCACGACTACGCGGTCGAGTACACGCAGACGTGGAGCGGCGGCCTGCAGTACGAGGCGCTGCCGTCGATGATGGTGGAAGCCTCGTACATGGGCTCGTGGACGCTGGGCGCCGACAACGCGATGCTGCACAACGTGCCGGAGCCGGGCCCCGGTCCCATCCAGGCGCGCCGCCCGATCCCGCAGTTGAGCGTCGTCCGCTCGATCCGCTTCGACGGCAAGTCCATCTACCACGGCCTGACGCTGAAGGCCGAGCGCCGCCTGCGCAACAACTACGCGTTCAACGTCAGCTACACGCTCTCGACGTCAAAGGACGATGCGTCGAGCCCGGGGCCGACGGAGGCGGAGAGCAACGTGCCGCAGAACGTGCGCAGCATCTTCAGTGACGAGGGCGAGTGGGCGTATTCGAGCTTCGACCATCGCCACCTGGTGGCGGCGAGCGCGACCTACGAGCTGCCGTGGGCGGTGCGCGTCAACGCGCTCCTCACGGCGCAGTCCGGGTCGCCGTTTACCGTCAACCTCGGCGTGGATCAGGCCAACATCGGCGCCGGCCCCGCGCAGCGGCCCGACCAGGTGGGCGATCCGGACCTGCCGCGCGGCGAACGCACGCCCGACCGCTGGTTCGATCCGGCCGCCTTCGCGCTCCCGGCGCCGTTCACCTTCGGCAGCGCCCGGCGCAACAGCGTGCTCGGTCCGGGCTACGCGAACGTCGATCTCGCGGTGGCGAAGACCTGGGCCATCGCCGCGGGCCCCCGACTCGAGCTCCGGTGGGAGGTGTTCAACCTCCTGAACCGGGCAAACTTCGACCTGCCGAACCGCATCTTCGGGACGCCGAACTTCGGACGCATCTTCAGCGCGAAGAGCCCGCGTGAGATGCAGCTCGGCGCGAAAGTGACCTTCTGATCGCCATCGACGTCGCGGACGATAGTCAGTGGTGACGATGGACGAGCCGGAGTACGCTGGCACGATGTCTTCGCCCGAGGACCGCCGCCGCTGGCCCCGTGTGACCCCCGGGCCGCTCAAGGTCTCGATGTTCGAGCAGGACGGCGTGCTCGTGGACATCAGTCAATCGGGCGCCTGCATCCGCGTCGCGCTCGCGCTCGCATCGAATGCCGTGACCCCCTTCATCCTGAAGTGGGACGAGGACATCCTCCTCAACGGCCGGATCGTGCGCTCGTGGGTGGACCGCACGCAGCACCGCATCGGCGTCGAGTTCGTCGGCCTGGCGCCGCGTACCGCGATCCAGCTGCGGCGGCTGACCGTCGCCGCCGCGAGCTAGAGCGGTTTCTGAAACGTCGTAGTGTCCGGCTGTAGCCGGACCGCGTTGATCGGCACCGCCGTGTGTGGTCCGGCTGAAGCCGGACACTACGAAGAAGGGTCCGGCTGAAGCCGGACACTACGAAGAAGTCGAAACCGCGCCAGCTGGCGCGTTTCGACCTTACCCTTCCCCACACCTGTTCTACCACTCCGGCTTCTTCTGCTGTATCGTCCGGTCCGGAGAGGAGCCGATCCATGTTCCGAGTCATGCAAGCGATGACTGTCGTTGCGGGGCTGTTCACCCTGGCCGTGGTGTCCGGCCATGCGCAGAACGCGCCGGCAGCGCAGGTGCCGGGGGCCAGCGCGCAGCAGGCGATCGACGCGGCCGCGGCCGCCCTGGGCGGCGCCGACCGGATCCGTGCCCTGCGCAATGTCACGCTCATGGGGTACGCGCAGTACGCCTATCAGAATGGCGGCGGCAACATCTCGCCGCTGCCCGGCGCGCCGCAGAAGTTCATCGCCGCCAACGACTACCGCCAGATCTACGACCTGCAGAACATGCGCACGCTGCAGCAGGAGCGGCGGAACGACCTCTTTCCCTTCGCCAACTACGGCGGCCACAGCTTCGCGCTCGCGCGCCAGGGGCTCGACGGCGCGGACGCCTACACCGTCAACGCGCAGGGGGCGGTGCAGCGCGGCGGCGACGCCCGCGATCGCCGGATGTGGTTCTACACGAACCCGGTCACGGCGGTGCGCGCGGTGCTCACCGGCGCGGCGACGGTGGGGAACAGGCGCCAGCAGGCCGGCCTGGCGCTGGTGGACCTGACGCTGAAGGAAGGCGACCGGATGACGCTCGCCATCCGCCCGCCTGAAAACCGGCCGCACTGGATCTCCTGGGTCGCGCCGAACACGAACCTGGGCGAGGTCGTGTTGACGACGACCTTCTACGGCTACCAGCCGTACGCCGGCGTGGAGCTGCCGATGGGCTACACGACGAAGATGGACTGGCGCGACGTCGACTTCAGGAAGCTGTACGTGGACGGCTACTTCGTCGACGGCGACATCCCGAACATTGCGGCGACGGCGACGTTCCCGCCTGCATCGAATCCGCCGCTGCCGAGTATGCAGAGCCTGCTTCCCGCGCCGCGCACGGGTGGGGCGGGTGGGGCTGGTAGGGGGGGTGGGGCCGGTGGGGAAGGCCAGCCGATCCCGGTCGTCAACGTGGCGCGCGGCGTCTGGCGCTTCGGCGGCGGCACGATCGCGATCGAGTTCGCCGATCACATCACGCTGTTCGAGGCGG
>VFYY01000088.1 GCA_016871375.1 Acidimicrobiia bacterium
GATCCGAATCAGCCGGTAGGTGTCGAGCACCCAGCAGAGCGAGACGCCGAGCGCCGCGCCGATCGCGGTCCCGACGAGGCCGATGATCAGCCCCTGCATCATGAAGATGCGCATCACCCGCCCCGACGACGTCCCCATCGTCTTGAGGATGGCGATGTCGCGGCTCTTCTCCATGACGAGCAGGATGAGCGACGCCACAATCTGCAGCGCGGCGACGACCACGATCAGCCCGATGGCGATCGAGATCGCCATCTTCTCCAGCCACAGCGCCGAGAAGAGCTGCTGGTTCATGTCGGTCCAGTCCTGGCTGACATAGGTGCTGCCCAGCGTGTCGACCACGCGGTCCGACACCGCCGGCGCGTCCTGGATGTCCTGGACCTTGAGCTGGATGAGGTCGGGTGTCGCCTTCCCCATCAGCCGCGCCGCGAACTCGAGCGTGACGAACCCGTACGCCGCGTCGAACTCGTAGAGCCCGAGCTGATACACACCGGCGATGCGGACGCGCCGCGTCCGTGGAATCATCCCGATGGGTGACAGCGTTCCCGTCGGCGTGACGATCGTCGCCGAGTCGCCGACCGACAGGCCGAGCTGTTCGGCGAGGTTGCGCCCGACCAGGATGCCGGGGATGTCGTCCGCGCTCTGCGGCACCAGCGCGTCCACGGTGCCGCGCTGCATCGTCCGCTGGATGTCGGTGACCTGCGGCTCGAGCGCCGGGTCGATGCCCTTGAAGCTGATGAAGGCGTCCGCGCGATCGGTGGAGATGAGCGCGCGGCCGAGAATGGCCGGCGCCGCGCCGATGACCCCCTCGACGCCGCGCAGCGTCATCACCTCCGCGTGATAGTCCTCGATGCCGCCCGTCTTCCACACGTAGACGTGCGCCGTCGAGCCGAGGATGCGGTCGCGCAGCTCGCCCTGCAGGCCGGTCATGAGCGCGAGCGCGATGATGAGCGCCGCGACGCCGACGGCGACGCCCAGCGTGGAGATGAGGGAGATGAGCGAGATGAACGCCTGCTTGCGGCGCGCCAGGAGGTAGCGAAGGGCGACGAAGAGCTCAAAGCTCATTCGTCGACGGGCGACCCATGGGTCGCCCCTGCCTTCGGACGCATCAGCGGAAAGAGGATGACGTCGCGAATCGACGGGCTGTCGGTCAGGAGCATGACGAGCCGATCGATGCCAACGCCTTCGCCGCCCGCCGGCGGCATGCCGTACTCGAGCGCGCGCACGTAGTCCTCGTCCATCGCGTGCGCCTCGTCATCGCCGCCCGCGCGCTGCCGCAGCTGCTCCTCGAAGCGGCGGCGCTGCTCCGCCGGGTCGTTGAGCTCGCTGAACGCGTTGGCGATCTCGACGCCCGCGATGTACAGCTCGAACCGCTCCACCGTGTCGGGGTCGTCGGGCTTCTGCTTCGAGAGCGGCGACACCTCCGTGGGAAAGTCGTACACGAACGTCGGCTGGACGAGCTCCGCCTCGCACAGCGTCTCGAAGATCTCCGCCGTGATCTTTCCCGCGCCCATGGCGGGCGCGACCTCGACGCCAAGGCGCGACGCGATCGACGCGGCCGCCTCGCGGGACCGCAGGGCGCCGGCGGGGATCTCGGCCCCGAGCGTCTTCGACGCCGCCTCGCGCGCGGCCTCGCGCAGCGACAGCCGCCGGAACGGCGCCTTCAGCGAGATGGTGGCGTCGCCGTACGGCACCTCGTCGGTCCCGGTGGCGGCGCGCGCGACACCCGGCAGCAGCTCCTCGGTCAGCGCCATCAGGTCGTGGTAGTCGGCGAACGCCCAGTAGAACTCGAGCATCGTGAACTCGGGGTTGTGCTGGGTGGAGATGCCCTCGTTCCTGAAGTTACGGTTGATCTCGAACACCCGTTCGATCCCGCCGACGGTCAGGCGCTTGAGATAGAGCTCCGGCGCGATGCGCATGTAGAGCTTCATGTCGAGCGCGTTGTGATGCGTCACGAAGGGGCGCGCCAGCGCGCCGCCCGGAACCGCCTGCATCATCGGCGTCTCGACCTCGAGGAACCCGCGGCCGATCAGGAACTCGCGGACCGCCGCCACCACCCGGCTGCGGACCTCGAACACCCGGCGTGAGTCGGGGTTCACGATGAGGTCGAGGTAGCGCTGGCGGTAGCGGATCTCGACGTCCTGCAGCCCGTGCCACTTCTCGGGCAGCGGCAGCAGGCACTTCGCCAGGAACTCCAGCTGCGAGGCCCAGATGGTGAGCTCGTTCGTCTTCGTGCGAAACAGCTTCCCCTCGACGCCCACCCAGTCGCCGAAGTCGAGCAGTTTGTAGATGCTGAAGTCGCGCGCCGACAGCGCGTCCTGCCGGATGTAGACCTGGATCTTCGACCGGCCGTCCGACAGCACGAGGAAGTTGGCCTTGCCGAAGCTGCGGATGGCGAGGACGCGCCCGGCCGTGCGGCCGGTGATCGGCGACGCCTCGAGCTCCTCGCGCGTCTTCCCGCCGTGCGCGCGGACGATCTCCTCGATGCTCGCCTGCGGGTCGAAGCGGCGCGGGTACGCCTCGACGCCGAGCTTCTTCAGCTCCTCGAGGTTCGCCCGCCGCTGCGCGACCTGATCGGAGTCCTCGACCGTCATTCGCGTTCGAGACGCTTTCTGATGGCGTCGAGGACGCCGTTGACGAACCGCACCGCATCGTCGTTGCTGAAGGTGCGCGCCAGCTCCAGGGCCTCGTTGATGACCACCTTCGCCGGCGTGCCGGCCTCGTGGAGGAAC
Source organism: Acidimicrobiia bacterium (assembly GCA_016871375.1). GTDB lineage: Bacteria > Acidobacteriota > Vicinamibacteria > Vicinamibacterales > UBA2999 > VFYY01. The sequence goes on from VFYY01000088.1 coordinate 2,730, forward strand.
TCGTAGACGGCCAGACGGAGGATCAGCCGGTCCATGACGTTCATGCGCTCGAGGCGCCAGTTCTCGGCCGCCTCGGCAATCACCGGGTCGATGCGGCCGACCTCGTCCACGACGCCGCCGGCCAGCGCTTCCGCGAAGCGGCGGTGCTCCTCGGGAAGCGCGTCGAGGACCGGATCCTCGTGCAGCCAGAACGTCTGCCGCACCTCGTGCACCGACGCGCGGCCGACTTCCCACTGATACAGCATCTGGACGGCGGCTTCGCGCGCGTGATGGCGCGCTTCCTTCGCGACGCGCGGCGCCGTGCGGCGTACCGTCCGCGTCGTCATGCCTCGGCCCGCTCCTGGAGCTGCCGGAACAGCGTCGCCATCTCCACGGCCGCCAGCGCCGCTTCCCTGCCCTTGTTGCCGGGGCCGTCCGCCGCGCGCGCTTCCGCCTGCTCTTCGGTCAGCGTCGTCAGCACGCCCAGCGCCATCGGGATGCCGGTCGCCGTTGCCGCCTCCGCGATGCCCTGGCACGCCGCGTTCGCGATGTACTCGAAGTGCATCGTCTCGCCTTTGATGACGCAGCCGATGCAGATGACGGCGTCGAACTCGCCCGTCCCGGCCACGCGCATCGCGGCAACCGGAATCTCGAACGCGCCGGGCACGTGCACGATCGTCACGTCCTCGTCGCGCACCGACGCCTCGGCGAGCGCCTTGCGGGCGCCCGCGAGCAGGCCGGCCGTGATCTCCTGGTTGAACGCCGACGCCACGATGGCGAACCGGCAGCCGCGCGCGGATCGGGATCCCTGGAGCTCCACGCTAGCTGCCCTTGAACGCCGGCTTGCGCTTCTCGAGGAATGCCTTCGTGCCCTCGCGCATGTCGTCGGTGGAGGCCACCAGGCCGAACAGGGTGGCCTCGAGGAACTGCGCCTTGTCGTAGGACACGTCGAGGCCACGGGTGACGGCCTCGATGATGTACTGCGCCGCGACCGGCGCCTTCGACGCCAGCTCTCTGGCGAGCGTGCGCACGTCCGTCATCAGTGCGGCGGCCGGAACCACGCGGTTCACGAGCCCGATCTGCAACGCCTCGGCGGCGGCGATCTGGCGGCCGCTCAGAAGCAGATCGAGTGCGACGCCCTTGCCCACGAGCCGCGGCAGGCGCTGCGTGCCGCCGTAGCCGGGCATGATGCCGAGGTTGATCTCCGGCTGGCCCAGGCGCGCCGTGTCGGCCGCGATGCGCAGCGTGCAGGCCATCGCCAGCTCGCACCCCCCGCCGAGCGCGTAGCCGTTGATGGCGGCAATCACCGGCTTGCCCATGTTCTCGATCAGGTCGAAGACGTGCTGCCCGCGCAGGGCGTGCTCCTTGCCCTGCACCGGCCGCTGCGCGGCGAGCTCGTTGATGTCGGCGCCGGCGACGAAGGACTTCTCACCCGCGCCGGTAATCACGACCACCCGCACGGCGGCGTCGTGCCTGGCGTCGAGCACCGCGCGGCGCAGCTCGTCGAGGGTCTGGGAGTTGAGCGCGTTGAGCACCTGGGGACGGTTGATGGTGAGCACCGTGACGGCGCCGTCCCGTTCGAGAAGAAGGTTCTCAAAGCTCATCGCGCGACGGGCCGCGAACTGGCCCGGACACTCGGGAAATTATACCCCACGCCCAACAGGCGATCGTGCCCGCGAGCGCGCCGATCGCGTCGGTGACGACGTCGACCACGCTGGCCTCGCGGCCGGGGACGAACCATTGATGGAACTCGTCGCTCACGGCGTAAGCGACGGTGACGACGAGCGCCGTCACCGCGATCCGCAGGTCGATGCGCCGCGGCAGCCCCCCGGCGAGCGCGCGGACGACGAGCACGGCCAGCGCCAGGTACCCAACCGAATGGCCCGACACCGCCAGCGGCTCGGTGATCGGAATGTCTGGAATCGACGAGAGGGAGAAGATCGTCGCCATCAGCGCGACGACCGGTGCCCACAGCCTCAGAAGGGCAAGGGGTACAGCAGCCATCCGACCGCCATCGCGCCGCCGACCATGCCGGCAAACATCTTCGCGCCGAGCTTGACCTGCTCCTTCGGGTCGTCCCGCAGCAGCGTGGCGAAGACGACCGACACGAACAGCGCGAACACGACCATCAGCCCGAGATGCGTGGTCACTTGCGCCCCTGGGCGACGTCGAACGCGTCGAGGACGACGAGCATGTTGAGCAGGCCCGACACGATGAGGAACGCGTTGCCGTACTCGTAGGTGGCGGCAACGACGCGGCCGGGGCCGAAGCCCATCGCTTGCGCGGCAAAGTACGGAATCCCGTTGCCGATGTCGGCGAACGCGGCCAGCGCGACCAGCGGCTGCGCGAGCTCGAACGGGAAGAGCCGCCCCTCGAGCCACAGCCCGCACGCGAACATCAGCGGGACCGCGACGAGGAACACGAGGCCCTTCTGCGTCCGGCCGAGCCACAGATGACCGGCGCCGGGGATTGCCCATGCGGCCGCGCAGATCAGACAGGTGGTGCTGGTGGGTTGGGGTCGAGTGGCCGCGTCGGCGGGCATGGCTCGTAGTGTAATTCGGGCGCGCGCGCAGCCGCCATCACGATGAGCGCGACCGCGGCGCCCAGCGGCGCGCCGGCGACGGCGCGCGCCACGTTCGAGGAGTGGAGGCCGGTCCACTCGAGCGCGATGGTGATGGCGGTGGGAACGGCAGCGAGCAGGAGGAGCTTCGCTTCCTGCGCATGGCGGGCCGTAAAGGCCTGCCCTACGACCGCGGCGACCGCGGCGCCGGCGTAGATTCCGAAGCAGCGGCCGCACACCGGGAGCTGCGCGCCGTCGATGTGAAACGAACGCTCGGGAAGCTGGTGGCAGATCACCGCGCCGAAGGCGTAGAGGAGTCCAGCCGGCGCGGCGGGAAGGTACGGCGCGGCGACGAGCAGCGCCACCCACGCCACGGCGGCGGATGCAAGGAATGCCGTTAAGGCGTTCCGGTAGACGGATGCAAGGAACGCCGTTAAGGCGTTCCGGTAGACAGGGAGCGGCGCGACCGCGCGGGCCACCCCGCCATTATCTATCTGACGCGCGGCGCCTGCTGCGCGCGCGGCGCGACGTAGCCCGCCCGCGTGCGCGTGCTCGCGCCCGGCTGCCCCACGCGCACGATGACACGGCGGTACGTGCCGCCGGCCCGCGGGTTCTTCGGCGTGTAGCCGAGCGAGTACTGGCTGGCCAGCTCCTTCGCAATCGAGTCGTAGACGCCGGCGAGCTCCGTCACCTCCATCGGCGTATACGCCTTCGCGCCGGTCTCCTGCGCCAGCGACTTGATCGCGAACTCGGACTCCGAGAACGAGCGGCTGCCGCTCAGCCTCGCCATCCGGACGAGGTAAGGCGACTTCAGCGTGATCGTGTAGATGGCGACGCCCGACTGTTTCGCCACGTCCATGACATCCTCGAAGGACAGCAGACTGGAAGTGTCCTCGCCGTCTGACAGGACCACGATGGCCTCACGCCGCACCTCGCCGTTGCCGCGGCGGTTCTTCGCCAGCTCCTTGAGCGTCATGTAGAGACCGTTGTACAGCGAGGTGGACCCGCGCGCCGTCGTCCTGCGAATGGCCTCGTGCGCGCCGGCCAGGTCCTCGCTGAGTGGATGCACCACCCGGACCCCGTCCTTGATGTCGATGACGGTCACGCGGTCGCCCGGACGGATGCTCGACGCGAAACCGGCGGCCGCCTCCTGCACCGTCTTCATCTTGTCGGTCATGCTGGCCGAGGTATCGAGCAGGATCGCGAGATCGATCGGCACCGCGCTCGCCGAGAAGAACGACAAGTCCTGCTGGACGCCGTCCTCGAACACCGAGAAATCGCCCTGCGACAGACCCGTGACGAACTTCTGCTGCGGGTCGGTGACGACGACGTTGAGGGAAACGAGCTCCGTGCCGCCGCGGAACACGGTGGATCGGTTGGTTTGCGCGGCGACGATGACGCCCGAGAGCACGAATGCGGGCAGCAGGGCCAACGCCTTCACCGGGAACCTCCTGCCGCGACGCGTCGCGGCTGACCTCCACCGCCTGCAAAGGATGTTCCCTGCTACACTGGCGCGTCCGATGACGGCAACTTGTTCACCTGCAAGGGATGTAAGCCGCCTTACGCTTTTCGGGATCGCCGGTATCTCGGCAGCCCTGCTGATGACCGAGCTCGCGCTGACGCGCATCTTCTCGGTCACGATGTATTACCACTTCGCGTTCCTTGCGATTTCCATCGCGCTGTTCGGGCTGAGCGCCAGCGGCGTCTTCGTCTACGTGATGCGGACGCGGCTGGCTCGGATCGACACACACACGCTGCTCGCCGGCGGCGCCCTGGCACACGCCGTGGCCACCCTGGTGGCGCTGGCGCTGCTCGTCGATATCCGCGTCGGGCTCAACTACTCTCCACAGAATCTGCGCCTGATGTTCGCGATCTATGCACTGGCCGCGCTGCCCTTCTTCACGGGCGGAGCGGTCATCTCGCTCGCGTTCGCACGGCTGAGCCACCGCATCAACGTCCTGTACGCCTCCGATCTGCTTGGCGCCGCAGCCGGCTGCCTGGTGCTCATTCCGCTGCTGAACCGGCTCGGCGCCCCGGGTGTGGTGCTGACGGCCGCCGCGCTGTCGCTGGCCGCGGCCATCGCCTTCGCGCCCACGGTCCGGCGCTGGACGGTCGCGGCCGTCTCCGCCGTCGTCCTGGGGGCGCCGCTCGGCGCGCAGGCCGGCGGCGTGGACCTGTTCGACGTCACGGACACCAAGGGGCACGCGCAGGACGAGGTGCTGTTCAGCAAGTGGAACTCGTTCTCGCGCATCGGCGTCTACGACCGCCCGCACGGCGAATGGTCGCTCAGCCCGACCTACACGGGCCCCCGTGGCGAGACGCTGTACATGGACATCGACTCGGCCGCCGCAACGCCGATTCTCAAGGGGACCGGGCCGAACTCGGAGACGGAGTACCTGCGGTACGAGCTGACCGCGATCGGTTATCACCTGGTCGAGCGGCCGGGCGGCTTCACGGCGCTCGTGATCGGCCCGGGCGGGGGACGCGACCTCGTCTCGGCGCTCCGCTTCGGCGCGCGCCACATCGACGGCGTGGAGATCAACCCGATCATCGCGCGCGACGTCATGCTCGGGCAGTTCCGCGAGTACTCCGGCGGTGTCTACGCGCATCCGAACGTGTCGATTCACATCGACGACGGGCGCAGCTTCGTGCGCCGGAGCAGCACGCAATACGACGTCATCCAGGCGTCGCTCGTGGACACGTGGGCGGCGACGGCGGCGGGCGCCTACACGCTGACCGAGAACTCGCTCTACACCTCAGAGGCGTTCGGCGACTACCTGGACCACCTGACCGACGACGGGCTGCTGACGATGACGCGATGGGTGTTCGACGGCCTGCGGCTGGTCTCGCTGGCGCAGCAGGCGGGCGCGGAGCGCGGCCTCGACACGGCGAAGCACCTTGCCGTGATCCGCCAGGGCGCCGTGGCGACGCTGCTGCTGAAGAAGACGCCGTTCACGCCGGAGCAGTCGCAGAAGCTGGCGCGCGTGGCCGACCAGCTCGGGTTCGCCGTGCTCTATGCGCCCGGCGTCCCGGCGTCGCTCGGCCCGTGGCCGGAGCCGCCGGAGATGCAGCGGACCGGCACTGCCACGGCCGATTACGGCAAGCTGATCCTGGCGTCCGATGCCGCGCAGTTCCAGGAGCGCTACCCGCTCGACATCCGGCCGACGACCGACGACCGGCCGTTCTACTTCCACACAACGCGGCTGTGGAACCAGTTCGACGTCGCGTTCGGCCGCTCGATGCTGTTTGGCAACGGCCTGAGCGCGCTGCTGACGTTGATGGGGATCTCCGGAGCCCTCGTCCTCCTCTTCATCGTCGGGCCCCTGCTCGTCAGCGGCGGGCGGCCGGGGCCGCGATGGGCTGGCTGGCTCGCTTACTTCGCCGCGCTGGGCGCGGGGTTCATGCTGCTCGAGGTGGCGCTGCTCCAGCGGTTCGTCCTGCTGCTCGGCCATCCGGTGTACTCGCTGACCGTGACGCTCTTTTCCCTGCTGATGGGCACGGGCATCGGCAGCCTGATCAGCCGCCGCGTCGCGCCCGAGCGGGTGAAGACGGCGACGATGCGCGCGCTGATTGGCGTGTGCGCGGTGGCGCTCGCCACCATCCTCGTGCTCCCGGTCGTGATTGACCTCGCGATCCCGTGGCCGCTGCCGCTGCGGATCCTCACCGCAGTTGCCATCCTGCTGCCGACGGGAATCCTGCTGGGCGTCCCGCTGCCGGGCGGGATGCGGCTCGTCGCCGCCCAGCAGCCCGACCTTATTCCGTGGGGCTGGGGCATGAACGGGGCATTTTCCGTGGTCGGGGCGACACTTGCGGTTTTTCTCGCAATGAACTGGGGATTCAGCGTCACTCTGTCGATGGCGGCGCTGGTCTATGGGATGGCCACCCAGACGCTGAATTCCAGGTAACTCACTCAACCTAAAAAAGATCTCCCTGACGCCCCAGGCCTCCGCGGACCTGGGCGGAACTTTGCCATTTGCCGCTGCGTCTAACGCCAGTAAGATCCTGAACAGTGTTCAGGCTATGATTGGTGTTCATGGGTACTAAAGAAAGACAGGAACGGGAGCGCCACCGGACCAGGCAGGCGATCCTCGACGCAGCCCGCGACCTCTTCGTCACCGAGGGCTACCGCAACGTGTCGATGCGCAAGATCGCCGAGCGCATCGAATACAGCGCCGCCGCCATCTACAGCTACTTCCCCAGCAAGGACGACATCTTCTTCGCGCTCGCGGAGGAAGGATTCCGGCTGCTGGCGGAGCGCGTGCTGGCCACGGTGCAGCACATCCCCGACCCGCTTGCGCGCCTCCGCGCGGGCTTACTGGCGTTTTACGCGTTTTCCAAGACCAACCCCGAGTACTTCGAGCTCATGTTCGTGGACCGGTCGGTCCCGAGCCTGACGCAGGACTTCCAGCGGTTCGAGTTCTTCCAGCAGACGACGGCGCGCGCGGAAGCCGACGTGCGCGCCTGCATCGAGCGCGGCCAGTTCTCGCGCGCGCTGGAACCGGCCGCCGCGCTCCACGTGCTGTGGGTCGCGGTGCTCGGCGCCGCCACCATCGGCCTGGCGAAGCGGCTGGCGCCAGGCGAAGACCCGGACGCGCTCGCGCACGACGTGCTCGAGGCCGTGCTCGCCGGGTTCACGACAGTCGGGACGACCTTCGTCGCCCAGGAGTGTCCGTTTCACGCTCCCGACGGTGCGTCCGTCCCTGTAATGAAGCAGCGAGACGCGCGTTGATCGGACATAGGACAGACATCATGCGGAACGTTCTGACACTGACCCTTGCCCTTGGAACCCTCGGACTGCTCGCCGCGGGGTGCGGCAGCAGTGAGCCCTCGGCCGCCGCGGCCACTCCGCCGGTCGAGCACCGCGTCGACGTGCCGGCGATCACGGTCGGCACGGCCGACATCGAAACGACGCTGCAGATCACCGGCAACCTGATGCCGCAGACGCGCGTCGGCGTCCTGTCGAAGCTGCCGGGCACGCTCTCGCGCGTGGCCGTGGAGCTGGGCGGCCGCGTGCGCGCTGGGCAGGTCGTGGCCGCGCTCGATCGCCGCGAGATCGACGCGCAGGTGGACGCGGCCGCCGCGGCGGTGAACGTGGCCCGCGCGGGCGTCGAGGCGGCGGACGCCGCGCTTGCCAATGCGGCGCTCGAGCACGATCGCGCGAAGAACCTGTTCGAGCGGGGCGCGCTGCCGAAGCAGCGCCTGGACGGCGCCGAGACGGCGCGCCGCGCCTCGGCGGCGCAGCGGGACCTCGCGCAGGCCACCCTCGCGCAGGCCGAGGCGGCGCTGCGGCGCGCGCGCGAGATCCAGCGCGACGCCACGCTCACCTCGCCCATCGACGGCGTCATCGTCGAGCGGAACTACGACGCGGGCAGCCTCGTCGGCCCCGGCGACAAGCCGGTCGTCGTCGTCGCCGACCTGCGCGTCATGAAGCTCGAAGCGGGCGTCTCGGAGCTCGAGGCGGGCCGGCTGCGCGTCGGCATGCCGGTGCGCGTGAGCGTGCAGGCGCGGCCGGGCGACGTGTTCGACGGGCGGCTGGCGGCCATGGCGCCCGAAGTTGACGCACGCAACCGCCACTTCGCCATCGAGGTCCGCGTGCCGAATCCGGCCGGCGTGCTGCTGTCCGGCATGTACGGCTCGGCCACCATTCCGCTCGACCGGGCGGCGCAGGTCGTCGCGGTGCCGCGGAACGCGGTGACCACGCGCGGCGGCAAGCGCGTCGCGCTGAAGATCGACGGCGACACCGTGCAGGAAGTGCCCGTGACCGAAGGCCTCGCGAACGCCGCCGTCGTGCAGATCGCGTCAGGCCTGCGGGCCGGCGACACCGTCGTGAGCGACGCGCGGCGTGATGTCGCCGCCGGCGTCAAGGTGAATCCCGTCTTCACGAAGTAACGACCATGTGGATTTCCGATACGTCCATCCGCCGGCCCGTCTTCGCGACGATGATCATCATGAGCTTCATGGTGCTCGGCGTCGTGTCGATGACACGGCTCGGCATCGACCTCTTTCCCGAGGTCAGCTTCCCCTTCGTCAACGTCACCGTCGTCTACCCGGGCGCGTCGCCCGAGGAAGTCGAGACGCTCGTCGTCCGCCCGATCGAGGACGCGGTGGCGGGCATCAACGGCGTCAAGCGCGTGGAGTCGAGCTCGACGGAGTCGTTCGGCCGCGTCGGCATCGAGCTGCGTCTCGAAGTGGACGCACAGGCCGCGGCCGCCGAGGTCCGCGAGAAGGTCGCGGCCATCCGCAACCGGCTGCCGGCCGAGATCGAGGACCCGACGATCGTCCGCTTCGACGTGGCCGCGCTGCCGATCATGACGTTCGCCGTCGGCTCGTCGCAGCGCTCCGACATCACCCGCCGGCAGGTGGAAGACGACCTGAAGCCGCTGCTCGAGCAGATCGACGGCGTGGCGGCCGTCGAAGTCAACGGCGGCGACGTCCGCGAGATCCAGGTCGACCTCGATCCCGGCCGGCTCGAGGCGCTCGGCCTCCCCGTGACCGTGGTCGCCGACACGCTCGCGGCCGAGAACCTGGACCTGCCCGGCGGCCAGATGGAGCGCGACGGGCAGACGATCTCGCTGCGCACCACGGGCGAGTTCGAGACGCCGGAGGAGATTGAGAACGTCATCCTCAGGTCCGCCAGCGGCTCCACGGTGCGCGTGCGCGACGTCGGCCGCGTGGTGGACGGGTTCGAGGAGCGTACGTCCACGACGCGCCTCAACGGCTCGGATGCGGTGTCGTTCTCGATCAAGAAGCAGTCGGGCGCCAACACGGCGGCGATTTCCGAGCGCGTGCTCGCGACGCTGGAGCGCGTGCGCTCGAGCGTCCCCGGCATCGAGGTCCGTCCGGTCCACGACGACGCCGAGTTCATCAAGGCGAACGTGGCGCAGGTGCGGGAGCACATCGTCTTCGGCGGCCTGATGGCCGTGCTGGTGATCTTCCTGTTCATGCGCGACTGGCGCTCGACGCTGATCACCGCGCTCGCGCTGCCGACGTCGGTGATCGCCACCTTCTTCTTCATGTGGCTCGCCGGCTTCACCATCAACATGATGACGCTGATGGCGCTGTCGCTCGTCATCGGCATCCTCATCGACGATGCGGTGGTCGTGCGCGAGAGCATCTTCCGGCAGATGGAGCACGGCGCGGACCCGATGACGGCGGCGCACAAGGGCACCTCCGAAATCGGCCTGGCCGTGATGGCGACGACCTTCACCATCCTCGCGGTGTTCCTCCCGGTCGGCTTCATGACCGGGCTGGTCGGGCAGTTCTTCAAGTCGTTCGCGCTGACGATCGCCTTCGCGGTGGCGATGTCGCTGCTCGTGGCGTTCACGCTCGACCCGATGCTCTCGTCGCGCTTCGTCCGCTTCATTCCGCCCGAGGAGCGCACGCGCACGCGCGCGGGCCGGCTGTTCGAGCGCTGGGGCCGGGCGTACGACGCGCTGGACCGCCGCTACCACCGCGTGCTCGGCGTGGCGCTCGACAACCCGTGGAAGACGCTGGCGGTCGCCACCGTGGTGTTCGTCGCGAGCCTCGGCGCGGCCGGCCTCATGGGCACCGAGTTCGTGCCCGCCGAGGACCGCGGCGAGTTCCAGGTGATCGCGGAGCTGCCGCCCGGCACCTCGTTCGACGAGAGCGTGGCCGCCGTGGCGCGCATCGAGAAGGCCATCCAGGCGGTCCCCGAGGTGACGCAGGTGTTCAGCACGGTCGGCGTCAACGGCCAGGTGCGCAACTCCAACATCCGCGTCCGCACCACGAAGAAGGACCGGCGCGAGCGCGGGATCGGCGAGATCAAGGCGGAGCTGCGCGCCACGCTCGCCGGGATGCCGTTCGTGGACGCGAAGGTGGCGGATCCGGAGTTCATGCAGGGCGCGCCCTACGAGCCGCCGATCAACGTCTACGTGCGCGGCGACGACCTCGCGGAGCTGCAGCGCATCACGCGCGAGATCGAGGCGAAGGTCCGGAACATCCCCGGCGCGGTGGACGTCAGCAGCAACCTCGAGAGCGGCCAGCCGGAAGTCGTGGCGCGGATCAACCGCTCGCTGGCGGCCGACCTCGGCTTCAGCGTGGGCGCCGTCGCCACGCAGCTGCGCGGCATGGTCGAGGGGATCGTGCCCACCCGGCTGCGCGAGGGCGACCGGGAGCACGACATCCGCGTCCGTCTCGCGCCGGAATTCCGCAACGACCCGGACGCGATCTCGCGGACGCCGCTCTACTCGGCGGGCGGCGCGGCCGTGCGGACCTCGGACATCGTCGCCTTCGCGCCGGCCGTCGGCCCCAGCAACATCGACCGCGAGCAGCGGCGGCGCCAGGCCAGGGTCGGCATCGACCTGGCTCCGGGCTACGCGCTGGGCAACGTGACGGCCGACGTCGAGCAGGTGGTGGCGGGCGTCTCGATGCCGGCCAACGTCGAGTGGGGCTTTGCCGGCGACGTCGAGCTGATGCAGGAATCGGCGGCGGCGATGGGCCTGGCGATGATCCTCGCGATCGCCTTCATCTACATCGTGCTGGCGTCGCAGTTCGAGTCGTTCCTCGAGCCGTTCATCATCATGCTCTCGCTCCCGCTGGCCATCGTCGGCGCGCTGCTGCTGCTCCTGGTCTGGGGCAAGAACATCGGCATGCCGGCCATGATCGGCGTCGTGATGCTGATGGGGCTGGTGACGAAGAACGCCATCCTGCTCGTGGACTACACGAACCTGCTCCGCAGGCAGGGGCTGGGCGTGAAGGAGGCGCTGCTGGCGGCGGGCCCGGTCCGCCTCCGGCCGATCGTGATGACGACGGTGGCGATGATCTTCGGCATGCTGCCGTCGGCGTTCGGGACGGGCGACGGCAGCGAGTTCCGCTCGCCGATCTCGATTGCGACCATCGGCGGCCTGATCACCTCCACGCTGCTGACGCTGGTCGTCGTGCCGGTCGCCTATCTGCTGGTGGAGACGGGCGTGGCGCGGCTGAAGGCCTGGCGCGCCGCGGGCGTGCCGGCGGGCTGGCGGGTGGCCGCGCGGGTGACGGGCCTCCTGATCGTGCTCGCGCTCATCGGCGCGTTCGTGAGCGTGGCCTCTGCGTTTGCCGGTCAGGACACGGCCCCCGCTCGTGCAGGGGCCGGCCTTCAGGTCGGCCCATTGACGATCGACCGCGCGCTGGAACTCGCCGTCACGCGCAACGAGGCGCTGAAGGTGAACGAGGAGCGCCTGCGCGAGAGCCAGGCGAACGTGTCGGGCGCGCGCGCGGCGTTCCTGCCGTCGCTCGACCTGAACGTCCTCTACACGCCGATGCAGGCGTCGCCGATCCTGAAGATCCCGGCCGGGATCTTCGGGCCGAACGAGCAGACGTTCCGCGCGAACTTCCAGCGCGAGAACATCATGCGCTTCGACGTCTCGCAGCCGCTCTACACCGGCGGGCGCCTCGAGAACGCCTACGGCGCCCAGGCGGCCTCGCAGGAAGCCAGCCGGCTCGAGCTCGAGCGGGCGCGGCAGGGGCTCACCGTGCGCGTCTACGAGACGTTCTACGCCGCGCTCATGAACGACGAGGGCGCGCGCGTCACGCAGGAGGGCGTCACGATCGCCGAGCGTCACCTCGAGCTCGCGCAGGCGCGGTTCGAGGCCGGTTCGGCGGCACGGCTCGACGTGCTGCGCGCGGAGGTGGAGCTGGCCAACGCGCGCGCGAAGCTGATTCGCGCGCGCAGCGCCTCGCAGGTCGCCTATCAGGCCCTGCGCACGACGCTGTCGCTGCCCGAAAGCGAGCCGCTGCGGCTCGCGGGGACGCTGGACGACGTGCCGGCGCTGCCGGCCGCGCCCGAGCTGAAGCGCGCGCTGGACGCGCGTGCCGACATCCGCGCGCTCGGCCAGCAGCGCGAGGCGGCCGAGCGGCTGGTGTCGCTCGCCAACGCCGAGCTGAAGCCGACCGTCGCCTTTGCGGGCAACCTGCAGTTCCAGGAAGACGGCGTCTCGAACCTGATGGACGGCGCGAACCGCAGCTATCAGTTCGGGCTGGCGGTGAGCATCCCGCTCTTCAACGCGCCGACCGTGGCGGCCAGGCGGAGCGCCGCCCACGCGCGCGTGCGCCAGGCCGAGCACGGGCGGAACGCGGCGCTCGACGGCGCGCGTCTGGAGCTGGCGTCGGCGTCCACCGAGCTCGACGCCTCGCGCGAGATCGTCGCCACGCAGCGCAAGGCCGTGGAGCTGGCGCGCGAGGGGCTCGCCATCGCCGAGGTCTCCTACGAGAACGGCGTCATCACGTCCACGGAGCTCAACGACGCGCGGCTCTCGCTGCTCGAGACCGAGTGGGAGCTGATGCAGGCGCAGTACGCGCAGATCGTCGCCGCCGCGCGCACCCGCTACGCCGCCGGCGTCTGATTCCCAGCGCGGTTTCGACTTCTTCGTAGTGTCCGGCTTTCGCCGGACCACATACGGCGGTGCCGATCAACTTGGTCCGGCTAAAGCCGGACACTACGACGTTTCAGAAACCGCTCTAATGCTGTAGGGGCGACGCATGCGTCGCCCCTACAATAACGGTGTGTCGGACCTGCTCGACCTCGTTCGCGGCTGCACCTTCGACGACTTCCTCCTCACCCCCCAGCACTCCGTCGTCGAGCGCCGCGACCCTTCGACCATCGACCTGACCGCGCGGATCTCCCAGCGCCTCACGCTGAAGCGGCCCATCGTGTCCGCGAACATGGATACGGTGACGCGGTCCGAGATGGCCATTGCGGTGGCCGAGGAGGGCGGCATCGGCATCATCGACCGCGGCTTCCGCAGCGGCGAAATCGATCCGCAGGTCCGCGAGGTCCAGATCGTCAAGCGCAAGCAGCACGGCGTCATCAGCGACCCCTACACGATCGGTCCGTCCGACAGCCTGTCGGAGGCAGCCGCGCGGATGCAGCGCACCGGCGTCGGGACGCTGGTCGTCGTGGACGGCCAGCGCCGCGTGCAGGGGCTGCTGACGACGCGCGATCTGCGGTTCGCGGCTGAACCGTCTCAAGGCGGCGCAACCGTCGCCTCGCGCATGACCCCGCGCGAGCGGCTCATCGTCCATGCCGGCGACGCCGACCCGGCCGTCGCCGAGGAGACGATGCGCGTCCACAAGATCAAGAAGCTGCCGCTCGTCGAGCCGGACGGACGCCTGCGCGGCCTCATCACGGCGAAGGATCTGATCTCGCAGCGCCACCTGCCGTTTGCCACGCGCGACGGCCAGGGCCGGTTACGCGTGGGCGCGGCGATTGGCGCGAAAGGCGACTACCTCGAGCGCGCGGCGGAGCTCCTGAAGGCGGAGGCCGACGTCATCGTGATCGACATCGCGCACGGGCACTCGGTCGTCATGGCGCGGGCCATCGAGGCGTTCCGGAAGCGGTTCGGCGACGTCGAGCTGATTGCGGGCAACGTGGCGACCGCCGAGGGGACGACATTCCTCGTGGAGCGGGGCGTCAACGGCATCAAGGTCGGCATCGGGCCCGGCGGCGGCTGCACGACCCGGTTGAACACCAACTTCGGCGTGCCGCAGGTGCAGGCCCTGGCCGAATGCCGGACGGCGTCGGGCGGCCGCGTGCCGCTCATCGCCGACGGCGGCGTGAAGCGCCACGGCGCGCTCGTGCAGGCGCTGCTCTTCGGCGGCGACACCGTCATGCTCGGCAGCGTGCTGGCGGGGACCACGGAAACCCCGGGCGAGGTCGTGCAGAAGCCGGTCGTCGTGCCCGAGTCGAGCAAGACCGTCCGCGTGCCGTTCAAGGTCTTTCGCGGCATGGCGTCGCTCGAGGCGATCGTCGATCGGCTGGACGTCGAGGATCTGGATCAGGCGGACGTCGAAGCGCTGGGCGCGGAGGGGATGGAGATCAGCGTCCCGGTCCGCGGCTCCGTGCGGCCGCTGCTGCGCGACATGCTCAAGCACCTCTGCTCCGCCGTCAGCTACAGCGGCGCGCGCAGCCTGAGCGACATGCAGGAGCAGTTCCGGAAGGACCCGTCGCGCTACGTCATCCGCCTGACCGAGTCCTCCCGCCGCGAATCATTCGATCGGTAGGGCCGACCTGAGGTCGGCCCCTACATCCGCCACACCAGGGCCGACCTGAGGTCGGCCCCTACATCCGTCACACCA
>VFYY01000089.1 GCA_016871375.1 Acidimicrobiia bacterium
CGGGCGGCTTCTCACGTGGCGGCGCCCGCGGGTGTCGAAGCGCGGTTTCCCCTCAAACCGTGGCTTGCCCTCAAACCGTGGCTTCCCTTCGAACCGCGGCTTCCCTTCGAATCGTGGCTTGCCCTCGAAGCGCGGCCTTCTGTCCCCGGCGGGCTTCCGGTCGAACCGCGGCTTGCCTCCCGGACCGGAAGGCTTCGGTCTCCACCCCGCCGGGCCCGACGGCTTGGGTTTCCATTCCGGCTTCGGCGGGTCCGCCGGTGAATTCTGAGCGGGACCCGCCCTACGTACGTGGGCCGGGTCCGTTCGAGGGTCATCAGCGGATCTGGCGTTCTTCTTTCTTCGCTCGAAGCGCTCCTCGCGCCAGCGCTGGTTGCGCGCCTTCTTGGCGTCCTTGAACGGCTGCCGCGGGTCGCGATGGTCGCCGCCGGGCCGCCAGTTGCGATCGGTCTGCGGCGGCCGCGCCGCGTGTGCCTCGCGCGCCTGGCGTGCCTCTTCCGGCGAGTTCCACAGCCGCCCGCGCGCGAAATACTTCATCTCCGCGTCCGGATGCTTTTCCTGGATGCGCTTGAACGTGGGCAGCAGGTCCGCGCGGTCGGCGGCCCGGAAGGCGGTGGGGAGGCCGCCCGCGAGAATCGTCCAGTACACGTAGCGTGGGGGCATCAGTCGACTCCGATCCGCCTGAGCTTCTCGACCAGCGTCGTCCGCTTGATCCGGAGCAAGTCGGCGGCCTTGTTGCGGTTGCCGCCCGTCCGATCGAGCGCGCGCCGGATGAGGTCTTTCTCGATCGACGCGAGGTAGTGCGGCAGGTGGAGACCGTCCTCGGGGAACTCGACATACGGCGGCGCCGCGGCCTGCGGCGTGGACTGGATTTCAGGCGGCAGGTCGGCGCTGGAGATTTCCGTCCTGCCGGCGCTCAGGGCCACCACGCGCTCGACCGCGTTCTCGAGCTGGCGCACGTTGCCGGGCCAGTGATACGCCATGAGCGCGCGCATCGCGCTCTGTGACACCTCGAGCGTCTCGTTGGGCGAGAACTTCTTCAGGAAGTGCTGCACCAGCAGCGGGATGTCGTCGCGCCGCTCGCGGAGCGGCGGCAGCTCGACCTGAACGACGTTGAGGCGATAGTACAGGTCCTCACGGAACGCGCCCTCCGCCACCATCCGCGCCAGGTCCGAGTTGGTCGCCGCGATGACGCGGACGTCCACCTTGATCGTCTGATTGTCGCCGACGCGCTCGAACTCGCGCTCCTGCAGCGCGCGCAGCAGCTTCATCTGCAGCGCCACGCTCATGGTGCCAACCTCGTCGAGAAACAGCGTCCCTTTGTGCGCCTGCTCGAACCGCCCCTGCCGCGTGCCGACTGCCCCGGTGAAGGCGCCGCGCACGTGGCCGAAGAGCTCCGCCTCGAGCAGCGTCTCGGGGATGGCGCTGCAGTTGAGCGCGACGAAGCGATGCGCGCGGCGCGGGCTGTTGTGATGAATCGCGCGGGCCACGACCTCCTTGCCCGTGCCCGTTTCGCCGGTGACCAGAAGCGTCGTGCTCGAGCGCGCGACGGTCTCGAGCAGCCGCATGAGTTCCTGCATCGGGCGGCTGCGCCCGACGATGCCGCCGAACTGATAGCGCTCCTCGAGCTGCGAGCGCAGGTACGCATTCTCGGCCTGGAGCCGCCGCTCCTCGAGCGCCTTCTGCACCTTCTGCAGGAGCTCGTCGAACTGAAAGGGCTTCGCGATGAAGTCCGACGCGCCGCGCTTGGTCGCGTCCACCGCGTCCTTGAGCGTCCCGTACCCCGAGATGACGATGGCCACGATGCCGGGGTAGCGCTCGCGCGCGGACTCGATCACCCGCATGCCGTCAACGCCCGGCATGCGGAGGTCCGTAATCACGATGTCGAACGCGAACTGGTCGAGCAGCTCCACTGCCTTCTCACCGCTGTCGGCCTGGACGACCTCGAACCCGCGCTCGGCCAGACGCTCCACCATGAGCGCGCGCAGCGCGGGCTCGTCGTCAACAAAGAGGAGATGTGGCGTAGATCCAGCCATTTAGGCGCCGCCAATAGTTTGACACATCCGGAACCCGGCTGGACCTAACGGTTTACAAAGAGGGACCGATACAGGTTTTGTAACGTCACTGAGGCTAATATGGACCGCCAGACTCTCTCCATCATGAAGGCGTGCGAGGTCGTGGGCGTGAGCCGTCGCACCATCTACAACTGGATCGCGGCCGGCAAAGTCGAGTACGTCCGCACGGCTGGCGGCTCGATTCGCATATTTGCCGACACGTTGTGGCGCGACGCCGGGGCTGCCCCCCGGTCGCTTCCGGCCAACGTCACCACCCCTGCAGGACGCCACGCGTGAACGTATCGATGCTCTCCACCTCCCACGACGCGCCAGAGATGGACCCGGAACTGCGCACGCTGTTCCACCGCTTGAACAACCAATTGGGCATCATCCTGGCGCACGCCGAGCTGCTCGAGGCCAAGGCCGCCGACGATGTGAACCGCGCCCGCGCGGAACAGGTCGTGGCGAGCGTGCTCGACGCGATGGGCACGGCGAGGGAGATTCGTCGCCGATCGGAACCCGCTGGCGTCTAGGCGTGCCGGATCGGCACACCGTGCGCCGTTGCTCGGACTCGGCTGTTTCACGACTAAACATCCCTCAATACTGTAATTTGTTACGTCAAATTGTTGGCGACACAAGCGTGTATTTCCGCCAAGCCATTGACGATTTGGGCGGTTAAACTCATCCATTCTTCCGGCCGTTTCACGCCTGTGAAGTTCTGTAAAACGCTGATGGACTGGCGGTTAGGTGAGCTGACTCTGTCAGGATCGCACTTTTGAAATCGTAGCCTCATCCGTTTGGTACTGAGGTTGCCTCACAGGGCGCCCGGAGGTTACGACATGCGCCCCCAGAGCGGCAAAGAGAATCCACGCGTCGTCAACAGCATCCCCTTCGTCGAGCAGCTTGCTCGACGCGTGGCCGCCACCATGCCCCACTCCATCGACATCGGGGACCTGGTGCAGGACGGCGTCATCGGCCTCATCGACGCCGCCCACCGCTTCGACGAAGCGCGCGGCATCAAGTTCGAGACCTTTGCCGAGCGGCGCATCCGCGGCGCGATGATCGACGCGCTGCGCAAGGACGCCTGGCCGCGCGGCGTGCGGCGTCAGCGCCGGGAGCTCGAAGCGGCGCGCGAGGAGCTGCGCCGCGAGCTGGGCTGCGAGCCGTCGCTGGCCGACCTGGCCGCGAAGGTCGGCTCCGACGAGAAGCGTCTCGGGCGCACCATCGTCCGCATCAACGCCATCGAGTCCACGTCGCCGCTCGCCAACAACGAGAACCTCGACGAATCCACGCTTCCCGCGGCGCTGGTTCCCTCCGAGCCGGAGCAGCCGGATGCCGCCTACGAGCGCGAGGAGATCAAGGCGCGCGTGCGCGCCGCCATCGCCTCGCTGCCGCCGCGCGAGCAGAAGGTGATCGGCCTCTACTACTACGGCGAAGCGACGATGAAGCAGATCGGCAGCGAGATCGGCGTGAACGAGTCGCGCGTCTCGCAGCTGCACGCGCGGGCGATCCGCCGGCTCCGCGAGTCGCTCGGCACCACGATGTCGGCGCCGGAAGCGATGCAGGCGATGAAGAGCGCGATCCTCGCGTTCCAGCAGAAGCCGAAGATGGCGAAGGCGACGCTCGACAGCCGCGGCTGGACGGCCGGCGGCGGCCACGCGACCAACGGCGTCACGCAGCCGGGCGTCGTGGTGAACTACGCGAGCGTTTCGCGCACGGCCCGCAGCAAGTCGGCGAGCCTGAAGGGCTTGGCGAGCCAGCGGCAGCCGCTGTCCTCGAGGAAGCGCTCGGCGTCGGTGCCGGCCACGTCGCCCGTGACGAAGATCACGCGCCGCGCCAGCGCCGGCGCGCCCGCGGCGATCGCGCGGTAAAGGGTCATGCCGTCGACGCGCGGCATCTTGAGATCGCAGACGACCAGGTCGTAGGTGTGCTGCCGCACGCGGGCGAGGGCCTCCTCGCCGTCGCCCGCGTGATCCACTTTCAGCCCCGCATCGGTCAGCGCCTCGCTCACGGCGGCGGCAAGCGCCTTCTCGTCTTCCACCAGCAGAATCGACGCGCCACGGACGGCCTCCATCGCCGGCACCGCGGACGGCCGCGGCGTCCTCGACATCGTCTCGAACCCCGTGACCGGCAGCTCGGCCACGAACGACGCGCCGCGCCCCTGCTGCGACTCCACGCGGATGCGCCCGCCGTGCTCCTGCGCGATCGCATACGCGACGGTGAGGCCGAGGCCGGTGCCCTCGCCAACCTCCTTGGTCGTGAAGAACGGGTCGAAGATCTTGCTCGTCATCTCCGGCGGCACCCCGGGTCCATCGTCGCTGACCTCGAGCGCGACGACGTCCTGCTCCCCGTCGTGCCAGGTGCGAATCACCAGCGATCCCTCGCCGCGTGCCGCCAGCATCGCCTGCTCGGCGTTGATGATCAGGTTCAGCAGGATCTGCTGAATCTGATGCGCGTCGGCGAACACCGGCGGCAGGCCCGACGCGAGCGCCGTGATGACCGTGATGTTGTTCATCCGCTGGTCGTAGGCGCGCAGCGCGAGCGTCTCGCCGACCACCGCGTTGAGATCGATCATCGCGCGGGTGGACTGCCGCTTCCGCGCGAACGTCAGCAGGTTGCGGACGATGCGCGCGGCGCGCTCGGCCTCGCCGAGGATGACCTCGACGCCGCGGCGCGCGCCGGCGTCGAGCGGACGCTCCGACAGCCGCTCCGACCAGCTCAGGATCGTGGCGAGCGGGTTGTTCAGCTCGTGCGCGACGCCGGAGATCGTCTGGCCGAGCGCGGCCATCTTCTCCGCCTGCAGGAGCTGCTGGTAGAGATCCTTCGAGCGGTCGTCGAGCTTCTTGCGCTCGCTGACGTCGCGGACGAGCGCTTCGACGCGCCTGCCGTCCAGGTGGGCGGTGACCTCGACCCAGACCGCCGAGCCGTCGAGGCGCCGCATCCGCAGGAGATGGTCGGTGACGGCGCCCCCGGTGGAGAGGCGTTCGATGAACGAGGTCCGCGCGGCGGGGTCCGCGAAGCGGTCCGCGGCAAACGGCGCCACGTCGGATTCCGGCGTCTCGCTGGAGTAGCCGAAGATCAGCTTGAGATGGGGGTTGGCGGCAACGGTCGCGCCGTCGCCCTCCGGCGCAAGCGTGCCGATGAAGACGCCTTCATGGACGGCCTCGAACAGGCGCGCGAAGGCCTCCGCGCGCTGGTCGCCGCCTCCGCCACGGCTACGGCGAGCCACGCCCCGGCCCGCTACGAGCGGGTTCTCGCGGCCGGGGGGTTGGGGGTCGGGGTCTGCGTGACCGCGCGCGAGCCCCACTTCTGGTCGATCGCGGCGCGGATGGCCGGCACCGAGGCGCCGGAGTTGAACATCATCATCGCGTCGCGGGCGACGTCGATGCAGACCGTGCAATGCGTGCCGTGGTCGTTCCACTGCACGCGGCCGCTGGCGTCGCGCGACCGGATGAAGCAGTCGTGGTTGCCGCGATGGCCCAGTTGCTCGCAGCCACAGTAGCAGGGCATGTACTGCAGAACGTCGGGATGCCGGGCCGCGAACTCGTACACGGCGACGACGATCTCGCGCGGCCGGGCGAGGTAGCCGCCGAGCGGCATCGCCGGCAGCGGCCCCGGCGGCGCAGGCTTCATCGTCTGCGCGGCAGGGGCCGCCGGGCGCGCCTGCTGCGCCGCCGCCAGCACAACCGACAGCATCAGGCCCGCGGTGAGGACCGCGACGGCAGCGACAAATCCTTTGCGCATCATGTGCTTATGGTAACTGATCGACCGCCGGGCGCGCATCCGTCTGTTGCTTGACACCTGACAGAAGCGTCATTAGTCTGTCTTATTCACCGCCGCCCCGACAGCCTTGCCTAGACGCACCATCCGTCTGATCAGCCGCAACGACCTCATCCTCCTGCTGGGGATGGCGATTGCGCTGCACCTGTCCTTCTCGGGACCGCTGGCGCAGGCGCTCGACTACGTCGATCGCATCGACCAGCAGCTCGGGCTGCGGCTGCTGCCGGCGCTGGTCGTACTGGCGGTGGTCTTCTTCATCCATCAACAGCGGAAGCGTCTCGAGATGCGGTCCGCGGCCGTGGCCGCGGAGAGCGACGCGCGGCTCGCGAACCAGCGCGCCGTGGAGATGGAGCGCCTGGTCTCGTTCGGCGAGGCGCTCGCGCGGTCGCTGGACCTCGAAGCGATTCGTGCCGCGGCCACCGAGCACCTGCCCACGCTCGCCGGCGGACGCGGCGCGTGGGCGATGATCCGCGTGCAGGGGCAGTGGCAGGCGCTGACGGCGGCGGATCCCGCGACCGTGGCGGAGCGGGAGCGCGCGGCGAAGCGGGCATTCGGCGAGTCGGCGACGCTGGTCGGCAGCGCCTTCGGCGACATCTGTTTCCCGATGATCGTGGCCGGGGCGCCGATCGGCGTGCTCGGTGTCTCGCCGGAGCCGCCGCTGACCGAGCATCAGCGGATTGCGATGACGGCCGCCGCCGCGCTGCTGGCCGTGTCGCTCAAGAACGCGGAGCTGTTCCACGAGATCCGCGAGACGAGCGTGCGCGACAGCCTGACCGGCTGCTTCAACCGCAAGCACTCGCTCGAGGTGATGGACGGCGAGCTGCGGCGCTCGCGGCGGTCGAAGCTGCCGATGTCGCTGATCATGTTCGACCTCGATCACTTCAAGGGGATCAACGACCGCTTCGGCCACCTGTGCGGGGACGCGGTGCTGCAGTCGGTCGGCCGCCAGATGAACGCGGTCCTGCGCGGCAGCGACGTGAAGTGCCGCTACGGCGGCGAAGAGTTCTTCGTCCTCCTGCCCGACACGCCGCTGTCGGGCGCGCAGCGCGTGGCCGAAACGCTGCGCCGCGAGTTCGAGGAGCACCCGGTGATGTGGAACGACGTGCGCGTTCGCGTCACCGCCAGCTTCGGCATCACCGGCATCACGCCCGGTGAAGTCGAGGCGCGCCTGATCATCGCCCGCGCCGACGCCGCGCTCTACCGCGCGAAAGACGGCGGCCGCAACTGCATCCGCTCCGCGGAAGAGCAGGAGGAACAGGCGATTGTCTGACGCACATCTCGCACGCTGACCGGCCGCGGGGCACAATGGTGCCTTGGGCTCGCTTCCCTACCTCGCCTGGCTGATCGTCTGCCTCGTCTGGGGCACGACGTACCTCGGCATCGCGGTCGCGCTGGAGTCGATTCCGCCGGCGCTCGTCGGCGGCATCCGCTGGACCATCGGCGGGTTCATTCTCGCGGCGGTGCTGCGCGCGCGCGGGCAGTCGCTGCCGTCACGCGACAATTGGGCCGGGTTCGCGCTTGCCGGGATGCTCATGATCGGCCTCGGCAACGGCGCCGTCGTCTTCGCGGAGCTGTGGGTGCCGAGCGGCATCGCCGCCGTGATCATCGCCTCGTCGCCGTTCTGGCTGATGGGTATCGAGGCCATACTGCGCGACGGCGAGCGCCTCACGCGCCAGGGACTGATCGGGCTGCTCGTCGGATTCTCGGGGATCGTCCTGCTGGTGTGGCCCGACCTGACGGTCGGCGGGGAGAGCGGACGCCAGTTCCTGCTCGGCGTCGTCCTCCTGCAGGTGGCGTGTCTCGGGTGGACCGGAGGCACGTCCTACGCGCGGCGGTTCGCGCGCGAGGACAACCCGCTCGGCGGATCGGCGCTGCAGATGATATTCGCCGGGATGGCGATGCTGGTGCTGGCGACGATACGGGGCGAATGGGCGGCGCTGGCGTTCACGCCGCGGTCGCTCGCGGCCGAGATCTACCTGACGCTGGTCGGGTCGCTGCTCGCGTACTCGGCATACCTGTACGCCATCAGGCATCTGCCGCTGTCCACCGTATCGCTGTACTCCTACATCAACCCGGTCATCGCGGTGATCCTCGGCTCGCTGCTGCTCGGCGAGCCGTTCGGCCCGCGCATCATCGTCGCCTCCGCGATGGTCCTGCTTGGAGTCGCCGTCGTGAAATGGACAGGGGCACGGACGGCTGCCGGACGCGCACCCGCGGGCGCGCGTCCAGCTGCCTGATCTTCGCCGTCAGACGACTCGACGCCCGCTACGGCTGAGACGCGGCGGTCGGGCCGAGCGCGAACGTCATGGTCCCGCTGACCGCAATCCGGCCATTCACGCGCGCGCACCCCTCGAGCTGCCCCATGCGGCTGCGGAGGCGCTTCACGCGTGCTTCGATCTCGACCACATCGCCGGGACAGACGGGCTGCCGGTACCTGACGCGCTCGATACCCATGAAGAAGATGAGCTTTTCCCGGTTTTCCGGCTTCGAGAGGATCAGGATGGCGCCGACCTGCGCCACGGCCTCGGTCAGGATCGTGGGCGGCAACGCCGGCCGCTCGCCAGGCTGATGCGAGAGGTACCGCTCGTTCAGCGACACGTTCTTGATGCCGACGATGCGCTTGTCGGGCTCGAGCTCCGTGATGCGGTCCACGAGGAGAAACGGGTAGCGGTGCGGGAGGATGCGTTCGATGGCGCTGTAGTCGAGTGGCAGGACGGGCGCATCCATGGAAGAGCCCCAGTATAATCCGGGCGATTCGGTGAACCCGCAACCGCCCGCGCGAACGCCCTCCGACACCGAGCTGCTCTCCACGCTGTTCGATCTCGGACGCGAGATGATGTCGGTGCTCGACATCGACGAGCTGCTCGCGAAGATTCCCCAGCTCATCGCCCGGCTCACCCGGTTCAGTGCGTTCTCCGTCTATCTGCTGGACGAGTCGCGGCAGGAGCTCCGCATCGCCTACGCGATCGGCTACCCGGACGACATCACGCCGACGCTGCGCCTGAAGGTGGGGCACGGGGTCGTCGGCGCCGCCGTGCAGGAAGGACGGCCGATCCTCGTCAACGACATCCGGCTCGAGCCGCGCTATGTCGGCCCGCTGCGCAACATGCTGTCGCAGCTCGCGGTGCCGATGCGCCGCAAGGGCAAGGTCATCGGCGCGCTGAACCTGCTGCACGAGCAGACCGGCGCGTTCACGAGCCAGGACGAGGCGCTGCTGCGGCAGTTCGCGGCGGCGGTCGCGGTGGCCATCGAGAACGCGCGTCTCTTCGAGTCGGAGCGCCAGTACGTCGAGACCCTGGAGACGCTCGCCGAGATCGGCCGCGAGATGTCGTCGATTCTGGACCTCGACGTGCTGCTCACGCGCATCGCCAGCCTGACCAAGCGCCTCATCGACTACCGGACGTTCGGCATCCTGCTGACGAACGACGCCACCCAGCAGCTCGAGATCAAGCTGGCCGTGCGCTACGGCGACGAGGCCACCTCCAAGCAGGTGAAGCTCGGCGAGGGCCTGGTCGGCTGGGCGGCGCTGCACAAGGAGCCGCTGCTCGTCCCCGACGTGTCGCAGGACCCGCGCTACCTGAAGCTGGTCGAGGACGTGCGCTCCGAGCTCGTGATCCCGATGCTGATCAAGGAGCGCTGCATCGGCGTCTTCGACCTGGAAAGCCCGGAGCTGAACGCCTTCACCAAGGAGCACAAGGAGCTGCTGACGCTCCTCGCCAGCCAGGCGGCGGTCGCCATCGAGAACGCGCGGCTGTACGAGGAAGTGACGAGGAACGAAGAGCGCATCGAGAAGGAGCTGCGCTTCGCGCAGCGCGTGCAGATGGCGCTGCTGCCGACCGAGCTCCCCGCCCGCCTGCGCGACGCCGACGTCGCCGGCCGCTTCGCGCCGGCGCACGAGCTCGGGGGCGATCTGCACGACTTCCTGGCGCCGGAGCCGAACAGCCTCGTCGTGGCCGTCGGCGACGTGTCGGGCAAGGGCGCGCCCGCGGCGTTGTACGGCGCGTTTGCGGCGGAGCTCGTGCGCTCGCGCACGATGCGGCGCCGCTATGCGCCCGATCGGTTCAGCGTGTCCGGTGTGCTGCAGGCGATGAACACCATCCTGCACGAGCGGCAGCTCGAGGAGTACTACTGCACGCTCTGCTACGCGTTCTTCGACTTCAAGCGCCGCGGCGTGACGGTCTCGAACTCGGGCCTGCCGTATCCGATCCGCTGCTCAGGCGACGAGTGCGGCCAGATCGAGCTGCCTGGCGTGCCGCTCGGCTCGTTCCCGGGAATCACCTACGACGAGATCACGCTGCCGCTCGAGGCCGGCGACATGTTCGTGTTCTGCACGGACGGGATCTTCGAGGCCATGAGCGAGGACGGCGTGGAGTTCGGCGCGCGGCGCCTGTGCGACGTGATCCGCCAACACCGCGCGCAGGGCGCGCGCGGCATCGTGGACGAGATCTTCGAGGCGGTGACGGCCTTCCGCGGTCACGCGCGCCAGAACGACGACATGACCGCGGTGGCCGTGAAGATCACGCGGTAGGGGCGACGCACGCGTCGCCCGAGATCGGGACGCGCATGCGCGGCCCCTACGATTTGATCTTGCGATCCGCTTCCTGCAGGTGCAGGCCGAGCGATCGCCCGCCGAACACCGCCAGCTCGCGCACCTCGCCCCGCACTTCGACGCGCGTGCCTCTCGCCGGCGTCCGGCCGCTGCGCGACAGCACCGTGATCTCGCCGCTGCCGTCGTCCACGGTGTAGAGCTGGAACGGCATCAGGGGGATCCCCCAGCCGCTGGTGACCACGCCGGTCAGCTTCACCGTCTTGGTGGCGTACTTGGTCGGCTGGTCCTTCAGGGAAACAGGGTCGCGTCCGATCGGTGAACGATGATGCAGCCGGGATGCGAGCGATGCCAGCGCCTGCCTGAAGTAAACGCACCCCGGTGATCCGAACGCGACCACACCGGGGTGATCAATTCCCGTGCCCGGCTGGGATCCCTGGTTTTGCGCGGAAACGGAAGCTTCGACGACCGGGCGTCCCCGATTGGGGTCAGTAGGTGTTGAGGTAGCGCTCGATCTCCCAGGGCGACACGTGGCGGATGTAGCTGTCCCACTCGGCCCGCTTGGCGGCGAGGAAGTGGTCCACGAGGTGGTCCCCGAGGGTCTCCCGCATGAGCTCGCTGCGCTCGAATTCGTCGAGCGCCTCGGCCAGGTTTCCCGGCAGCTCGTCTATGCGCAGGTGCCGGCGCTCCCGGTGGCTCATCGTGGAGATGTTCTTGTTCACCGGTGGTCCAGGGTCGGTCTGCTTCTCGAGGCCGTCGAGCCCTGCCCGCAGCATGACCGCGAGCGCCAGGTACGGGTTGCACGACGGGTCCGGCATGCGCAGCTCGATCCGCGTGTTCGCGCCGCGCGCCGCAGGGACGCGGATGAGCGGACTGCGATTGTGCTCGGACCACGCAATCGCGGTCGGGGCCTCATAGCCGGGCACCAGCCGCTTGTACGAATTCACCAGCGGGTTCGTGATCGCGCAGAATCCCTTGGCGTGCCGCAGCAGGCCGCCGATGTAGTGCAGGCACGTCCTGCTCAACTGGCGGTCGCTCTTCGGGTCGTGGAATGCGTTCTTCCCTCCGGCGAAGAGCGACTGGTGCGTGTGCATGCCGCTGCCGTTGATGCCGAAGATCGGCTTCGGCATGAAGGTGGCGTGCAGGCCGTTCCGGTTCGCCACGTTCTTCACGATGAAGCGGAACGTGCTCACGTTGTCGGCCGTCGTCAGCGCGTCGTCATCGCGGAAATCGATCTCGTGCTGCCCGGGCGCGACCTCGTGATGCGCGGCCTCGACGTGAACGCCCATCTGCTCGAGCGCCAGGATGATCTCGCGGCGCACGTCCTCGCCCAGATCCACCGGCGTGAGATCGAAGTAGCCGCCCGAGTCGTGTGTCTCGGTCGTGGGCTCGCCGCCGGGCCGGCGCTGGAACAGGAAGAACTCGGCCTCCGGGCCCGCGCGCATCGTGAACCCCTTGTGCGTGGCGAGCGCGATGGCGCGCTTCAGGGTGGTGCGCGGGCAGGCGTCGAACGGCGTTCCATCAGGGTGCGCGATGTCGCAGATGATCCGGCCGACGCGCTCGGAGCCGGCGTAGGTCCAGGGCAGGACCTGGAACGTGTCGAGGTCCGGCCGCAGGGACATGTCGGATTCCTCGATGCGGACGAAGCCCTCGATCGACGACCCGTCGAACATGATCCCGCCGTCGAGCACCTCGTCGAACTGCCGGTCGGGCACCTCGACGTTCTTGGTCGCGCCCAGGATGTCGGTGAACTGGAGCCGGATGAACTTGACCTTCTCCCGCTCGACGCGATCGAGGATGCGGGCCTTGCGGTCGTCCTTCCTGTCGTCTTTCGCCACCCCGGGGATTATGCCGCATGCCAACTTTTTCGCGGCGATTGCCGTCAGAGATCACGAAAGGGAGGAGTGACCCGATGAGGAAGGTCGTGATTGCCGTCGCCGCCGCGGTCGCGCTGGCCGTGGGAGCGCCCGCGGTATGGGCGCAGGCGCGGGGCAGCGAGATCGGCGTCTCGGTGCGGGAGCTGCGCAGCGAGGAAGCCGCGGCATCGCGGGAGGGCGTGTTCGTCGAGGACGTCCGCGCGGACAGTCCCGCCTCGCGCGCCGGCCTGCGGACGGGAGACATCGTCGTCGAGTTCGACGGCGAGCGCGTGCGCAGCGTGCGGCAGTTCACGCGGCTGGTTCGCGAAACACCGCCGGGACGCGCGGTGAAGGCGACGGTCGTCCGCGGAGGTTCGCGTCAGGCGCTCGACATCACGCCGCAGCAGTCGCGGCGGGCGTCAATCGTGCTGCCCGACGTCGAACTGGAGATCGAGCGCGGCATGCGCGCGCTGCCGCGTGACTTCGATTTCGACTTCGACCTGCCCGCCGGGCCTGGCGCGCGCCGGCGGCTGGGCGTCACGTTGACGCCGCTCAGCGATCAGCTCGCCGCCTACTTCGGCGCCGCGGAAGGCGTGCTGGTGTCGGCGGTTGAAGCGGACTCGCCGGCGGCGCAGGCGGGTGTTCGTGCGGGCGACGTCGTCACCGCCGTGGGCGGGCGCGCCGTGCGCAGCCCGTCGGATGTGACCAGGGCGATCCGCGACGCGCCCGCCGGTGCGGCGCTGGAGATCCGGCTGCTGCGGGAGAAGAAGGAGCTGACGGTCAAGGCGACGATCCCCGATCGCCGCCCCGCGCCGTCGCGGGATCGGATTCCGGCGTAGGGGCACGGCGCCGCCGTGCCCCTGCCTAGAAGCTCTGTTGCACCGACAGCGTGACGCGGCCCATGTTCACCCCGCCGCGTCGCGCTTGATGCTCGTACATCGCCGCCACGGCGGTCAGCGTGCGCAGGTCGTAGCGCGCGCCCACCGAGCCGCTGAACGCCCGGAAGTTGCCGATGCGGTCCACGGAGAAGTGGTCGAAGTCCTCGACGCCCGCCGCCACGCCGCCCAGGATCGCCAGCCGCGGACGGTACTGATACGAGCCGAGCACCTGCAGGCTCTGCCCGGCCTCGTTCGACACCGTGTTCGAGTCGGTCAGCGCCAGCGCGTAACGCACCGAGAGGTCGAGGCGGTCCATGACCGGCCATGTCACGGCTGGCGAGAGCACGGCCACGCGCGCGCCGGTGAAGTCGAAGCTGCGCAACGTGTACGTCCACACCGAGCGGCCGTAGACGTGCTGCAGTTCGCCGAGGTAGTCGCCTTCCGGCATCACGACCGTGTCGGGCGCGACGAGCGCGTGCGCGCGCAGCGTCACCGTCTGTTTCCAGCGCCACTCGACGCCGGCGCCGCCGCGCGCTTCACGGACGCCGAGCTTGCGCTGGACCTCGCCGCGGCCGAACACGCGCGTGCGATCGCTGAGGCGGTAGTTGAGCGAGACGTCGCCGTTGCTGCTGTTGGGCGAGCTTCCGCTGAACTGTTCGCTGAAGCCGCGGACCTCGACGCGGTGCTGGTAGGAGCGCCGCGCGTCCTCGAGCGAGAGCAGGTGCTGCTCGGTCGGCTGCGCCGCGGACATGCGCTCGAAATAGCCGACCGCCCGCTCCGGGCTGCCCACGCGGCGGTGCGCGCGCGCCAGCGCCTCGATGACGGCCGGGTTCTGCGGCTCGAGCTCCTCCGCCCGCGTCAGCATCTCCATCCCCTCGCGCTCGGCGTGTTGCGCCATGAGCGCGGAGGCGAGCCCGAGCAGCGCGTCAACGCTCGTCTTGTCCTCGAGGTAGACGCTCCGATAGACCGGCTCCGCCCGCTCGGGCGCGCCCGTCCGCTCGTACAGCCGCGCGATCCAGATCCGCGCGGCACGGTCGTTGGGATTGGCGGCGACGAGCCGCTGGAACGCGGCGAGCGCCGCCTCGTCCTGGCCGGCCTCGGCCATCTGGACGGCGTCGGCGAAGGTGGGCAGTGCCTGCCGGCCAGGCTCGCCTGCCAGTGCCGTCACGAGCAAGAGTGTGAAGAGCATTCAGGTCTCCGCCCTCTGAATTTCGGCGGGGACCGGAGCGGCCGGTAGGGGCCCGGCGCCGCCGCCCCGGCTACGCGGAGGCTTGCGCGCGAAGCTCCGCGGAGCTCGCCGCGGGCCAGGCGGAGACGACCGTGGAGAGCTGGGCGGCGATGAGGGCGATGACGGCCTGCGCCGATGAATCGGTCTCGCGCCCGGCGCGAAGTTCGGCCGCAAGCACGCCGATGCAGCCGTCCGCGCCGAACAGTGGCGCCACGACGGCACCCGGGCCGCCGGCCTCGGCAGGGACGGTGACCGCCCGCCCCTCGCGCCAGGCCGCGGCGGTGGCGTTCTCGGCCTTGCGAGAAATCGGGCCGACCTTCGCCAGGATCTGCGGCGAATACCCGTGAGCGGTGACGGCGAAGAGCTCCTCGCCCGCAGCCATCCAGAGGATCAATCCCGGCGCCTCGACGATGGCCGCCGCGCGCCCCAGCAGCTCGGGAAGCGTTGCCGCGGAACTCACGCGCGACAGATCTGTGCAGAGAGCGGCGACCGCGGTGAGCTCGACTGCAGGGGCGGGCACTTCAGGCACCCTCGGCACCCCAGGCACTTCAGGCACCGTAGGCACCCCAGGCACCCTGAAGAGAAGCGCAATCCCGCCGAGCCAGAGGACAGCGAGGCCCCCGAATGTGAGCCACCGCTGACTCGCGAGCGCCGAATGTGCTGCGTCGAGCGCCCGCGCTTCCGCCGCGCGGAGGTCGCGCAGCCGCCCGAGCATCGTGTCGATCGTGTTCTGGCTGTCGCTGAAGATGACGTCCGCGGCCATCAGCGGCTGACCGAGGCGCAGGTTCTCGCGCACGCGCGCGTCGGCGGCCACGAGCGCCTCGATGCCGCCCGTCAGCCCTTCGACGCTCGCGTGTGCGTCGGGCGCGTGCAGGCGCGCGCTCAGCGCGGAGGTGTCGTCGTAGAGCTGGCGCACGAGCATCGCCATCTTCTCGAACCACGGCTCGCCGCCCTGGCCCGGCGTGATGTAGGCGTGCTGCGCGGCGGCGATGTCCACGAGCGCATCCGTCAGCCGCGCGACGCGCGCGCTGAGGTCGGCGTCAGCGGCCCGCAGGTCCGCGGCGCGTCGCTCGAGGTGTCTCAGGAAAAGGCCGGCGGCGAGTCCACCGGCAAGCAGGATCGTGAGCAGGGCAATGCGGATCGATTGCTTCTGCATCTGCCGCAGGATAGCACGGCTCGATCCGCGCGCTTACCACCCGATTCGTAATCCCGTCGTCCACGACACACCCGAGTACTCGCCGCCGTCGTTGGCGAGCGAGTCGCTCAGGTCCGCGAGCTGCAGGCCGCTCTGCAGCTTCAGCTTGTGACCGTAGAAAAAGTAGTTCGCGCCGAGATACAGCTCGTTGTACTCGTTGCCGCGCCCGGGCACGACGGAGCTCTCGTAGGCGCCGAGGCGCACGCCGTTCGGTCCGTCGCTCGTCAGGAGCGTATAGCGGCCAACGAGCTGCAGCGTGTCGGTGGCGTTGTAGTACGGCATCGCCGTCACGCCGAACAGATCGCGCTGCGACAGGTAGCCGTCGGCGGTGGACACGTCGGTCCGCAAGCCCCACTTCGGCGCCTCGAGCCGGAAGTTCACCGACAGGATGTGGCCGAGCTGGCGCGTGAACGTGTTGTCGCGATCTTCGTTCTGGTAGACGTAGTTGCCGCTCAGCACCGCCTGGTCGACGCCGAGCTTCTTCGCGAAGTCATACCCCACGACGGCGAGCGTGGCGAGGCCGCCGTCGAACTTGCCGAACTCGCGCGTCTGCTCGCCGGCGGAGTAGGTGCCGAGCCGGTAATTCCACGCGCCCGTGCGCCCCGACGCGCTGACGCCAGGGAGGTATTCCTGCGGGAACCAGATGTTGTTCGTCAGGTTGCCGCGGTCGATCGTCAGCAGCTCCTTCGACGAGGTCGCGCCGTCCATGGTGTACGGGATGCCGTGCTTGCCGACCGTGAGCGTGAACGCGGCGCTCCTGTTCCACGCGAAGTAGGCGTCGGTGAGCCGCATGTACAGCGGGTCGATCTCCTGCGGGTTCAGCTCCGCTTCGACGTGGAGCGTGTAGTTGCGGAAGAGCGTGATGCGCGGGCCGACGCGGAAGCGGCGCGTGTTCCACTCGTCGTGGTCGCCCTGGTCCGCGTCGATGGTGTTGAACTCGTGCTGGAACCGTCCCGTGAACAGCACCCGCTGGACGACCGGATTGGTCTTGTCGTCGTACCACGTGGTGAGGTGCTGCCAGATCTTGTCGTAGGCCGAGGGCGGGTTGTCCGACGACTGCGCGCTCGCGTCACCGGGGAGCAGGAGCAGGACCAGCGCCGCACAGTGCAGGTGCTTCATACCTGTAGATGTACGGCGCGCACGTTTCGTGCGAATGTCACAGGTGTTACGTCTGTGTAACGATCAATAGACGGGCAGGTACGGCGTCAGCCACTGGGCGATCACCGTGAAGCGGTTGGTGAAGATGAGCACGCCGATCGCGACGAGCAGCGCGCCCGACACCATCTCGACCTTGTGGTAGTGCCTGCGGATCTTCGCGAAGGCCGCGAAGAAACGGTTGATGGCCAGCGCGGTCGCGAAGAAGGGCACTCCCAGGCCGATCGAATAGGCGGCCAGCAGCCGCACGCCCTGGCCCACGGTCTCCTGCGTGGCGGCAACGGCGAGGATGCCCGCCAGGATCGGACCGAGGCACGGCGTCCAGCCGAATGCGAACGCCATCCCGACGAGCGTCGCGCCGATGAGTCCCTCCGGGCGCTTCTGCGTCTGGACGCGCCT
>VFYY01000090.1 GCA_016871375.1 Acidimicrobiia bacterium
CTCGGTCGTGGCGTTCGATCGCCGACGCGACACCTCCGCGGCCATCGCCGGGAGCGGCGACCGGCAGCGTGAGCGCGCAGCACGAGAGAATATGACTTTCACCGCGATTACTCGGACGGACTCCTAGGAAAGCGCCTCGAAGACACCAGTCTCCCGGTTCTTTCGCACCTTGTCCCAGGCGAAGTGCTGCCCGTTCATGGCGATGTAGACGCCGGCCGGCAGCACCTGCGCGAACGAGAGCGCGCTCCCGAGGTTGAAGAGGCCGTCCGAGCTGCCGAAGGCGTAGGGAATCATCGCGCCCGTGAGCACGATGGTCTTGCCCGTGACGCCGCGCGCCAGCGCCGCGGCCGTCTCCACCATCGTATCCGTGCCGTGGGTGATCACGATCCGCGCCTGGTCGCACCCGGCCGCGTGGCGCACGATCGACGCGCGATCCGCGTCCGTCATGTCGAGGCTGTCGGTCATCAGCAGCGTGCGGATCGAGACCTCGACGCGCGACCGCCCGAGGCGCAGCATCTCCGGCAGGTGCGTCTCGCCGAACGACAGCCGGCCGTGGATCTCGTCGTAGGTCTTGTCGAACGTGCCGCCGGTCACGAAGATGCAGATCATCGCCGCCGATCCCGCAGCAGCCGGCCGACGAGCCACATGACGACCATCAGCAGGACGACGAAGACGATGGCGCGGCCAAGCATTACCTAGTCACCCTTGACCCTTGACCCTTGACCTTTGACCTGCCACAACACTCACGACCAGCCCGACCGCCACCACCACGACCGCGCCGATGACGTTGTGCCAGAGGAAGGCGACGTCGGTGAAGCTGGCCGCCCACGCCACCGACGCCATGCCCGCGATGAGCCCGACGAACGCGCCGGTGCCGTTGGCGCGCCGGAACGCGATGGCGAGGATGAAGACGCCGAGGATCGAGCCGTAGAAGAACGAGCCGAAGCGGTTCACGACCTCGATGAGCGAGCCGAGCTCCGCGGCCCACACCGCGACGAGGCTCGCGAAGAGTCCCCAGAAGCCGGTGGCGATTCTCGACACGATCAGAAAATGCCGGTCCGGCGCCTCCTGCCGGACGAACCGCCGGTAGAAGTCGATGACCGTGGCCGTCGAGAGCGACGCCATCTCCCCTGAGATCGTGGACATCGCCGCCGCGAAGATGGCGGCAATCAGCAGGCCGACCAGTCCGATAGGCATGGAGGTCGTGATGAACGTCGGGAAGACGTAGTTGACGTCGCTGTAGGCCGCATCGCCGGTGGCCTCGCGCACGAACGCCAGTGCCTCGGCACGAATCGCGCGCACATCGGCTTCGCGGGCCTTGAACGCGTCATTCGAGCCGGCCAGGGTCGCGCCGGCCAGCGCCGCGCTCCGCCGTGCCGACGCCGCCGCCTCGTAGCGCTGCTCGATCGCCAGATACTCCGCCGCGCGCGGTCCTTCGCGCAGACCGCGGTCGTGCACGCGGTTGAAGAGCATCGGGCCGGGGGTGAACAGATAGAAGAGGAACAGGAAGACGCCGACGAGCAGCACGAGCGCCTGCAGCGGGATCTTCCAGTAGGCGCTCATCAGCAGCGACTCCCGCGCCTCGTCGACCGACTTCGTCGTCAGGTAGCGCTGCACCTGGCTCTGATCGGTGCCGAAATAGGAGCAGAACAGAAACAGCGCGGCGATGGTGCCGGACCAGAACGTGTACTGGTTCGTCAGGTCGAAGGTGAAATCGAACGTCTGCAGCCGGCCGGTCGAGCCCGCGAGCCGCAGGCCCTCGACGATGCCCACCTCCGGCGGCAGCGCCAGGACGAGGACGACCACCGCGGCCACCAGGCCGAAGACGATGAGCACGATCTGCTTGACGTCGGTCCAGGCCACCGCCTGGACGCCGCCGAACATCGTGTAGGCGGCGGTCGGCAGCGCGATCAACAGCACCGTGTTGGTGACGCTGAGCCCCATCACCACCGACAGCACCACCGCCGGCGCCGAGATCACCACGCCCAGCGACATGCTCCGCGAGACGAGGAACAGGAAGCTCGTGAACGCGCGCGTCTTCGCGTCGAAGCGCTGCTCCAGGTACTCGTAGGCCGTGTAGACCTTGGCGTTGTGGAAGAACGGCACGAGCGTGACCGAGAGCACGATCATCGCGATCGGGAGCGCGTAGTAGAACTGCAGGAAGCGCATCCCGTCCACGTAGCCCTGCCCCGTCGTCCCGATCATCGTGATGGCGCTGAGCTGCGTCGCCATCACCGACAGGCCGACGGCCCACCACGGGAGGCTGCGGCTGGCGAGGAAGTAGCCCTCGAGCTCGTGGCTCTTCTTCGTGAGGCGGATGCCGTCCCAGACGATCCACGCCAGATAGATCGCGATGATCGTCCAGTCGATCCAGTGCATTACGAGAAGAATTCCTGGAAGGCGTAGAGCGCCGCGAGAACCACGGCCCAGATCACGAGGACGCGCACGTAGCTCCGCGACATGTCGCTCACAGCGCGCGCGCGCGGTCGCGGAGACGCTCGTCGGCCGCCGTGAGCCGCTCGCCGGTGTCGGCCAGCCACCTGCGATCGCGCGCCAGCGCCTCGCGGGAGGCGGCGCTGGCGCGCGCCGTTTCCTCCGGCGCCGGCCCGCCCGGGGTGCGCCGCACCTCGACGAAGTGGCGGGCGCTCATGATCTTCGCGATCTGCGCGTCGGTGCAGGCCAGCGGCGTCCCGAGCACGTCGCGCGAGACCGACGCCAGCATCTCGCCGAGCGGCGCATCCGGCCGCTCGCGGCGCCCCGCCTGCAGCCGCGCGGCAATCTGGTGCGCGGTCCTGAACGCGAGGTCGTGCTCGCGCACGAGGTGATCGGCCAGCTCGGTCAGCGTCGTGCCGCCTTCCTCGGCACGCGAGGCCAGCCGCTCGACGTTGAACTCGGCGCCGCGCATGGCCGCGTCCACCAGCGTCACCGCGCGCAGCGTGTCGCGGAACATCGACGCGACGAGCGGCTGCAGGTCGTCCTCGGTGTCGACGATGTCGCCGAACGGCGTGTTGTGGACGCTGAGCAGGATGGCGGTCGCCTGGCCGAGCGCCTTGCTGCCGATGGCGCGCGCGTGCTCCAGCGCCACCGGGTTGCGCTTCTGCGGCATGATGCTGCTCGACTGCACGAACCCGTCCGGCAGCCGCAGGTAGCCGAACTCCACCGTGCACCAGAGCAGCAGGTCCTGCACGAACCGGCCCAGGCCGGCCAGCAGCACCGCCGTGGCCGAGACGCTCTCGAGCAGGTAATCGACCGTCGCGATGCTGCCGTAGGTGTTGCCGGTCGGCGCGTCGAACCCGAGCAGGTCGCTCGTCAGCCCGCGATCGATCGCGAAGGCGGTGCCGGTGATCGCGCACGCGCCGAGCGGACTCCGGTTCGTGGAGGCAAACGCCGCCTGCAGCCGCACCGCGTCGCGCTCGAGCTGCTCGACCACCGCCAGCAGGTAATGCGCCATCGTCGTCGGCTGCGCCGGCTGCGTGTGCGTGTGCGCGGCGAAGAGCGTATGCCGGTGCCGATCCGCGAGCTGCAGCAGCCCCTCGCGGAGCGCGACGTTCGCGGCAATCACCGCCGAGATGAACTCCCGCTGCCGCAGCCGGTACATCGTCATGTCGATGTCGTTGCGGCTTCGTGCGGTGTGCAGGCGGCCGCCGACGTCCTCGCCGCACGCGGTGACCAGCAGCCGCTCGACGTAGAAGAACAGGTCTTCGATCGTGCCGTCGTACGGCGCGGAGCGGACCTCGCTGATCGAGATCGAGTCGAGCGCCGCGCGCAGCGCGCGGGCGTCCGCCGCCGAGATGATGCCGCGGTCGGCGAGCATCACCAGGTGCGCGTAGTGAATCGCCATCAGCGGCGAGAGGAACAGGGCCTTGGCGTCCTCGAAGTTCTCGTTGAGGACGTACTCGACGTACTGGGGATCGAACCTCACAGGTGGTAGTCGGAGGCGCCCACGACGAGCAGCACCTCGGCGCCTTTCTCCGAGCTCAGCTCGGCGTGGTCGCTGCCGGCCTCCGCGCGGTGGAAGTCGCCGGCGTGCAGACGCTGCCCCTGGATGATGATCTCGCCCGAGACGATGTAGCAGTCCTCGGCGGACGTGTGGCGGTGCGCCGGGTAGCGCGCGCCCGGCTCGACCCGCATCAGCAGCGTGGCGACGTCGCGCGTGCGGTCGAGCGACAGGATCTTCACGCGCGTGCCGGCCACCGGACCGGGACGCCAGTCGCCCTCGTGCGCGAGCACCGAATACACCTGCGACGCCTCGATGCGCTGCAGGAGCCGCTCGAGCGATCCGGCCGGCGGCGCCACGGTTGCCTGCTCGCTCGCCACCGCCGCGGCCAGGTCGTAGAGCTGCGCGATCGCCGAACGCTCGGCGGCCGACGCGGTCTTCAGCCGCTCGCGATACTGGCGCTGCTCGCCTTCGTCCAGCGCGCCGGCCGCGTCGAGCGCGGCAAGGTCCTCGAGGTCAGTCGCCATGCTCACACCACATGCTCGAGATGCCCGCGCATCGCCAGCATCCCCGTCCGGATGCGGGTCTTCACGGTGCCGAGCGGGAGGTGGAAGCGCTCCGCCAGCTCGGACTGCGTGTAGCCCAGGTAAAACGCCTCTTCGATGAGCACTCGCTGCTCGGGCGAGAGCCGCGCCAGCGCGCTCGTGAGCGCGCGCTGCTCTTCCGACCCGCGCGTGACGGCCTCCGGCGTCGGCGCAGGCGCCGCCGTGTCGGCCAGACGCTGGTCCACCCCGTCGTCGAGGGGCTGCGTCACCGGACGCGCGCGGCGCGCGCGCACGCGATCGATCGCGCGGTTGCGCGCGATGCGGACGAGCCATGCGATCGGCGACCCGAGCACGGCGTCGTAGGTGTCCGCCTTCTCCCAGAGCCGGAGGAACACCTCCTGCAGGACGTCCTCGGCCTCTCCTTCGTCGCGCACGATGCGCAGGATGAGCGAGTAGAGCACGCGGGCGTGCCGGTCGTGCAGCGCGGCCACGGCGGAGGCGTCGCGCGCGACGACGCGCTGGATCAGCGCGAGGTCCTGAACGGCGTCCGTCACGCAGCCTGCTGCAGCCACTGGCCGCGGGCACGGGTCTGGGCCGGCGTCGCGGCGGGGTTCGGCTCGAGGCGCCATTGCCGCGGCGGCTCGGCGCCGAAGGTGAGGGCGACGCGGCGCACCTGATCGCGCCGCCCGACGGTCAGCGTCACCGTGTCGCCGGGCGTGTAGGTGTTCACGCGGGTCTGGAACTGCTCCGCGCGCACGCGCACGTCGTCGATCGCCAGGATCTCGTCGTCCACGTTGAGCCCGGCGTCATGGCCCGGCGTTCCGCGGCGGACGCCGGTCACGACCATCCGGCCCGCGTCGTTGCGCGTGGTGACGCCGATGTACGGCGTCGTGGACGCGCCCGCGGCGCGGAAACGCAGCCCGAAGATCTCGAGCGCCTCCGTGTAGTCCAGCTCGGCGGTGCCGTTGATCGCGGTATCCCAGAAGCCCCTCAGGCTGGTGCCCGCGACCTGCTCGACGACGGCGCGGAACTCCTCCGGCGTGTAGCCCTTCGCCCCCGAGAACTTCTGATAGGCCGCACGCATCGCGTCGTCGAGGCTCTTCGCGCCGCCCGTGGCCTTGCGGACGCGCGCGTCGAGCAGCAGCCCGATCACCACGCCCTTCGTGTAGTAGCTCACCGCCGTGTTCACGGAGTTCTCGTCGGGGCGGTAGTACTTGATCCACGCGTCGAAGGACGCGTCGGAGGCGGAGTTGATGAGGCGTCCGGGCGTCGTCTGCAGCGTCTCGATCTCGCCCGACAGGCTGTTGAGGAACTCGTCCAGCGTGGACAGCCCGGACCGGTGCAGCAGCACGAGCGAGTAGTACTCGGTAACCCCCTCGGCGATCCACAGGCTGCGCGTGTAGACCTCGTTCTCGTAGTCGAACGGGCCGAGCTCGACCGGGCGCAGCCGCTTCACGTTCCAGACGTGGAACAACTCGTGGCTGGCCAGCTCGAGCCAGGTCAGGTAGCCGGCGCGCGTGCGCGTCGCGTTCGGCGACACCATCAGCATCGTCGAGTTGAGGTGCTCGAGCCCGCCGCCCGGCTGCCCCGCGAGGATGGTGGTGACGTTGATGACGACGTACTTGTCGTACGGCAGCGACCCCCACAGGCGGCGCTGCGCCTCGACGAGCGTCTCGAAGTCCTTCGCCGCGCGCGCGCCGTCGAAATTGCGCCCGTCGCCGATGCTCGCAAGGTAATGCTTCTTGCCGTCGACGGTGAACTCGTGGACGTCCGGGTTGCCGACGGCGATGGGCGAGTCGACGAGGATGTCGTAGTCGGGGGCGCGATAGCGATGGGCGCCGCCGCCCATCTCGGGCAGGCCCGTGATCGATCGCCGCCATCCGCGCGCGGGCTCGATCACGACCTCGTGCGGGCGCTTCTGGCCGTCGCGCAGGGTCAGGAACGTGGGCGCGCCGTTGAGGACGGCGAAGTCGGCCTCGATCCAGTTGGTGCGGACCGTCATCTCACGTCCGTACACGCGGTACTTCACGGTCACGCTCGGCGCGCCGCCCGTCTCGACACGCCAGCGGTTCTTCGCCGACTTCTCCACGCCGAGCGCCCGGCCGCCGGCGCCGGTCGCGGTCAGCGCTTCGACGTGCCGTGAGTACTCGCGCACCATGTACGAGCCGGGCGTCCACACCGCCATCATCAGCTCGACCTGCGGCCGCCCGTCGGTGGGCACCACCGCGCTCACCTCGACGTAGTGCGTCTGCGGGGCGGGGAAACTCAGGGTGTAGCGGATGGGCTCGGCGCCCGGCGCCTGCGCCCATGCCGGAGCGGCAGACGCCGACACGAGCACGACGACGATCAGCGCGCGAAATCTTGCGACCATGTCCTGTAGTTTATAGAATCCAGCCAACGCTGGCGTAGGACCCGTTGGCTGGATAACCCTCTCTTTCTGGGCGCGCTCCGCGCGCCGGGGCGACGTGTTTCTCAAACACTTCTTCTCGACCGATCACAAGGTGATCGGTCTGCTGTACGCGTTTACCGCCCTTTTTTTCCTCCTCGTCGGCTTCTTCCTGATCGTGATCCTGCGCTGGCAGCTGGCGTATCCGGGCCAGCCGGTGCCGGTCGTCGGGCCGCTGCTCGGCGACGCGAACGCGCCCGGCGGGATCATCCTGCCGGAGTTCTACAACCAGCTCGGCGCCATGCACGGCACCATCATGGTGTTCCTCGGCGTGGTGCCGCTGGCCGTCGGCGCGTTCGGCAACTACCTCGTGCCGCTGCAGATCGGCGCGCCGGACATGGCGTTTCCGCGGCTGAATCTCGGCAGCTACTGGTTCTATCTGGCCGGCGGCGTCGTCATGCTGAGCAGCTTCTTCGTGCC
Organism: Acidimicrobiia bacterium; assembly: GCA_016871375.1. GTDB lineage: Bacteria > Acidobacteriota > Vicinamibacteria > Vicinamibacterales > UBA2999 > VFYY01. Next base: position 7,349 of record VFYY01000090.1, read on the forward strand.
CGGCGGTGCCGCCAACAACGGCTGGACCTCGTATCCCCCGCTCTCGGATCTCTCGCCCACGAGCGGCCAGACGTGGTGGCTCGTCGGGATGCTGTGCATCATCCTCTCGTCGCTCCTCGGCTCGATCAACATCATCACGACGATCGTGCAGCTGCGCGCGCCCGGCATGACGTGGTTCCGCATGCCCTTCCTCGTGTGGGCGCAGTTCGTCACCGCGTTCCTGCTGCTGCTGGCGTTTCCCGCGCTGCAGGCGGCGGCCATCCTCCAGGGCATGGACCGCGTGGCCGGCACCAGCTTCTTCCTGCCGAGCGGCCTCGTCGTCAGCGGCCGTCCGCTCGACGTCTCCGGCGGCGGCAACGCGCTGCTCTGGCAGCACCTGTTCTGGTTTCTCGCGCACCCCGAGGTGTACGTGCTCATCCTGCCCGCCATGGGCATCGTCGCCGAGATCATCGCCAACAACACCCGGAAGCCGCTCTGGGGCTACCGCCTGATGGTGTATTCGCTGTTCGTCCTCGGCGTGCTCTCGTTCCTCGTGTGGGCGCACCACATGTTCCTGACCGGGATGGGCACCGCCATCAGCGCGTTCTTCCAGGCGACGACGATGATCATCTCGATCCCGTCGGTGGTGATCCTGACGTCGCTGATCCTGTCGCTGTGGGGCGGGTCGATCCGGTTCACGACGCCGATGCTCTTCGCGCTGGCGTTCCTGCCGATGTTCGGCATGGGCGGGTTGACGGGCCTGCCGCTCGGCCTGGCGACGACCGACATCCCGCTCCACGACACGACCTACGTCGTCGGCCACTTTCACTACGTCGTGGCGCCGGGCACGATCTTCGCCCTGTTCGCCGGCATCTACTACTGGTTCCCGAGGATCACGGGCCGGATGATGAACGACACGCTCGGCCGCATGCACTTCGTCGGTTCCCTGGTCAGCATGAACGCGATCTTCATGCCGATGTTCGTGCAGGGTCTCGCCGGCGTGAACCGGCGGCTGTGGGACGGCGGGATGGAGTACGCGCACGCGCAGGGCGTCCTGTCGCTCAACGTCCACATGTCCATCGGCGCCTTTGCGCTCGCCTTCTTCCAGATCTTCTTCATCGTGAACCTGTTCGCGAGCCTCAAGCAGGGCCGCGTGGCGAGCGCGAATCCGTGGGACGCCACGACCCTCGAATGGAGCGAAGACACGGCCTCGCCTCGTGTGTATCGCGACCCGTACGACTACAGTCCGCCCGGCGCACCGCGTGACTTCGTGCCGCAGTACGTAGCGCGGGTTGTGTCGAGCGGACCCGCCGAGGGGTAATGGACATCCCCTACACGACGGACGTCCGGCCCGACACGGGGTTGACCAACCCGAAGCTCGGGATGTGGTTGTTCCTCGCCTCCGAAGTCATGCTCTTCGGCTCGTTCTTCTCGTCGTACGCGCTGCTGCGAGTCGGCGCGGCGTCGTGGCCGGATCAATCGGCGGTCTTGAGCGTGCCGCTGGCGGCGCTGAATACCGCCGTCCTCCTCGCATCGTCGGTGACGATCGCGCTGGCGTGGAGAGCGGCGCGACAGGGCGACCGCGCCGCGTACCGCGGGCTCATGGCCGCCACCATCGCGCTCGGGATCGTGTTCCTGGGCGTGAAGGGCTCCGAGTACGCGGACAAGCTGTCACAGGGGCTGGCGCCTTCGACAGACGTGTTCCTCGGCCTCTACTACACGATGACCGGTCTGCACGCGCTGCACATCGCCGCGGGGCTGGCGGTGAACGCGTATCTGATCGGTCCCGGCGCGCGCATGTGGCAGGCGCAGCACGCGCGCTTCGCGAACCGCGTCGAGCTCGCCGCACTCTACTGGCACTTCGTCGACGTCATCTGGATTTGCATCTTTGCGGTGTTCTACCTGCTATGAGCTGTCCTGTCTGCTTCAGCACCGCCGCCGATCACACCGTCCGTGAAGGGCTCAACGCCGGCATCTTCGTGCTGCTCGGCGTCACGTTCCTCGTGCTCGGCGGCTTCGCGCGGTTCTTCTTCGCGCTCGCCCGTCGCGCGCGCGAGAGTGTCCTCGAAAAATGACTCCCGACCCCATTACGAAATTGATGCTCGACATCCTGCGCATGCCGCCGGCGGCGTCGGCGCACGCCGCCGACGTGGACCAGCTCATGGTGCTGGTCCACTGGCTCATGGCGATCCTCTTCACCGGCTGGAGCATCTTCTTCGTCTACGTCCTGGTCCGGTTCCGGCGCGGCGCGCATCCGGTCGCCGACCCGCGCGGCGTGCGTGGTCGCTGGTCCACGTTCGTCGAGGGCGGCGTGCTCGTGGCGGAAGTGATCCTGCTGGCGTTCTTCTCGATCCCCGCCTGGAGCTCGCGCGTGGACGCGTTTCCGTCCGCGCAGCAGAGCACCGTGGTGCGCGTCGTCGCCGAGCAGTTCGCCTGGAACGTGCACTACCCGGGCGCTGACGGCGCCTTCGGCCGCACCGACGTGACGTTTCTCAGCGCCACGAATCCCCTCGGCCTCGATCGCTCCGATCCGGCCGCGCGCGACGATGTCACGACGATCAACCGGCTGAACCTTCCCATGGGACGGCCGGTCATCGTGTACCTCTCGACGAAGGACATGGTGCACAGCTTCACGCTGCCGCAGATGCGCGTGAAGCAGGACGCGGTGCCGGGAACGGTGCAGCCGGTGTGGTTCACGCCGACGCGCACGGGTGAGTGGGAGATCGCCTGCTCACAGTTGTGCGGGCTCGGTCACTACCGCATGCGGGGGTTCTACTCCGTTCAGACCCGGGAAGATTTTGCTTCCTGGCTCGCGGCCGAAACAGCCGCGCTTGCCCCGCGCTGATCGGCGATTCACGGCCCACGGCTTTCGATTTCAAAGCGACGACGCGCAGCCGTGCGGCCGCCAGGAAGCGATGATCCATAATCGCGGGCCGGAGGATCCCTCACGCACCCGCGCATCCACGACGAGCCCGACATCGTCGCCTCCTTCCTGAGCGACGCGGCGCATGTCCCGGGCGGCTTTGCCGCGGGCGTCGCCTTTCCCAGGAACGCACGCGAGGTCGCGGAGCTGGTCCGCTCCGCGCGGCAGGTGCTTCCCGTCGGCGCGCAATCGTCGCTGACTGGCGGCGCCACGCCGCGCGGCGACGTCGTGATCAGCACGCGCGCGCTCAACGCGATCGGCGCCGTGAAGAAGGACGGCGCGACGGGCGGGACGGTGCGCGCCGACGCCGGTGTGCCGCTCTCGGCGCTGCAGCGTGCGCTTACGCCATCGGGTTACTACTACCCCCCCGTGCCGACCTACGACGGCGCGTTCCTCGGCGGCACGATCTCGACCAACGCCGCCGGCGCGGCCACGTTCAAGTACGGCAGCGCGCGGCGCTGGGTGGAGCGGCTGACGGTCGTGCTCGCCGACGGCGCGATCCTCGATCTGAAGCGCGGCGACGTCACCGCCTCGCCCGACGGATCGCTCGAGCTGGAGCCGCCGGGCGCGGCGCCCATCCGCATCCCGGTACCCGGCTACACGATGCCGGACGTCGCGAAGCTGTCGGCCGGCTATTACGCGCGCCCCGGCATGGATCTCGTCGATCTGTTCGTCGGCTCCGAAGGCACGCTCGGCTTCATCGTCGACGCCACGGTTCGCGTGATTCCACGGCCGCGCGCGTGTGCGGTGCTCGTGCGCTGCACGTCCGACGTCCAGGCCGTGGCGCTCACCGCGGCGCTGCGGAACGATGCCGTCGCAAGCTGGCGCGGCGAAGGGCCGCTCGACGTCTCGGCGGTCGAGTTCATGGACCACCGCGCGCTTGCCGTGGTCCCTGACGACGCGTTCGCGTGCGCGGGGGTGAAGCGGCCCGACGCGCCGTCGGTGATGCTGCTCGTGCAGATCGAAGTCGCGGCCGACGCCGACGCCGCGCTCGAGCGCCTGCAGCAGGTCCTCGACGCCTGCGGCGTGGACGCCGACCCGCACGTCGCGATGCCCGGGGACCTCGACGGCGCCGCGCGCTTCTTCGAGCTGCGTGAGTCGGTCCCCGCGAGCGTCAACGCGGTCGTCGCCGCCGCGAAGTTGACGCATCCCGGCGTCGAGAAGACCGCCGGCGACCTGGTCGTGCCGTTCGATCGGCTCGGCGAATCGCTGGCCCTCTACAGGACGACGTTCGAGCGGGCCGCGCTCCCCTACGCGATCTGGGGGCACGTCTCCGACGGCAACCTGCACCCCAACGTCGTCCCGCGGTCCTGGGACGACGTGGAGCGGGGGCGCGAGGCGATCCTGGAGATGGCGCGCGCGGTGATGGCGATGGGCGGCGCGCCGCTGGCCGAGCACGGCGTCGGCCGCAGCGCGCTCAAGCAGCGCCTGCTGCGCGCGCTGTACGGCGACCGCGGCATCGACGAGATGCGCGCGGTCAAGCGCGCGCTCGACCCGGAGTGGAAGTTCTCGCCGGGCGTGCTGTTCCCGAAGGACTAGCTCGGTTTCGACTTCTTCGTAGTGTCCGGCTTTAGCCGGACCACACACGGCGGTGCCGATCAACTTGGTCCGGCTAAAGCCGGACACTACGACGTTTCAGAAACCGCTCGAGCGGTCCTTCACAACAGGAGGCTGATCGCGGTCAGCGCCAGCCCCGCAATCAGCAGCCACAACGAGGCGACGGCCGGCGGCCCGGCATCCACCGGACCGTCACGCTCCACGGCCAGCGCTCCGAGCCGCCCCTGCGCGGTGAACGCCGCGCCGAGCCCGCCGAGCAACAGCAGCCATCCGGCCGCTAGCGCGATTCGTCCCGGCGTGGACATCGCCCCCGCGCGCAGCACGGCCAGCAGGATCGCCGCGATCCATCCGAGCATCGCGCCGCCGCCGAGGAGCCGCAGCCGCGCCAGCTCGCGGTCGAGCATCTGGCGCCGCAGCTCCAGGCGCAGCGCCTCTTCGGCGCGGCGGCGCTGTTCCTCGAGCTGCGCGCGCTCGAGCTCGAGTCGGGCGTGATCGCGGTCGAAGGCTTCTTCGAGCGCGGCGACGACGACGTTGGTCAGGCGGGCCTCGACCTGGCCGGCGATGCCTTGCGCGGTCTGCGCGGAGAGCGACGTCTCGGGCGGCGGCGTGTCGTCCGTCAACCGCTTCGCGGCCTCGCGAAGCATCATGACGGTGTCGAACGCCTTGAGCAGCCCGCCGAAGTTCATCATGGTCAGCGCTTCACAACGTGTTCCCGGCCGAGGGAGAGCTCAACCATTGGTTGCGGAACCGGCGCTGCTCGGCCGTGGGCATCCGTCCGATCCGCTCGCCGGGCACCAGCTCCATGCGTGGATCGGCAATCACCCGCAGCGCCGAGGTGACGCGCTGGCCGCGGCGCTCGAACACGATCGGCAGGCTGTCGCCGGGACGGGCGCGCCGGATGGCGCTCGCCACGTCGCCGGCCCCGCTGACGTTCGTTCCGCCAATCGACAGCACCACATCGTCTTTCTCCAGCCCGGCGGCTGACGCGGGCGAGCCGAACGGCACGTACTGCGCGAGGCGCGGACGCCCCTGCACGTCACGAATCGTGATCTCTCCCGCGTAGCCTTCGTTCGGCGACGAGGGCCGCAGGACGAGACCCGCGCGCTCGAGCAGGCGTGCGTAGTCGACGACGTCGTGCCCCTGGATGTAGCGCGCGAAGAACTCGTCGGCGAACGTCGCGTCGCCCGATACCGTCGCGAGCATGGTCTTTAGGTCCGCGATCGTGTACGGATTGTCCACGTAACCCGGGCGGCGCCCCCCCGGCTTGCCGTGCTTCTCCCACATCGCGCGCATGAACCGGTCGAGGGTGACCGTGCCGTTGGACCGGTCGCGCAGCGCGAGGTCCAGGCCGAGGCCGATCGCCTCTCCCCACGTGTAGTAGGAGATGTAGGTGTTCGAAAAGCTCGTCGGATCGACCGACGTCGCGTCGTCCACGAAGGGCGCGAAGCGGCTCATCTCCTCGGCGGTGCGGATGGCGCGGCCAGGGCTCAGCGTGACGACATTGATCGTGTTCGCCATGCCGGCGGTGAACTCGTCCAGCGTCATGAGGCCGGCGCGCACGAGGACGAGCGGCTCGTAGTAGTTGGTGACCCCCTCGGCGAACCACAGCTCGCCCGACATGTTCGCGTCCTCGAAGTTGAACGGCTCGAGCGACCGCGGGCGGATGCGCTCCACGTTCCACACGTGGAAGAACTCGTGGGACACGCTGCCGAGGAGGCCGAGGCGGTTGTTGCGAATCGAGCTCGCGCTCGTCAGCACCGTGCTGTTGCGATGCTCCATCGCGTCGCCGTCGGCCCACGGCAGATAGTCGGCGATGAACGTGTAGGTGTTGCCCTCGAAGGCCGGGTACTCACCGAAGACGTTCCGGTGCTCGCGCACCACGCGCTCGACGTCTTTCGCGAATCCATCGAGCTCGGCGTCGGTGCCCGTGTGGTGCACCGCCAGCCGGAACGTCGGCGGCGCCGGCGTGCCCGGCACCTGGAACGTCCGCAGGCTGAAGCCGCCGAACTCGGTCGGGCTGTCCATCAGGTACTGCAGGTTCGGCGCGGTGAAGGTCGTCGGCGTGGGTCCAGGCAGGAGCTGGCTCGCGACGCGCCACGCGCGCCCCGCGGGCGGTACGAACTGCACGGTGATCGGCCGCTCGTCGAGGCCACGCGCCCACATCAGCGTCGCCGGCATGTTCATGTGCGCGTGCGTCGAGTCGATCGACAGATACGTGCCGTCGATCTGATCGCCGAAGATGCGGTACCTCACGCGCACGGTGCCGGGATGCCGTGGCACGTCCCATCCGTGTGCCGCGGGCTGCGTGACCGGCAGCGCGGCGCCGGCGGCGTCGGTCACCGTCACGCCGAAGACGTTCTTCGCGAACTCGTGGCGTGCGTAACGGCCCGGCGACGACCGGCTCATCCGCAGCTGCAGCGGCGCCGGCGGCACATCCGGGAACGTGACCTCGACCTGCATCCAGCGGTGCTCGGGCTCCGGCAGCGAGATGCGGTAGGCGATTGGCGCCACACCCTGGCCGGCCACGGCGAACGGCAGCAGGAGGACGAACAGAAGCGCCCGTTTCATGACGTTTAGTACGATACTGCTTGTCGCCGCATGTCGAAACTACTCGCGCTGGACGTCGCCCTCCTGCCGCCGCCCGATGTTCGTCAGCGCGCGATCGACCTCAGCGCCGCGCTGCCCGGCGACTCACCCGACCGGCTCCGGCTCGACGCGGAGCACATTCCGCACGTCACGCTCACGCAGCAGTTCATCCGCATCGAGGAGCTCGAGCCGGCGTTCGAGCGCATCGACGAAGTCCTGCGGGCGGAACGGCCGTTGACGGTACACGTCACCGGAGGCGGGAAGAGCGCCCATTCCGTCTGGATGGCGGTCGAGCGCACGGACGTGCTCGCCGGCCTCCACGAGCGGCTGATGGAGGCGCTGCGTGGGTTCGAGCGGCCGGCCGGCACCGCCGCGGCGTTCGTCGACGGGGATGCGCGCGTCGGCGACGTGCTGTGGGTGACCGGCTACCGGCTCAAGTCCAGCTTCCACCACTTCACGCCGCACATCACGCTCGGCCCCGGCGACACACCGCCGCATATCGCGCCGTTCTCGTTCGAGGCGGACACGGTTGCGGCCTGTCACCTGGGCCGCTTCTGCACCTGCCGGCGTCCGCTCCGCACGTGGACGCTCGCGTAGCCACGCCGCGTCCGGCCTCCACCGTCGTCCTGCTGCGTCCCGCGCCCGCGGGCTTCGAGGTGCTGATGATCCGCCGCCACGATGAGGTGGCGTTCATGGGGGGCGCGCACGTGTTTCCCGGCGGACGCCTCGACGAGGGCGAAGAGCATCCCGATGCCGCGGCGCGCGAGCTCGAGGAGGAAGCGGGCATCACGCTGGACGTTCATGCGCTGACGCCGTTTGCGCGCTGGGTCACGCCGGAGATCGAAGCGAAGCGCTACGACGTCTGGTTCTTTCTCGCGCGCGCACCGGAGCGCCAGGAGGCACGGCACGACGCGCACGAGGCCGTGGAGAGCGTCTGGATCAGCCCCGCGGATGCGCTGGACCGCAGCCGCCGCGGCGAGATCGCCCTGCCGCCGCCGACGTGGACCACGCTGCGGACGCTGGAGCGGTTCGGAAGCGTGGACGAGGCGCTGGCGTGGGCGAGGACGCAGGAGGTCGTACCCATTCAACCTGTGTTCACGACGCTCGACGGCGTGGGCACGCTGATCATGCCCGATTCGATCGCGTCAGAGCGGCGCTTCGTGCTCAGGGACGGCCGCTGGCAACCTGCTTCATAACGACGTCCGCCATCATGTCCAGGAAGAGCGGATCGTCGTTGACCGCTTCGGCGCGCGTCATGGGCAACCCTATGTCCCGGCACACGCCCGCCGCCTCGCAGTCGAGGTCGTAGAGCACCTCGACGTGATCGCAGACGAAGCCAACCGGACAGAGGACGGCGGCGCGCAGTCCGCCCGCGTGCTCACGCCGCAGGTAGTCGCACACGTCGGGCTCGAGCCACGGGTCTGACGGCCGCCCGCTGCGGCTCTGATACACAACCGTCCAGTCGCGCATGCCGACGGCTTCGGCAACGAGCCGTCCCGACTCCACCAGCTCCTCGCGATAGCGCGACGCGTCAGCCATCGGCACCGGAACGCTGTGCGCGGTGAACACCAGACGCGCAGCGCCGCGCAGGTCCGCGGGCAGTCGCTCGCGCGCCTCACGCACGTGAGCCGCATTGGCGGCGATGAACAGCGGATGGTCGAACCACGGGCCGGTGTAGGTGACCTCGATGTCGTGGCCGGTGGACGCGCGCAGACTCGCGCGCGCGGCCTCGACGTTTTCCTTGTACTGCTCGCGGCTGGAATACGAGCCGTGCGGCGCGGCGATGAACCCGATGGCGCGCCGGTGACCCGCGTCGTGCATCTCGCGCAGCGTGTCGGCGAGAAACGGACGCCAGTTGCGCATGCCGACATACACGGGAAGCGGATGGCCGGCCGCGGCGAGCCGCTGACGCAGCCCTTCAGCCTGCTTCCGCGTCAGCTCGGTGATGGGCGAGACGCCGCCGAACAGCTCGTAGTGGTGCGCGACCTCTTCGATGCGCTCCGGCGCGACGCGGCGCCCGCGCAGGACGTTGTCGAGAAACGGCCGGATGTCCGCCAGGCCCTGCGGCCCACCGAAGGAGACGATCAGGACGGAGTCGAACACCGCCCGGGATCTACTTCGCGGCGCGCTTGTCCACGAGCACCTGGCCGCCCTTGATCGTGACCTGAACGTTCAGGAAGTCCCAGAACCCGTTCTGCGGCGTCCCGCCGAGGGGGTTGCCACCGAGCAGCACGATGTCGGCAATCTTGCCCGCCTCCAGCGTTCCAAGTTCCTTGCTCATGTTGATCCACGACGCGCTGTTGGGTCCCAGCACCTTGACGAGGTCGGTGGGCGAGAACATCAGGCCGAGCACGCGCAGCTCCTGATGCAGTCCCCAGGCCGGCAGATAGCCCGTATCCGTGCAGTACCCGTACACGACGCCGTTGTCGAACAGCGTGCGCCCGTTCACCGGCTTGTACCCCGCCTCGCGGCCTCGCCCTTCGCCGTCGAGGATCGCGTCCGGCCATTTTCCGCCGTCGCGGAAGGTCGGCACATTGTCCCTGTTGAACACGTTGAACACGGGCGC
>VFYY01000091.1 GCA_016871375.1 Acidimicrobiia bacterium
TGCACGCGTGCGCCGCCCAGGCGCGCGCGCCGCTGGACGCCGCCGCCCGCGGCGAACTGCTGGAGCGCATCGACCGCGCCATCGCCCCGATCGACGTGGCCGCGTTCCGCGACCGCTCGCGGCGCGACTGGTATCCGGCGCTGCCCGAGATAGGATTCGCGTGATCACGATGAGGCGCGTCTGGCTCGCGGTGCTGATGGCGGCGGTCCTCGCCGCGGCCGTCTTTCTGACGCGAACCCGCCTGCCGGAGCCGGGAACCGACGCCTACGAACACGTGGCGCGCAGCTTCTACCGCGGCCTGGCGGCGCTGCAGGTCGGGCTGCTCGACGATGCGCGGGAGGCGTTTGGACGGGCGACGGAGCTCGTGCCCGCGGAGCCGGCGTCGTGGGCGAACCTCGGTCTCGCGCTGCTGCGGCTGGGGGAGCTCGAGGCCTCGGGTGCGCCGCTGGCGCGCGCGGCCGAGCTCGCGCCCGACAACGGCGCGCTCGCGCTGCTCGCCGGACGGGCGGAGATCGCGCGCGGCCGCCTGGACGAGGGGCTCGCCGCGCTGCGGCGCGCGGTCATGCTCGATCCGCAATCGCTGCGCGCGCGGTTTGCCCTGGCGGAGGAAGTCGAGCGCGCCGGCGGTGCGAACGCGGATCAGGAAGCGCGGGACGCGCTCGAAGCGCTGCTCGAGGTCGCGCCAGGCAACCTCGCCGTGCTCGTGGAGCGCGCCCGGCTGGCCGCGAAGCGGAACGACCTCGGGACGCTGCGGGACTCGGTCGCGCGCCTGAGCGGGCCCGCAGCCGCGTGGCCGCAGGCGGTCACCGATCAGTTCGGCGCGCTGCGGCAGGCCGTCGCCGCGTCGAGCGTCGCCGACGCCGCGCGCGCCATCGCCTTTCTCCGCAACGTGCTCGCGCGCGTGCCGGCGTTCCAGGAGGACCTCGCCGCCGCGCGCACGCCGGCGGAACTCATCGCCGACCCCTTCGACCGCTTCCTCGCGCTGGCGCCCGCCTCCTCCACGCCGTCACCGCGCGATGACGCGCTGAGGTACACGATGGAGTCACCCGGCGACGTCCCCTCGTTCGACCCGGCGCGGCTCGAGCTCGACTCGAACAACGACTTCCAGGTGGACACGCTCGACGTGGCGCGCGAGGGCGCGTCGCGCGGCTGGGCGGCCGACATCGAGATGGACGGCGACCTCGACGCCGTGCTCGGCATCGACGGCGGCGCGCCGGCCGTGCTGCGCAACAACGGCAACGGCACGTGGACGCGCGTGGAACCGTTCGCCGGCGTCACCGGCGCCCGCGCCTTCGCGTGGGCCGACGCCGACGTCGACGGCGATCCCGACGCGGCGTTCGTAGACGCCGCCGGCGCGCTCCACGTCTTCGTCAATCGCCAGGCCGGCGCGTTTCAGCGGGTCGCGATCACGAGCACGCCCGGCGGTCTCGTCGCGCTCACCGCTGGAGACGCCAACGCGGACGGCGTGCTGGATCTCGTCACGATGACCGCCGGCGGCGAGATCGGCCGCACGTCGGCGGCGCCTGCCCCTCGACCTGGCTCGGGGCAGGCAGGCTGGACGTACGAGGCGCTGGCGGCGTGGATGGACGTCCCGGCCGGCGCCGCCGCGGGCGACTATCGGCTCTTTCTCGCCGACCTCGACAACAACGGCGGCCTCGACGTGCTCGCCAGCGGCGGCGGGCGCGCGCGTATCTGGCTCGCGGGCCCCTCGATCGGGCCCGGGGCAGGCGAGGACGGCCGCTACCGGGCGATCGCCGCGCCGGATGCCGATGTGTTCGCCGTCACCGACGCGACCGGCGACGGCCTTCTCGATCTGCTCGGCACCTCGGCCGGCACGCCCGTGCGCCTCCGCGCGGCGGGCAGCAGGAACTATCACTGGCAGCGCGTGACGCCGCGGGCGCAGCCACTCGCGGGAGACCAGCGCATCAACTCGTTCGGCATCGGCGGCGAGATCGAGGTGCGCGCGGGCCTGCTGACGCAGAAGCAGATCCTGACCGGCGCGCCCGTCCACTTCGGGCTCGGCGATCGCACCGCCATCGACGTCGCGCGCATCGTGTGGCCCAACGGCGTGATGCAGGCGGAGTTCGACCCGGCGGTCGATCGCGAGCTCGTCGCCACGCAGCGGCTGAAGGGCTCGTGCCCGTGGGTGTTCGCCTACGACGGCAGGGGCATGCAGTTCGTCACCGACTTCCTGTGGCGCTCCCCGCTCGGCCTGCGCATCAACGCCGTGGACACGGCGGGCGTGGCGCAGACGGAGGACTGGGTCCGCATCCGCGGCGACCAGCTCGCGCCGAGAGACGGCGCCTACGACATCCGCATCACTGCGGAGCTGTGGGAGACACACTTCGTCGATCACGTGGCGCTGCTGGTGGTCGATCACCCCGCGGACATGGACGTGTTCGTGGACGAGCGGTTCGCCCGGCAGCCGCCGGTCCTGCAGGCGCAGCCGACCACCCGGCCGCAACCGGTGGCGCGCGCGTGGGACGACACGGGCCGCAACGTGACGGAGCGCGTCGCGACGCAGGACGGCCGCTATCTCGCCACGCTCGAGCGCGGCGCCTACCAGGGCATCGGGAAGGACCACTTCGTGGAAGTGGAGCTCGCGGCGCCGATCACCCCGGACGGTCCGCGCTGGCTCGTCGCCTACGGCTGGGTGTATCCGACCGACAGCAGCATCAACGTCGCCATCGGCCAGGGCGGCCACGTGGTGCCGCGCGGCCTGTCGCTCGAGGCGCTCGACGCGAATGGGCGCTGGGTCGTCGTCTCGCCGGACCTTGGCTTCCCCGCCGGCAAGAACAAGACGATCCTCGTCGACCTGCGGAACGTCGTGCGCGCCGGCGTCACGGGCGCGCGCCGCCTGCGCCTGCGGACGAACCTCGAGATCTACTGGGACCTGCTCGCCACCGCTGACGACATACGGGCGACCCGTGGGTCGCCCCTACGAACGGCGGACGATGTAGGGGCGACGCAGGCCTCGCCCCTACGACCGGCGGACGATGTAGGGGCGACGCAGGCGTCGCCCCTACCGCGAACGATGCGCGTGGATGCGAACAGCGCAAGACTGCGCTTCCGTGGTTTTTCGCAGACCGACTACAGCCGCCGCGAGGTGCCCGAGACGCCCGACTACCAGCGTGTTGCGTCCACCAGCCCGCGCTGGCGCGACCTCGTCGGCTACTACACGCGGTTCGGCGACGTACTGCCACTCGTCGCCGGCGTGGACGACCGGTATGTGATCATGAACGCGGGCGACGAGCTGGCGCTGCGCTTCCCGGCGCCGCCGCCTCCGCCCGCCGGCTGGACGCGCGACTTCGTGCTGATCGGCGACGGCTGGGAAAAGGACGGCGACTTCAACACGGGCGCCTCGCAGACCGTACTGCCGCTGCCCTCACACGATCGTCCCGACTACCCCCTCACGGTGACCGAGCTGGAAGACGACCCGGTCTACCGCCGCTACCCGGCGGACTGGCAGCTGTTCCACACGCGGTATGTCACACCGCGGTTGTATCTCGACGGGCTGCGCGCGCGATGACCGTGGCGTCCGCGACCAGGCGGAGGGGCCTCTGGCTCCTCTGGACGGCGGTCCTCGCCGCGTCGGTCGCGGCGGTCGTCGTCCTGAATCGACGGAGCGCCGGCCTCGCGGCCGCGGCGTCGCCGGAGGCGCGCTACGGGTTCCGGCTGGAAGAGCGCGCGACGCAGAGCGGCATCGACTTCGTGCACGAGGCGCCGACCTTCGACGCGCGTCTCGCGCACATCATGCCGCAGATCGCGTCCACCGGCGCCGCGGTGGCCGTGAGCGATTTCGACCGCGACGGCTGGCAGGACTTCTACGTCACCAACAGCGGCGAAGGCAGCCTCAACCGTCTGTACCGAAACCGGGGCGACGGCACGTTCACCGACGTGGCCGGCATGGTCGGTCTTGCCGACGTCAATCGCGACGGCGTGTCGATGGGCGCGGTGTGGGGCGACTACAACAACGACGGCTACGAGGACCTCCTTCTCTACAAGTACGGCCGCCCCGAGCTCTTCCAGAACCAGGCGGGCCGCGCGTTCGCGCCGGTGGGCGCGGCCGCCGGCCTGCCCGCGCGCGTGAACGCCAACGGCGCGATCTGGCTCGACTACGACCGCGACGGCTGGCTCGACCTCTTTCTCGCCGGCTACTGGCCCGAGACGATCGACCTCTGGCGGCTCGAAACCACGAAGATCATGCCGGAGAGCTTCGAGTACGCGGAGAACGGCGGGCGGAAGTACCTGCTGCGCAACCGCGGCGACGGGACGTTCGAGGACGTCACCACGGCGGCCGGCATCGCGAGCCGCCGCTGGACGCTCGCGGTCGGAGCCGCCGATCTCTCGGGCAGCGGCTACCCCGACCTGTTTCTCGCCAACGACTACGGCGTGTCGGAGCTCTTCGCGAACCGCGACGGCACGCGCTTCGAGGAAGTGGGCGCGGCCGCCGGCGTCGGCCGCACGCCGAAGAGCGGCATGAACGTCTCGTTCGGCGACGTCTTCAACGACGGCCGCCTCGCGATTTACAAGACGAATATCTCGGAGCCAGGGGTTCTCGTTCAGGCAAACGACCTTTGGGTGCCTGGGGTGCCTGGGGTGCGCGAATACGAGAACATCGCGTCCAGCGTCGGCGTCGATCTGGGCGGCTGGAGCTGGGGCGCGCAGTTCGGCGATCTGAACAACGACGGCACCCAGGACCTCTATCTCGTGAACGGCTACATCTCCGCCGGCGAGCGCACGAGTTACTGGTACGACTTCTCCGTCATTGCCGTCGGCCACAGCGCGATCATCGGCGACGCGGCGAACTGGCCCGACATGAAGGGCCGCAGCCTCTCCGGGTACCAGCGCAAGCGCGTGTGGGTGAACGACGGCCGCGGGCGCTTCGCGGAAGTGTCCCAGGTGGCAGGCGTGACCGACACCTACGACGGCCGCGCCGTCGCGCTCGCCGACTTCTCCAACCGCGGGGTGCTCGACGCGGTCGTCGCCAACCAGCGCGGCCCGCTGCTGCTCTATCGCAACACCGTCGATCCTGGGCGCCATTGGATTCAAGTCGAGCTCGTAGGGGCGACGCAGGCGCCGGGTGTAGGGGCGACGCAGGCGCTGGGTGTAGGGGCGACGCAGGCGTCGCCCGTAAGCAACCGCAGCGCGATCGGCGCACGCGTCGAGCTGCACTGGGACGGCAAGGTGCAGGTCCAGGAAGTGCACGGCGGCAGCGGGTTCAGCGCGCAGAACCAGCGCCGGCTGCACTACGGTCTCGGCGCCGCCTCACGCGTGGACCGCGTCGTCATCCGCTGGCCATCGGGCCGCGTGCAGACGATCGACGCGCCGCAGGTGGACATGCTCCACCGGATCACCGAGCCGCAATGACGTTCGACACGCGCTTCCTCGGCCCGATCCTCATTACGTGCATCCTGCTCGTCGCGCACTACTCGTTCGGCGTCCTCGAGAGCTCCACACGCACCGCCACGGCCATCGTCACGGCCATCGTCGCCGAGGCGCTCATGGGCCGGCTCACGTACGGGAAGTGGCCGCACCTGGCCAGCGCCTACATCACCGGCATCAGCGTCGGCATCCTGGTGCGGTCGCCGTTCGTCTGGCCGTACGTGCTGTGCAGCCTCATCTCGATCGCGTCGAAGTACGTGCTGCGCCTGCGCGGCCGGCATCTCTGGAACCCGTCGAACTTCGGCGTGAGCGTGGTGCTGTTCCTCGCGCCCGCGACCGTCACGCTGCTCAGCATCCAGTGGGGCAACGTGGTCTGGCCGATGGCGGTGATCTGGATCCTCGGCTCCGTGATCGTGTGGCGCGTCGGCCGCCTGCACGTCTCGGCCACCTATGTCGCCGCATTCGTCGTGTTCGCGGTCGCGCGCAGTGCCCTGACCGGCGTGCCGGTGGCGGCAGCCGTCGCCCCCATCACCGGACCGATGTATCAGCTCTTCATCTTCTTCATGGTCACCGACCCGCGGACGACGGTCGGGCCGAAGTGGGCGCAGTCCGTGGTGGTGGTGATCGTCGCCTTCGTGGAAATGCTGCTGCGGCTGGCCGAAGTGATCTACGCGCCGTTCTACGCGCTGTTCCTGGTTGGGCCGGCGGCGCTTCTCGTGGAAGCGCTCGCCGGCCCCGCGATTACGTCGTGGGCGTCACGATCGTGGCGACCACTTCACGGTTCATAGCCACCCGGTACGCCTCGGTCGTCTGGTTCAGCGGGTACGTCCTCGACGCCAGCGCTTTCAGGTCCAGCTTGCCGACTTCCGCCAGCCGCACGTAGCGCGGGACGTCGCGGCGCGTGTGGGTGCCGCCGGCCGTCCCCGCCCACCAGTGCTTCGAGCTGTCGGCAAACTGGTTCGGTGGAATCTGGACGCGCTGGTCGTTCGGGAACCCGATGCTGCCGGAGATGCCGGTCCCGACGCGTGACACCAGCTCCCAGCACTGGTGCAGGACCGTCATGCCGCTCGGGTCCGGTCCCGAGCCTGCCGCCGGCTTGATGAGCACGTTGCCATAGCGGTCGCCGCCGACCGCTTCGATGACGTGGTCGGGCCCGATGCGGCCGCCGGTCGCCCAGGTCCGGTCCGTTGACAGCTTGCACAGGTCCCGGATGTGGTTGACCAGGGCGTCGTCGAACTCGTCAGCCGTGCCGGTCCCGCCGCCGCCTCCCGGGCGCCGTCTCCGCTCGTTGTAGCGCCACGGATCCACCACATCGGTCGCTCCCAGCTTCGACGCCAGATCGCGGCGGTAGGCAATCGGCTCGACCGCGATGATCCGGGCGGCGCCCTTGATCCGCGCGCCCTGCACCGCATGCAGCCCGACGGGACCGGCCCCGAAGACCACCACGTCGGATCCTGCCTCGACGGGCACCTTGGTCATGGTCATCCCCAGCCCGCAGTTGCCCACGCACGTGAGCATGGAGAGCTCCACCGGGGAGACGCTGGTGAAGACGGGCAGGCACTTTTCCTGGTAGACGACCATCACCTCGGTCATGCCGCTGGTCCCCGAGAACACCGGCTTGCCATTCAGATCGGCCGTGGCCTCGCTCGGGCCGCCGCCGTTCAGGCACTGGTCGGCGCGGCCGCGCACGCAGCTGTAGCACCACCCGCACGTGGAATGGAAGTTGACGATGACCCGATCGCCAACCTGGATCGCCGAGACCTCGGGGCCGACGGCTTCGACGATGCCGACCCCGCCATGGCCGACGACGGTGATGTTCTGCGGGGCCGTGGGGCTCGGCAGCAGCACCTGGCCGACGCTCGAGTAGCAGGTCTGGGCGGCCTCGGTGCGCACCGCCACCTGCCGGCCAGTCAATCGGCGGAGCGTGATCGTCTGCACCGTTGGAGGCTCCGTGCTGTCGAGCTTGACGAACGCGCGGACCCGCCGCCCGGCCTGCGTGTTCGTGCCGATGGCGGGCGCCTGTCCCTGCCCTTCGACTTCGCTCAGGGCACCCCGAGCGTCAGTCGAGGGGTGCGCCAGCGCCCCCTCGCCGAGCAGCGCCGCGCCCGTGCCGACGGCGGCCGCTCCGGCCGTCTTCAGCACCCGCCGCCGCGAGATCCGTGTCGATTTCGATGCCATCTGAACCTCCTCTTCTGCCGGCAGCCCGCTGCCGGCAGCCGGCTGATTTTAAAAGTCCACCTGGAACCCGAGCTTGAGGAAGCGTGCCTGGAGGATCGACGTCGGGCTGCGGAACCTGGCGAAGCTGGCGTTCTCCGTCAGCACGGCGTTGTTGTTGAGGACGTTGAACACGTCGAGCTTCACGGTCGATCGCGTGCGTCCCAGCCGCAGGATCTTGGCGACGCTGACGTCGATCTGCTGGAGCCGATCGCCGTGCATCTCGCCCGGCGCGACGAGGTTCACGGTGGCGTTGGCCGCGCCGCCCGAGAGGTTGCGTCCGAGCGACGGCGCGATCGCCGCGTTGGTGGCGACGAAGTTCGCCGCGACCATCGAGAAGATCGGGTTCGTGATCTGCGACCCGGCCGCCGCCGGCGCGAGATAGCTCTGGTAGGTCGCGCTGATCTGCACGTCGAGGCGCGGGATCGTGTACGAGCCGAGCCCCTTGACGTTGGTCAGGAAGCCCGAGTTCTGGTGGCAGTACGGCACGCCGGTCGGGGTGTTGGCCAGCGCCGCGGTGGCGCCCGGCGGCTCGGTGCGCGACTCGATCTCGGGCGACTTCGCCACCACCTCACAGTTGTCGGTCACCGTCCGGCCGCTGCTCACGCCGCCCTGCAGCACGATGCCCTGGCCGAGCCGCGTGTTGATGCCGACGTCCACGCCGTGCCAGTTCTCGTACTGCGTCCCGTAGTCGCTGGCAAAGGTGTAGTAGTTGTCCACCAGCCCGACGTGCGTGGGCTTCAGGTCGTAGAGGTTGTTGATCACGTACCCGCCGCCGCCCGGCAGCCGCGAGTCCGCGGGCGCCGTGATGCTGAACCGGTCGTAGTCGTCAATCGTCGTCGCCAGGTTGTCCTTGGCGATGAAGTTGCCGTACCACCGGCGGAAGTACGAGACGTCCACCGCGACGACTGACGTGAGCTGGTGCTGCACGCCCGCGCCGATCTCCCAGTTGAACGGCCGGTTGCCCCAGCCCTCGAGGATCTCCGGGTTGACGCGCGCGGTCTGCAGCGGCCGGCCGAAGTTGCGGTTGGTCATCGGTCCGCACTCGCCGTTGCCGTCGGGGCTGATCAGGTTGCAGTCGGGCACGAAGTTGCGGTTGGCGTCGTCCCACGAGCGCGTGGTGATGTTCCCGTACAGGTTCACCGGGTTGCTGCCGTCGCCGAAGAAGCCCTGCAGCCCCGCGGCGTTCACGTAGCGGTTCACGATGCCTTTGAGCGCCGTGCGCCCGGTCCCGAACAGGTCGTAGGACGCGCTCACGCGCGGGTTGAGGTCCCGCCAGGCGAGCTGCTCCTTCTTCGGCACGTCGATGTTGCGCGCCGGGGCGAAGCGCGTCGGGCCCAGCGTGGTCGCCGGAAAGTGCGTGTCGAGATGGTCGTAGCGCACGCCGACGTGCGTGGACAGGCGCCCGATGGTGATCTGGTCCTGCGCGTAGATCCCGAGCTCGAGGCCGATGACGCCGCGATTGAGCTCCGGCCGCAGGTACTGGGTGATCTGGTTGGGCACGCCGTTGTTGAAGCGGTACTGCAGGTTGTCGCCGGCGGGATCCGCGCCGCCCGGCGCCCAGAACAGCCAGTCGCGCGACGCGTAGTGCTGCATCATGCCGACCTTGATGGCGTGCGTCCCGGTGACGTACGACATCGCCGCGCGCGAGCGCCAGGTCACCATGTCATTGGTCGTGAGGCTGGCGCGGCCGCGGTAATTGGCGCCGGTGGACTGCTCCGTGACCTGGATGAACTGCGGGAGCTGCGACACCTGGCCGGGCGGCCCGGGCGTCACGCCGCCGGCCAGCTCCGACATGAACGGCAGCGCGCCGGTGTTCGCGCTGTGCCACTGCTCCGGGTGGCGCTGCACGCCGGCCTCGAACAGGAGGCGGTTGGTCTGCGGCGACGACCACGTCAGCGACGTGAGGTCCGCCCACGGGTAGTGCCAGTAGGTGGCCGACTCCGGCGCATCCACCGCCGACAGCTGGCTCGGACACGCGCAGCGCCACTGATCGTCGTGAAAGACGCTGACCTTGTGCTTCTGGTTGATCTGCCACGTGACGCGCAGGTTCAGGCTGTGCTGCTCGCGCCAGAAGCGCGCGCGGTCGCCGGTGGGCGCGTACGTCCAGTGATCGACCCTGCCGGCGTTGCCGTTGGACACACCGCCCGTGTAGGTCTCCTCGCCGTTGTAGCGCCACGCACTGTAGAACCAGACGCGATCGCGGACGATCGGACCGCCGCCGCCGGGGTTGTAGTCCCACAGTTTCTTGATCGCGTTGCTGGTGCTGAGCCCGCGCTGGCGCAGGTCGTCGGTGAAGTTGCTCCCCTGCAGGCCCTCCCACGTGCCGCCCGCGAAGAACGTCCCGCTGAAGCGGTTGCCGCCCTCGCGCGGAATCACGTTCACCATGACACCGCCGGTCTCCATCTCCGCGGTCCCGCCGGCGTAGTTGATGGCCATCTCCTGCGAGCTCGAGATGTTGGGCGTGTAGGCGCTGTACTGGCCGCCGCCCTCGGCGCTGTTGGTGGACAGGCCGTCCACCGTGATGCGCTGGTCGGTGACGCGGCTGCCGTGGCTCGTCAGGAACGTCAGGTTGATCGAGTTGCTGCCGCCGGTGTCGGCCGGGTTGTTGGTGTTGAGCGCGGGGGTCAGCGTCGCCAGGCTGAAGTGCGTCCGCCCGGACGGCACCGCTTCGATCACCTCGCGGTCCAGCACGTTCTGCTGCTGCGCGCTCTGCACGTCCACGAGCGGCGACTCGCCGGTGACGGTGACGGTCTCCTCCAGGCCGCCCACGGCAAGCTCGGCGTTGACGCTCGCGACGAAGTTGCCCGTGAGCTCGATCCCCTCGCGCCGCACGCTGCGGAAGCCTGGCAGCGAGAAGGTGACGACGTAGGAACCGGGCCGGAGATCGACGTTCCGGTACTGGCCGCTGCCGTCGGAGACGGCCGTGCGGACTTTCTCGATGAGCGCCGGGCTGGCCGCTTCGATGGTCACCCCGGGCAGGACGGCCCCCGAGGCGTCACGGACGACGCCGGTGATAGTGCCCTGTGCGTACGCGGCGGCCGGAAGGACGAGTGCGAGGGCCGGCGCCAGGAACACGTGCTTCAACGCCTTCATCTGTGTACCCCCTTTGTCCCGTTGCATGAGAGACAGGGATTATAGGTCGTCCTTGACAATCACCTGCACTCTGTTACAAAGGGCACGTACTGGAGGGATCGAGATGAGAACCAGGCTTCTTCTGGTCGCGGCGCTCGCGGTGGCCGTGGCATCGGCCGGCGTGCTCGCCCACCATGGCGGCAACCTGTACGACACGACGAAACCGGTGATGCTGAAAGGCACCATCACCAAGTTCGAGTGGGGCACCCCGCACAATCAGATCTTCTTCGACGCCACGAGCGACAAGGGCGAGAAACAGTCGTGGGTCGGCTCGACGGAGCCCGCGCCCGTGATGCTCGAGCGCGGTTGGACGCGGCGCTCGCTCGGGCCCGGCGACGCGGTCACCGTCTACATCTTCGCCGCGAAGAACGGCGCCACCGTCGGCAACATCCAGCGCATCGTCAAGGCCGACGGCACCGAGCTCACGGCATCGGGCGGCGGCGCGCGCGCCGGCGGTGAAGGCGCGGCGGCTCCCGCGCGTCCGTAAGGGTGCCGCGATGCGTGCGCGCCTGACGTCAGCGGTCGTGCTCTCGGCGGTCCTGGCCGCCGTTCCCGTGATCCTCGGCGCCCATCCCTCGACTGACGCTCGGGATGCCCTGAGCGAAGCCGAAGGGCAGGCGGCGGCTCCTCCGGTGCCGCCGATGGACGTCCACACGCTGAAGAACTTCCTGCCGATCGGCCCGCCCGATCCGCTGCCGAAGTCGGCGGTGCCCGACCTCTCGGGCGACTGGGCGCTCGACAACCGCCCGGGCCGCGGCGGCATCGGCCAGAGCATGAGCGCCGCCGACCCCGGCGGCCGCCTGCGCGGCAAGGAGCCGGACATCCCGTACCAGCCGTGGGCGCTCGAGTACACGATGAGGCAGACGCCGCCCACCGGCCCGGACGCCGGCTTCGAGCGCACGACGGATCCACACATCCACACCTGCGAGCCGCTCGGTCTCGGACGGATCTACATGTATCCGGCCAAGACGAAGTTCGTCCAGACGCCGGAAGCCGTCTACATCCTTCACGAGCTCGGTCCCGCGTTCCGCATCGTGTGGCTGAACGCGAAGCACCCGGCGGATCCGGACCCGAACTACTGGGGCCACTCGGTCGGCTGGTACGAGAACGGCGACACGCTGGTGGTGGACACGATCGGCGCCAACGATCGATCGTGGCTCGATCAGCTCGGCCACCCGCGCACGGAGAAGTTCCACTTCGTCGAGCGCTACAAGCGTGTGGACAAGGAAACGCTCGAGCTCGAGATGACGATCGACGACCCGGGCGCCTATACGAAGCCGTGGCCGGGCCGCCGCAACTTCCGCATCTCCGACACCGGCTTCATGCGCTTCGCCTGGGTCTGCTCGGTGCGCGACAACTACGAGCACTACGAGAAGGTCGGCGCGAAGGGAAACAGCGGGACGACGACGTTCAAATGACACCTCTCGTCGCGGCGCTGATCGTGCTGGTCGGCGCCGCGACCCTGGCCGCGCAGGACAACTTCCTTCCCATCGGGCCGCCCAGCCCGATTCCGACCTCCGCCGTCCCTGACCTCTCCGGCGACTGGGGGCCCGGCGCCGGCGGCATCGGTCAGAGCATGAGCGGCGCGGATCCCGCGGGACGCCTGCGCGGGAAGGAGCCCGACATCCCGTATCTGCCGTGGGCGCTGGCGCGGACGATGGAGCAAGTGCCGCCGACGGGCCCGGACGCCCGCTTCGAGGCGACGACGGATCCGCAGATTCACTACTGCGAGCCGCCGGGACCTGGACACATCTTCATGTACCCCGCGAAGACGAAGTTCGTCCAGACGTCCGAAGCGGTCTACATCCTTCATGAAGTCGGACCGGTGTTCCGCCCGGTGTGGCTGAACGCGAAGCATCCGCCCGACCCCGACCCGAACTACTGGGGACACTCGATCGGCTGGTACGAGAACGGCGACACGCTGGTCGTGGACACGATCGGCTTCAACGATCGCGCGTGGCTGGACCAGGTGGGGCACCCCCGCACCGAAAAGCTCCACATGATCGAGCGCTACCGCAAGACCGACGCGAACACGATCGCCATCGAGTTCACCATCGACGACCCGGGCGCCTATTCGAAGCCCTGGGTCGGCCGCCGCAACCTGGCGCGCTCGCAGACCGGATTCATGCGTTTTGCGTGGGTCTGCTCGGTCCGCGACAACTACGAGCACTACCAGAAGGTCGGTGCCCCGGGAAACCCGGGCGCCACCACTTTCAAGTGAATTTGTGATTTCTGATTTGTGATTTGTGATTTCAAATCGCAAATCGCAAATCGCAAATTCCAAGTAGAATCCGCCCACAACTGAATATTCGACAGTCCGGCAACACGCAGGGAGGAGTCACATGGTGTGGCAACCGTGGTCCTCGTCGATTCGGTTTCTTCGAGCTCTGCTCGTCCTTGGAGCGCTGTCGTCGCTCCTCCCCGCGCCTGCCGTTGCGCAAATCGGCGGCGCGGCCAACATCGCCGGCACCATCTCGGATGACTCGGGTGCGGCGCTTCCCGGCGTCACGGTCACCATCACCAACACCGCCACCGGCCGCACGCAGGCCCTGGTCACCGGGCCCGACGGGCGCTACCGGGCGGTGGCGCTGCAGCCGGGTCCGTACGAGGTGGCATCCGAGCTCCAGGGCTTCGCGACCGTACGGCGCACGATCTCGCTCGTCGTCGGGGCCGACGCCACGCTCGACCTCACGCTGGGCGTGGCGACGCTGACCGAGACGGTCACCGTCGTCGGCGAGGCGCCTCTCGTGGAAGCCACGCGCTCGCAGCCGTCGTCGGTGATCACGGGCGTGCAGCTCCAGGCGCTGCCCGTGCTCTCGCGTGACTTCCTCGTGCTGGCGCAGCTGCTGCCGGGCGCGGCCCCCATCAGCCGGGCGTCCACCACGCAGCCGCGCCAGGGCACCACGCGGTTCGGCGGCGCCGCCGATCCGCGATACGCGTACACGACGCAGATCGACGGCGGCGACGTCGACGACGCCATCTGGGGGAGCCCGACGATCAGCCTCGGCCAGGACGCCATTGCGGAGTTCAAGGTGTTCCGCAATCAGTTCGACGCGCAGTACGGCCGGGCGACGACCGCCGTGGTGGCGGTGGTGACCAAGTCGGGCACGAACAGGATGGGCGGCAGCGGCTATTACTTCGGCCGCGACCGGAGCCTGAACGCGCGGAACGCGTTCGCGAGGGACGTGCCGCCGTTCAGGCAGACGCGCATCGGGTACTCGTTCGGCGGCCCGCTTGCCCTGAACCGGACGCACTTCTTCTCGGCCTACGAAGGGCTCTTCCGCAACACGGCCGACATCGTCGCGCTGCCGGCCACCAATCCGTTCGCGTCGGTGGAGAACGGCACCTATCCGCGGACGGTCCGCCGGCGGAATGCGCTCGAGCGTCTCGATCATCGCTTCAGCGACCGGCACAACGCGTACGTGCGATATGCGTACGACTTCTACGGCGACTTCGCGCCGCGAAAGCCGCTGCGCCAGCTCGACGGCGGCCTGCTGGCACTGGGTTCCCCGGACTTCGACGACGAAAGCCGGTCGCACAGCATCGTCGTGGAGGAGAACTGGATCATGTCGTCCACGAGGGTCAACACGTTTCGCGCGCACGGGCTGATTCACGATCTGGTGGCGCCGACGGTGTTCCGCGGCCCGCGCGTCATCCGGCCTTCCCTGACGTGGGGCCAGGCCGTGAACAGCCCGCAGTGGTTCCCGCGGAAGCGGTTGACGCTGACCGACGCGTTCCTCATCAGCAAGGGGAAGCACGACCTCAACATCGGCGGCGAGTTCGCCTACAGCCACAATGGCTTCGACTCGCATCGACTGGATACCGGGCAGTGGACGTTCCAGACGGACGCGCCGTTCGATCGGACCAACCCGGCGACCTATCCCTTCCAGTTCACGATCCGGGAGCCGGGCTTCTACTGGCACAACGGGGCGCAGATCGGCGCCTATGTCTCGGACACGTTCCGGGTGCACCCGCGCTGGACGCTGAACCTCGGCCTGCGCTGGGACTTCGACACCAACCTGCGCGACAACGACATCACCGACGGCATGCTCGCGGACCCGCGGTTCAGGGGCATGGAGCGCTTCGTGAAGAGCGGCACGGAGCGCGGGCTCCAGTACGACGCGATTCAGCCCCGGCTCGGCGCGACGTGGGACGTCCGCGGCGACGGCACCCTGGTGGCGCGCGGCGGCTATGGAATCTACGTCACGCGGAACCGCGAGTGGTACTCGGTGGGCACGTCGCAGGAGACGAACTTCGGGAACACCATCCTGATCACGGATCGGACCAAGCAGGGGCAGTGCTATCCCGACATCAACTGCGTGCTCGACGGCCGGAGCATCGCCGAGTTCCTCGCCACGTCGGGCAGCGGCCTGCGGGCCCTGTCGCTCGTGGCCGACAACTACCGCTTCCCGTACCAGCGGACGGCGAGCGCGGGCATCGGCTGGCAGGTCACGCGCACGACCGGGGTGGATGTGGACGTCATCCACTCACACATGCCCAACGCGATCGCGGGCGAGGACCGCAATCTGCCGGCCGCGGGGGCGATCACGGCAACCAACCCGCGTCCCCTGTCCTCGCTCGGCCGTGTCACGGTGCAGAACCTGCCGAACAGCAGGAGCTGGTACGACGCGCTCGAGATGCAGGTGCGGCAGCGCGTGCGGGGCGCCAACAACCTCCAGTTGTCCTACACGCTCTCGCGCTCGATGATCGACGGCTGCTCGGGCGTGTGCGCGGGCACGCTGCGCGCGTTCGCGCGGGAATCGCTCGCCCGCCTGGCCGCCACGGGGCGGTCCCTCGAGCACGGGTACAACCCGAGTGACAACCGGCACAACCTCGCCATCTCGGCGTCGTTCGAGCTGCCGGCCGGCGTCCAGGTCAGCGGGATTGCGCGGGTCGTCAGCGCCTCGCCGATCACCAACACGTGCGCCTGCGATCTCGACGGCGACGGGGTGAACGATCGCGCGCCGGGCGTGCCGCCGACGGTCGGCCGCGGCAACCTGCAGGCGCAGCTCGACGCCATCAACCGCTATCGCGCGTCGCTGAACCTGGCGCCTTTCGACCTCGACCGGCTGAAGGTCCTGCCGCCGGCGAAGAACATCGACATCCGGGTGACGAAGGGGCTCACCCTGGGCGGGGCGCGCCGCGTGGAGCTCTTCGCGGAGGCGTTCAACATCACCAATGTCGTGAACCTGACCGGCGGCAACGGCAACGTCCGCCTGGCGACGTTCAAGGTGCCCGACGGCGCGCAGGAGGCGCGCCAGGTCCAGTGGGGCGCGCGCTACTCGTTCTGACGATGGTCAACTCGCAACTCCCAACCTCCAACTTCCAAGGCGCGTGCCTTGGGAGTTGGGAGTTGGAGTGTGGCAGTGAAGGCCGAGGAGCGTCGATGAATACGAACACGCGCGTCATGACTGGCTTCGCGCTCATGCTCTTACTCCTGCTCGCGCCGGCGTCGGAGGCGCAGATCGGCGGCGCGGCCAATATCGCGGGGGTCATCGCCGACGAGTCCGGCGCGGCGCTGCCGGGGGTCACGGTGACGATCACGAACACGGCGAACGGGCGCGCGCAGGCGCTCGTGACGAACGACGAAGGCCGGTTCCGGGCCGTGGCCCTGCAGCCGGGTCCCTACGAGGTGGCGGCCGAGCTGCAGGGCTTCGCGACCGTGCGCCGCGGCGTGACGCTCGTCGTCGGCGCGGATGCGACGCTCGACCTCACGCTGGGCGTGGCGGCGCTGGCCGAGACCATCACCGTGGTCGGCGAGGCGCCGCTCGTCGAGGCCACGCGGTCGCAGCCGTCCTCGGTGATCACGGGCGCGCAGCTCGAGGCGCTGCCGGTGCTCTCGCGCAACTTCCTCGTGCTGGCGCAACTGCTGCCCGGCGCGGCGCCGATCAGCCGTACGCCCTCGACGCTGCCGCGCAACGGCGCCACGAAGTTCGGGGCCGTGCCCGACCAGCGCTACGCCTACACCACGATGATCGACGGCGGCGACGTGGACGACGCGATCTGGGGCCATCCGACCATCAACCTGA
>VFYY01000092.1 GCA_016871375.1 Acidimicrobiia bacterium
TGGCGATGCTCTACATCGCCAGCCGTCGCGACCTGTTGAATCTAGCCATCAGCTTCCAGCGGAATCCCCCGCTGAGAATCTGACAAAGTAGTGTTAGCCGGACCACGCCTAGTTGGTTCGGCCGCCGATCAGCCGGGCGAACTCGGACCAGGGCACCGGACCGCCGTGGACCGGGACGATCTGCGCCACGTCGAGCCCCAGCCGGCCGACCTGGTTGAAGAAGCTCCGCTGATCCTGCGTCGGCGCCGCCGGGCGCGGCTTGTCGGTGTCGAAGATGTCGGCCTCGAAGAGGAGCCTCTCGCCCGGCAGGTAGGCGATGAGCATCCCCTCCACGTGCTGCAGCGGGTTCATGTAGTGGACGTTGAGCTGCCGCGTGCCGTCGCTGATGACGAAGTTCTCGCGGATGGCCTCGTAGAAATACCCTTCGGCCAGCTCCGTCGGCGGCCACAGCGACACCATGTCGGGCTTCAGCGTCCGCTGCGAGTAGTTCAGTACGTCACGGACGAGGAAGTCGTAGTTCTTGACGTGCGTGACGATCGTCGCGCCGACGTGCATGAAGGCGCGCAGGCCGGCCACGTGGTCGAAGTGCTGGTGTGAGTTGACGACGTAGCGGATCGGCTTGTCGGGGATGACCTTCACGATCTCGTCGATGACGGCGAGCGCGCGCTCCTCGTTGTGCGGCGCCTCGAAGACGGCGATGAAGTCGCGGAACTCGACGGCGACGCTGTTGTGCGTGCTGCCGCCGAAGACGTAGACGCCGCTGCCGATCTTCTGCACGTCCACGCGCACGGGGAACGTCGCCTGCCGCACCGACTGCGGCACCGTGACCGGATCGGGGCAGACGTTGGCGCGCACGTCCTTCAGCGCGCCGCCGAACGCGTTGTGGCCGGCGGTGATGTTCTGCGCGCCGTAGTTGTCGTCCCACCCCTGGTGCGAGTGCCACCCGGTCGGGAAGCGCACGCCGCCGCCGACGTCGATGTAGCTGTCGTTGGTGAACTCGTGCTCGTAGTTCATGTCGCCGAGCGCGGGGTCGGGCACCCACGTGTGGATGCGCTGGAGCATGTTCTCCCTGTTCACCGTCGCGTCGATGCGGAACCTGCCGAACGAAATCGACACGACGCGCATCCGCTCGGGCCTGGTCGTCGGGCCGTCGCGCCCCATCTCGCCGAGCTCCCAGCGCCACGTCGCCTTCGGGTTCGCGCCGGGCAGGCGCGCCGCCTTGAGGAAGCCGTGCGGGTTGAGCCACAGGTCGAGCTGGTAGATCTCGGCGAGATCCGGAGTGACGGCCACCGGCGCGGCGTTGGGCCCGTCCATGAACCACGCCGTGTTGCCGTTGACCATCCACGTCTGGTGCGCGTTCTGCTGCAGCGGGCCGTCCACCCAGCCGGTTCCGTACTTGTACGCCGCCGGCGTCAGTCCCGGCTTCCGGTCGAACTCCTCCTTCATCGTCCGCGCGTCCCAGTTCATCGTGCGCGTGTAGTTGGCCATCTCGGTGCGCGGCCAGTCCACGTTGCGCGCGCTCTCGCGCGCCTGGCCGACGGCGCCGGCATAGGCGGTGCCGGCAATCGTCACGCACGTGAGGTTCGCGGTGCCGATGGCCTTTTCGGCGGCGGCGAGTATGGGCTGCGGGTCGATGTAACCCGGTGGAAGTTGTTGGCTGGTCGCCCGAACACCGCTCAGCGCCACGATGCACGCGAGAACCGCAGGAACGGCCAAGCGCTTGGTCACGTCTGCCTCCACGGTAGGGGCGAGGCATGCCTCGCCCGTAACGCGGCGACTCTAGCAGAATTCGATGTTCATTTTCCGGTGGCGGCACCGCCGCCGCCGCGCTAACGTGAGCGCATGTCAGTGGCAGCACAGCAGGCCCTGTTTACCGCGTCGCTCCCCCCGCGCCCCGAGATGGAGCGCGCGTTTCTAGGGAGCGACGCCAGCTACGACGGCATCTTCTTCACGGGCGTGCGCACCACCGGCATCTTCTGCCGCCCCTCGTGCCGCGCGCGGAAGCCGCTGCCGTCCAACGTCGAGTTCTTCGGCAGCATCAAGGAGGCGCTCTTCGCCGGCTACCGCCCGTGCCGCCGCTGCCATCCGGCCACGCCCGCCGGGTCCACGCCCGAGTGGGTGAAGAAGCTGCTCAACGCGGTGGACGAGGACCCGAACCGCCGCCTGCGCGACGGCGACCTGCGCCGCTTCGGCGTCGATCCCGCGCGCGTGCGGCGCTACTTCCTCGAGCACTACGGGATGACGTTCCACGCCTACTGCCGCGGCCGCCGGCTCTCGGGCGCGCTGCGCCAGCTCCGCAGCGGAGGCGACCTGGACGACGTGGCGCTGGGGACCGGATGGGAGTCGCACAGCGGCTTCCGCGAGGCGTTCGCGAAGACGTTCAACGCCTCGCCTGGACAGGCGGCGTCCGGCCGGAAGGACTGCGTCATCACGACCGCGATCGAGACGCCGCTCGGCGCGATTCTGGCCGGCGCGACCGACGAGGGGCTGTGCCTGCTGGAGTTCCCGGACCGCCGGATGCTCGAAGGGCAGCTCGAGCGCCTCGAGCGCCTGCTGCGGATGCCGCTCGTGCCCGGCGAGCACCCGCACCTGGCGAAGGCGCGCGAGGAGCTGGGGCGCTACTTCGAGGGGACGCTGAAGGACTTCACGGTGCCGCTCGTCTTCCGCGGCACCGAGTTCGAGGAGCGCGTCTGGCGCGAGCTGGTGACGATTCCGTACGGCCAGACGATCTCGTACGCGGAGCTCGCCAACCGCGTCGGCTCACCCGGCGCGCAGCGCGCGGTCGGACGCGCCAACGGCATGAACCGCATCTCCATCGTCATCCCCTGCCACCGCGTGGTGAACGCCGACGGCAAGCTCGGGGGCTACGGCGGCGGCCTGTGGCGCAAGCACTGGCTGCTCGCGCTGGAACGCAAGAGTACGTAGTGTCCGGCTTCAGCCGGACCAAGCTCTATCGCCGCTTCAGCGCCGCATCCACGCTGAGCGGGCCGGCGCCCTTGGCGGCGACGTACAGGAAGAAGAAGCAGTTGAAGATCGTCGACTCGCCGAGGATGCCGGGCGGCTGGAAGATCGGCGACACCGCGAACGGGTACTGCCGCAGGAAGTAGGCGGCCGCCATCTGCCCGCTGCAAATGAACGCGGACACCCGCGTGAACAGCCCGATCATGATGAGGAAGCCGAAGACGGTCTCGATGACGCCGGCAACGCCGAGCAGCGAGAAGAGCTCGACGGCGCCGCGTTCGCGCGCGCCGTCGGGCCAGTCGAAGAGCTTCGTCGTGCCGTGCAGCCAGTACATCCAGGCGACGATGATGCGCGTGACGGCGTAGATCAGGTCCGCGTAGGGGCCAAGTAGACGTTCCACGAGGACGATTCTAGTCGAGGTATAAATGGCCACGTGCGTCGGGCCCTCGCAGTCGTGTCGCTCCTCGCGCCCGGGCTCGCTTCCCCGCGCGCGCAGGACTCGGTCCCGTCGGCGCGCCTGATCTCCGCGTCCCGCCTCGCCATGCCGGGCGACATCGACTCCAACGTGCCGATGACGTGGGACCTCGTGGACGGCCAGTGGCGCCTGTTCGCGTTCACGTCGTGGGGCGGCGTTCCGGCGCTGTCCGCGGGCACCGGCATCGACCGCATGGAGCGCGTCGGCAGCGTGCGCGTGGAGCCGCATCCGGGATGGGGCGTGTGGATCGAGAGCGTCGTCGCCGACGACGCGGGAACCTGGTACGGCTACTACCACCACGAGATCGCGGCGGAGATCTGCAACACGCCGAACAGGTACGTCGTGGGCGGCGTGGGCGACCTGAGCGCGCTGTTCGATCCCGGGCGGCGTGACCTCTATATCTTCTTCAGCCAGTACGGCAGGGACCCGTCGCAGCAGGGAGTGGGCGTCGCCCGGCTGGCGTGGGCCGACCGCGACGCGCCGGCCGGCCGCATCACCGTGTGGCGCGACGGCGCCTGGATGCCGGCGTCAGCCGGCGACTATCCGGCGGGCACGTCGCTCTTCCCTGTGACGCGGCCGTGGCACGACGGGCAGGAGGCCGCCGACGCGTTCTGGGGCCCGTCGATCCACTGGAACACGTCCCTCGAGCGCTACGTCATGCTGCTCAACCGGACGCGAGACGAGCGCTTCAGCAACGAGGGGCTCTACGTCTCGTTCGCGCCCACGCTGGACGACCCTCGCGCGTGGAGCGCGCCGGCCAGCGCGCGCGCTTCTTCATCACCGGCCGATCCCAGCACTACATCGAATTCAGGCGATGACGAGCACTCCCAACGACCAACTTCCAACCCCCAAGGCGTCTTGGAGGTTGGGAGTTGGAGGTTGGGAGTTTCGCGCGAGAGCGGTTCCTGACACCGCGCCAGCGACGCGCGGCCAGGCGGTGAGCAGACCGACCTCGACCACAGCCGGACACTACGGCGTGAATGCCGTCGAGGTGTCCACCGAGAACTTGCGATAGCGGGAGTATTCGGACTCGCCTGAGCGGCGGATCGTCGCGATCAACCCCACGCGCGCGCTGCCTGTGTAGGTCACCATCGCGGGCAGCCACACCTCATCGTTGACCTTGCGGCGCTCGAACGACAGGTTCGCGCCCTTGTGAAGACGCGCGAGCAGGCCCCACGCGAACGGCAGATCCCGGATGGCGGTCGCATCCAGCTTCACGAGCTCGTGATCGGCTTCGCTGATCCACGCGCGCACGCTGAAGCGGCGCAACATGCCGCCCTCGCGCGTGCGCGGGCGCGCGTCGCGGCGCGGCGTCAGCGCGAACGCGATCGTGTCGTATCCGCCGATGCGCTCCCGTCCCAGCATGCGGATGTCGAACACGCGGAAGATGTCGTCGACGCGCTCGGCCGCCTCGTCACGATACTTCTCCCACTCGCGCACCTGGCGCGCGTACTCCTTCTTCGGCTGGGCGGCCATCCGGCGCGCGTACTCGTCGGCCCTGCGGCGGCGCTCGCGGTCCTGCGCCTCGAGCGTCGAGGCCGACACCGGTGTCCCGTCTTTCTCGAGGACGCGCTCCCAGCGCGGCTCGCCGGGAAAGCCGGGATAGTTCTCGATGACGCTGCGCGACTCCTGCGTGACGCGCCCGCGCCTGTCGAGCTTCCGCTCGCGGCGCGTCTCGACGTACATGTAGCTGCTCTGCAGGGCGGAATCAGTCTGCAGGTGCGTGCGCGTCTCGGCGAGGAAGGCGGCCTGGTCCGGCAGCGGCTGTTCCTGCGCGCCGGGCCGACTGAAGTCGGCCCCCACGACCGAGGCGAGCGCCATCCAACAGACGAGCCAGCGAGACAGGCCACGGAGACACGGAGGCACTGAGGATTATTATTCCCGGAACCTCCGTGTCTCTGTGACTCCGTGGCCCGTCTCACCTGACTCGCCCGTCCGGCGCTACTCATCCGAGCTGATGTTCGTCGGCGGGTTCCTCTTCGACTTCCTGACGATGCAGCGGATCGACGCGTGGCTGGACCTGGCGTTCCAGCTCGCGTACCTGCTCGGGCTGACCGTGCTGCTCATCCTGCACGACCGGCCGTGGCGCTACCACACGCCCGTGCTGCACTTCCTCTACGGCGGCCTCCTCAGCGCCTACGTCGTCCTGTACTTCCGCAGCAGCACGTTCGCGCGGCCGCTGATCTTCCTGGTCCTGCTGGTGGCCGTCATGTTCATCAACGAGGTGCCGGCGGTACGCCGCGCCGGGCACCGGCTGCGGCTCGGCGTCTACGCGCTGTGCGTGCTGTCGTTCCTCACCTACTTCGTTCCGATCGTGGTCGGCCGCATCGGGGGGTGGATCTTCCTGCTCTCGCTGATCTCGTCTGCGGTGCTGGTGTGGATCGTGACGCGCAGGCTGGTTGCGCCCGAGGAACCGGATCGCCGCTCGGCGCGCATGCGGCTCTTCGCGCCGGGCGCGGGCGTGCTGATCGCGATCGCTGTGCTGTACGTGCTGCGGCTCATCCCGCCGGTGCCGCTCTCGGTGCAGTTCCAGGGTATCTACCACGAGGTGCGCAGGGACGCGACCGGCTACACGCTCGTCTACGAGCAGCCGCCGGTGTGGGCGCCGTGGCGGCGCGACTCGCGGCCGTTCGAGCGGCGCATGGGCGATCGCGTCCACTACTTCGCGCGCGTCTTCGCGCCCACCAGCTTCGAGCACGGCGTCGTCATCCGCTGGGAGGTCTACGACGAGCGCCGCGAGGTGTGGCTCACCACCGACCGCATCCCGCTCGACATCGTCGGCGGCCGCGCGGAAGGATTCCGCGGGTTCGCGGTGAAATCGAATATCGGCCCGGGGCGCTGGCGGGTCACGGCGGAAACCGATGACGGGCGCGCCATCGCCACGTCGTCGTTTCGTGTCGAGGAGGATGAGCGGAGCGACGAGCGCCGCTGGAGGAGCGCCCGCGCGTGAGCGTCAGTGAATGGTCGCCGGCAGCGACGGCGGCACCGTGCGGCTGACGGCCGTTATCGACCACATGACCTGGTCGTGCGCGCGCCCGTCCTTGATGAACGACGCCCGCAGAATGCCCTCGGGCACCGCACCGACCTTCCGCAGCGCGCCGTTGCCGCGCCCGTTCTCGACCGACGCGCGAGCCTCGAGACGCTGGACACCGACGGTCTCGAACGCGAAGTCGAGCACGAGCCGGGCGCCGGTCGCAAACAGTCCGGTGCCCCAGAAGTCCGAGCCGAGCGCGAAGCCCCACTCGCCGACCGCAAAGCCGGTCTCGAGGCTCCGCACCTGGAAGATCCCTACCGCCGTCGTCATCCCCTTCGGCACGATGCCAAAGCAGATGAACACGCCCTCTGACCGCTTCTTGTGCGTCCACAGAATGAACTTCTCGAAGCCCTCTACGGTGGTCGGCGGCGGCGAGATGAAGCGCGACACTTCCTCGGTGGTGAGGAGCGCGCACAGCGCCGGGGCGTCGGCCAGCGTCAGCTCGCGGAGCGTCACGCCGCCCGCCGCGAGCACCGGCAGCCGCTCGGCCCAGTCGGTCGAGACGGCCTGCGTCCTCGCCGACGGCGGCACTGCGCTCAGCAGTTCCGCCTCGGGCTGATAGGGCATGGTTTCCATGATCTCGGTTCGCTGAAGGGTCTACCGTCCGAGGACGCTGTTACCGGTGAGCGTGCTCTCGCCCCAGACGACGTTGTCGCCCCACACGATGTTGTCGCCCCAGACGATGTTGTCACCCCAGACCACGTTCTCGCCCCAGACGACGTTATCACCCCAGACGATGTTGTCGCCCCACACGACGTTGTCGCCCCAGACGATGTTGTCGCCCCAGACGACGTTGGTGGCCCACACAGGATCCATCGCCAGTCCCGTGCCGGTCACGAGCGACTGACCCCAGGAAATCGTGCGCGACCAGGCGAGGTCCTCATCGCCAATGCTCGTGAGCTCCTCGCCGTGCTCCGCCATCAGTCCGGGATCGACGGTGAGCGCCACGCTGAGGAACGCGAACCGAACGGCGCCTTCGCCGTTCACGCCGCCGGTGCCCTGAGTGAGCGGATCGGGAAGCGTTCCGTCCGCGTACGTCACCGGCAGCGAGGTGTACTGCAGGAGCGCCTTCACCGCATTGGCGGTGAGCCGCGGCGCGGACTGGACGTAGTACTGCGACACCGCATTGGCGTGCGCCTCGATGACGTTTGCCACCAGACCGGACACCACCGCCGTCGCCATGCTCGTACCGCTGAGCGTGAGATAGCTCCGCCTCGACCGCTGCACCTGGAGGGCCGGGTACTTTGTGAAGAGCGCGCTCCGGGCATTGGCGGTGGAGACGAGCCGGTGCCCCGGCGCGAGCACGTCGGGCTTGAGATAGCCGTCGAACCACGTCGGCCCGCGCGAGCTGTACGGCGCCACCGCGTCGTCGGACCGCTGCACGGTGCCGCGCGTGTCGAGCGCGCCGACCGTGATCGCCGACGGCGCGTTGCCGGGGGAGCTGATGCCCGCGTAGCCGACCTCGCCCGTCTTGTCGTTCGTGCCGGCGTTGCCCGCCGACACCACCACGATCAGGCCGGCGCGCGTGGCGGCTTCCACCGCCTCCACGAGCGGATCGTCGGCGGCGGGCGACAGAATCGGGTGCCCGAGCGACATGTTCACGACGCGGATGTTGTAGCGCGTGCGGTTGGCGACCGCGAATTCCAGCGCCGCAATCACGTTGCTCGTGAGTCCCTTGCCGTGCTTGTCCAGCACCTTGAGGCCGATCAGAGTCGCTTTCGGCGCCACGCCCATGTACGTCGCGTCGGAGGCGCCGATGAGCCCGGCGACGTGCGTGCCGTGGCCGTACGGATCGTTCGGGACGGTCTCGAGCGCCGCGCCGCTGGTGAAGTCGAAGAAGGCCGTGATGCGGCCGTTGAACGCCGCCAGCGGCGTGATGCCGGAGTCGATGATCGCCACGCCCACGCCCTGCCCGCCCGAGTACGGCATGTCGCCGAGCGTGTCGCGGAGGACGCTGGACGGGATCGCGGTCAGCGTGGCGTCGGCGCTGACCTCCGCGTCGGAGGCGATCGACTCGACGTCCGGATCGTTCGCCAGCTGCCGCAGCGCATCCCCCCTCACGTCCAGCGAGAAGCCGTTGACGGCCGCGTGCCGGCCGCGAACGCGGTGTCCGCGGCCCGAGAGGTTGCGTTCGACGCGATCGCCGCGTCCGTGCTTGTAGCGGACAATGACGCGCGTCGTCTCGGAGTCCTTGATCTTGTGCAGCGCCCTATCGAGCTTCCTGCCCTGCGCGTGCGCGAAGCCGGGGACGGCAACGGCGAGGGCGACCGTGATCGCCACCACCGGGAGGCAACGACGGAAATGGGAAGTCGTCATGATGCGACGGTATGAGCAACTTTGGGACCGCATGGCACCCCAGGCGCAAACGTCGCACGGTCAACGACTTGGAGACGATCGGCAGACGTGGTGAAAACGTGAATGTCTGGCGGCTCTCAGATTCTCTGAGCGCCGCCAGATTGTTTGCGTCTCTAGAAGCGGTAGGTGGTGACGACTTTCGCGGCCGCTCGATGGTCGAAGGCCTGCCAGGTGTCGAGGTTGACCCAGTTGCGCGTGTAGACGACGTAGACGTCGTTGCCGGGGCGCTGGATCCAGCGGAAGCGCGACTGCCAGCCCAGGCCCCGCGTGACGGTGTCGTACTGCACGGTCGTCACGAGCGAGACCCACGGGCTCATCTGCGAGTTGACGTCCGCGCGCCACACGCGCGTGGTGAAGCGCCCCTCGCGCAGCTCCACGCGATTCAGATCGGTGCCGAGATCGAGCAGCCACCCGCGGTGCGGGCGGACGCTGAGCGTCGCCGCCACCTGCCGCCGCGTGCCCGAGTAGAAGCCGCCGTCCTCGTAGCGCAGGCCCATCGCGACGGCGCGGCGCGCCGCCGACTGCACCTGGAAGGTGCGGCGCAGGAAGTCGTACGCGCCGCCGGCGGGCAGCACGACGCCCGAGACGATCGTGAAGCTGCGCGGCAGGCGCTCGTGCGACGGCACGAGGTGGTACTCGATCAGGTCGCCGGCCTGCAGCTCCATGCGGAACAACTGGAAGTCGGCGCGCCGCGTCTCGAGACGCCCGTCGAGGTCGTAGATGCGGCCGTCGGTCGCCTCCCACGAGACGCGGCGCACGAGCGCGTGATTGAGGTGCCAGGTGAAGCGTCCGGCCGGGTTGAACTCGCGGTACGCGCGGCGGTTGACGAACCCGACCGCGGGGTCGTAGCCGTCCTGCACCTCGCGCCCGTAGAGGCGGATGTTCCAGCGGTCGTTGAGGAAACCCATGCGCGCGCCGAACGCGTTGCCGCCGCGCGCGCCCGGCCGCGGCGTCGTGGAGAGCCCCCACGCGCTCAGCTCCAGCACCTGCGGGCCGAGGAAGTTCGACGTCTGGTAGACGAGGTCGGCGCCCGCCGTCTGGCGCGGCCGCCCGCCGGGGCCCTCGCGGCGCGTGTAGATCGCGCCCACCGCCGACTGCGACAGGAAGCGCGCCTTCGCGCGGACGACGCTGAACTGCTCGCCGGCAAACGCGCCGCTGTCGCGCGTGCCCACCCGCAGCACGCCGACGTCCAGCGCTCCGACCTGCCCGGTCAGCTTCGCGCCGTAGTCGATCGGCTGCGGCAGCCCCTCGTCGTCGAGGCCGATGCGCCGGCTGAAGAACGGCAGGACCGCGTTGCCCGTCTCGCGCGAGAAGTCGAAGAAGTTCGAGCCCTCGAGGAAGAACGCGCGCTTCTCGGGGAAGAAGAGCGCAAACCGCGTCAGGTTCACCTGGCGCTGATCGACGTCGGTTTCGGCGAAGTCGGTGTTGACCGTCAGGTTCGCGCGCAGCCCGGGGGTGACGCTGTAGAAGATGTCGCCGCCGATCGCGCCGCGATGCACGCCGCCCGGCGCGCCCCGTCCCGGCGCCGCGCCGGTGCTGCCGCTCAAGTACGGACGAATGTCGAGGCCGAGCCCCTGACTCAGGTCCGCGAGCCCGACGAGCCGCCCCGCGGAGGCCATAGAGGTCAGCCCCTGGTTCCGCGCCCACCCCGCCCAGACACTCTCCTCGTTCTTGCGCCGCACGGTGCGCTGGAAGTTGATGCCCCACGCGGCGGCATTGGGATCGAAGTTGATGGTGCGCAGCGGCACCTCGATCTCCGCCGTCCACCCGCTCGCGGTGCGCGCCACGCGCGCGTTCCAGACGCCGTCCCACGATCGGTTGACCGCCAGGCCGCCGGTCGCCCCTATCTGCTGGGTGACGAGGCCGTCGCCCATCGCGCCCGCCGGATTGATCTCGAAGAAGTAGCCGGAGCGGCCGTCCGCGTACGTGTCCACGGTGAACATGAAGCGGTCGTCGGCCGCGAAGGACTGGTCGCGCTGGAGCTGGTTGGCGAAGACGGCGCCCGGCTCCGAGTCGAGCGCCGTGATGCCGAGCACGAGGCGGCCGGCGTCGTAGAGGACGCGGACTTCGGTCGGCTCGGTGGCCGGTTCGCCGTTGGCCGGCTCCTGCTGGTGGAAGTCGCGTGCGGGAATCGCCCGCTGCCACGCGGGCTCCGACAGCACCCCGTCGATTACCAGGGCGTCGCCGGATCCCAGTCGAAGCGCGGTAATGGTCTGCGCTGAGACTGTGCCGCAGACCAGCAGAGTGCCTAAAGTGCCTATGGTGCCTAACGTGCCTAACGTGCGTAAGGTGCCCAGAGTGCCCAGCACTCCAGGCACCCTAGGCACTCCAGGCACTCCAGGCACTTCAAACGTTCGCGGCTTTGAGCGCCGCGAGGACCCGGGCGTCCCTGAACGGCACGCGCCGCAGGCGCACGCCGGTCGCGTCGAAGATCGCGTTCGCCACCGCCGCCATCGTCGGCTTGCAGACGGTCTCGCCCGCGCCGTAGTGCGGCAGGTCCGGCCGGTTCGGGTTCGGGTCCCCGTTGACGAGCACGACGTCGATCCGCTCAGGCGTGTCCGCGTGCGTGAGCGTCGGATAGCTGGTCCAGTCCACGCTCGTGACCTTCTCGGTGTCGAAGCGCGTCTCCTCGTGCAGCGCGCGGCTGAGCGTGTGCAGCGTGCCGCCCTCGACCACGCGCTTGAGGCCCTCCGGGTTCACGATGAGCCCGCAGTCGTGCGCGATGACGAAGCGCTTCACCCACACGCGGCCCGTGCGGCGGTTCACCTCGACCTCCGCGATCTGCGCCACCACGGTCTGGTTGCGATACGCGTAGGCGATGCCGCGACCCGTCAGGATGTTGCCGCTGTCGCGTTTCTTCGGCGACGGCCGCGTGTCCCACCTGAACGCGTCCGCCGCCGCCTTGACGACGGCAATGGAGCGCGCGCGTTTGAAGCCGCTGTCATCCGCGGTGCTCGCGGTGAGCAGCTTCAGCCGGAACTGGACGGGATCGGCGCCCGCGGCGGCCGCCACCTCGTCGATGAACGACTCCGACGCAAACGTGACCTGCGGCCCGTTCGGGTCGCGCAGGTTGCCGGTCCTGAGCGGCGTCTCCCACACGAGCGGCAGGCCGACGACGTGCACGGCCATCCGGCGGTTGGGGACGACGTACATGTCCGACGGCGTGGCGGCGCCGCCCCGCGCGGGCTGGGCCTTGCGCTGGTTCGCGAGCTGCGCGATCAGCACGGTGTCGAACTCGTTGTAGCCGAGGTGGTTGTGATCGGCCGCGCGGGCGTCGTAGTCGTACGCGACCAGGTTGCCCTGCGCGTCGAGCCCGCCGCGCATCTTGATCGTGTATGCGGGACCCTTCGTGTCCCAGGCGGTCTCCTCGTTGCGCATCCACTGCACGCGCACGGGGCGGCCGATCTCCTTCGCCAGGAAGGCCGCCTCGAACCCCGCATCGTCGGCCGCCGTGCGGCCGTAGGCCTGCGAGCCTTCCAGCCAGATGACGCGGACGCGGTCGCGCGGGATCTTCAGGAACTCGGCCACGCCGTTGCGGAGGCCGTACGACTTCATGTCGTTCGAGTAGATCGTGAGCTGGTCGTTCGAGGGATCCGCCAGGGCGTGCGCGGGACCGAGCGACACGTGTCCCTGGAACGGCACCTCGTAGTCCGCCTCCACGACCTTCGCCGCGGCGGCGATGGCGGTCTCGGCGTTGCCCGTGGCGACCGGCGGCGCGCTGAAGGTCGGCGTCGCGCTCCGCATGTAGGTGAAGAGATTCTCCGAGCTCGGGAAGGGCGCCGCGGCGGGCTTCTCCCAGTTCACCTTCACCTGCCGCGCCGCGCGGATCGCCTGCTCCTCGCGCTCGCAGATGACGGCGACGTAGTTGCCGCGCGTCACCACGCGGAGGAAGCCCGGGATGCCCTTCACCGACGACTCGTCCACGCTCACGAGCTTCGCGCCGGCGATGGGCGGCTTCACGTTGCGCGCGTGGACCATGCCGGGCACCTTCGCGTCCACGGCCCACTTCGCGGTGCCGTCCACCTTGGGCGGGATGTCGTAGCGCTGCGGCGACTGGCCGACGATCTTCAGCTCCTGCGTCGTCTTCAGCTTCGCGACGCCCGTGGTCGCGTCGGTGTTGGCGCCGGTGAGCGTCACGTTGAAGCGGCGGCCGCCGATCAGCTCGCCGTAGGTGACGCGCTTCGACGGATCGCCCGTGACGGAGACGACGCCGCCGCTCACCGTGAGCTGCCCGACGGGGACGCCGAGCCGCTGCGAGCCCATGTCGAGCAGCACGCGCCGCGCTTCGGCGGCGACGCGGCGCATCGGGTAGCCGTCGGTCTGCAGCGCATCGGACCCGCCCGACCCGCCCTGATCGACGGTCACGTCGGTCGTGCCCATCACGCAGCTCGTCGCCTCGTAGGGCATGTCGAGCTCGTCGGCCATGATCTGGCGGAAGGCGGTGCCGGTGCCCTGGCCGAGATCCGTCTTGCCGACGAAGAACGTGGCCGTGTCGTCCTGCCGGATCACGATCCACGAATCGAGCTGGCGGAAGTCGGGATCGGGGTACGGCCCCGCGGCCTGCGCGGCCACGAGCTCGAGCGGCAGCGCGCTGGCGCTCACGACGAGGAAGCCGGACGTCCTGATGAAGTCGCGTCTGGTTGTCATGACTGGACCTCGTCCCTCGATGGGCCCTCGGGACGACCCTGAGGGAGCGACGCGAGTCGAAGGGTCGCGGCGCGCTTGATGGCCGCGTGAATGCGGTAATAGGTCATGCAGCGGCACAGCGTGCCCGCCATCCCCTGCCGGATCTGCGCGTCGGTGGGATTCGGGTTCCTGTCGAGCAGCGCCTTGGCGGTCATGATCTGCCCGTTCTGGCAGTAGCCGCATTGCGGCACCTGCTCGTCGATCCACGCCTGCTGGATCGGGTGCAGCGTGCCGTTGGCGCTGAGGCCCTCGAGCGTGGTGATCTCGCCGCGCACCTGCGACACCGGCTGCACGCAGGAGCGCACCGTGTTGCCGTTGACGATCACCGTGCACGCGCCGCACTGGCCCAGGCCGCAGCCGAAGCGCGGCCCGTGCAGATCGAGATCGTTGCGCAGCACGTAGAGCAGCGGCGTCGCCGGATCGACGTCCACCGTCTGCGCCCTGCCGTTCACCCGCAATGTGAAGTTAGCCATGAGGGCGCATTGTACGCGACGCCCCGAGGCTGCGCATCAGGGGGCGGAGGGCCAGCATGGCGCCCGCCGAGATGACGGCCGGCACCGCGAGCGCCAGGAAGATGTCGGTCGTGGTCCACGCCCGCGCGAGGAATTGTCCCGCCATGACCGGGCCCACGATCGACCCGGCCCGGCCGATGCCGAGCGCCCAGCCGACGCCCGTGGACCGCAGGTAGGTCGGGTAGAACGTGCCGGCCAGCGCGTTCAAGCTCGGCTGTGCGCCGACGATCGTGGCGCCGGCGACGAAGACGACGGCCAGCAGCATGACGAGGGAGAGGCCCGGATAGCCGATCAGGGCGACGCTGAGCGCGGCAATCAGGAACGTCACGGTGAGCACGGGCACGAATCCCGTGCGGAGGATGAAGTGCGTGAGCAGGAACGGCGACAGGGTGCCGCCCACCTGCAGCGTCGTGCCGATCAGGACGGCGGTGGAGGTCGAGTAGCCGGCGCGGGTGGCCACCGTCGGCAGCCAGTTCGCGAGCGAGAACAGGTTGAACAGGTTCATGAAGTTCACGACCCAGAGGAGCACCGTGGGGAGCGCGCGGTGGTCGCGGAAGAGGTGCGCGACCGGCTGGCCCTTCTTGATCTCCTCCTTGATGACGAAGCGCGTGTGGTCGTCGATCGGCACGGCCGGGTGGAGCCGCTTCAGCCAGCGCCGCACGTACTCGCTGCGCCTGCCGTGCAGCACCAGCCAGCGCAGCGACTCGGGCAGCCAGCGCACCATCGCGACGGCCAGCAGCAGCGGCACCGCGCCGCCGATGTAGAAGACCGAGCGCCAGCCGAACACGGGAATCAGCGCCGCCGCGACGAACCCGCCGATCGCGGCGCCGGCCGTGAACCCGATGCTCAGCCACGTCATCCACGGGATGCGCACGCGCAGCGGGCTGAACTCGCCGACGAGCGCGGTGGCGTTGGGGATGATCGATCCCATGCCGATGCCCGCCACCATGCGGATGACGAGCAGGTCGACGATGTCCGCGGCGCGCGACGTGGCGAGCGTCGCCACCGCGAAGAGCAGCGTGCCGGCGATGAGCACCGGGCGGCGGCCGATCCGGTCCGCGAGCACGGTGAACGTGAGCTGGCCGATGAGGACGCCGAGGTTGCCGGCGCCGAAGACGGGACCGAGCTGCGACGGCGGGATGCCCCACTCGCGCGACAGCGCGGGCGCGACGTAGCCGAGCGCCTGCACGTCGAAGCCGTCCATGATCATGCACAGCGCGCACAGCACGAAGATGCGGAGATGCAGCCCGCCGATCGGGCTGTGATCGATCGCGTCGGCGATCTCGAGCACCGGAGTCGTTTTCATCGCGTTGTATTATTCACTGCCGGCAGCCGGCAGCCGGCTGCGGGCAGCAGAGCCCACCACCATGACCGGAAAAATCGCCCTCGAAGAGCACTTCGCCATCCCTGAAACGCTCGAAGACTCCGCGCCCTATGCCGCCGGCGCGGGCTGGTCCACGCTGGAGCAGCGGCTGCTCGACCGCGAGCACCATCGCCTCTCGGAGATGGACACGTACGGGATCGCGTTCACGATCCTGTCGCTGAACTCGCCCGGCATCCAGGCGATCGCCGACACGAGGCGCGCGAACGACGTGGCGCGCCTCGCCAACGACCGCCTCGCGGAGTCGATCGCGAAGCGGCCCGATCGCTTCGGCGGGTTTGCCGCGCTGGCGATGCAGGACGTGGCCGCCGCCACCGCGGAGCTCACGCGCTCGGTGCGCGAGCTCGGCTTCATCGGCGTGATGCTCAACGGCTTCCAGCAGGCGGGCGACGGCACCGACGTCCTCTACTACGACCACCCGCGCTACGCCCCGTTCTGGGCGCGCGTGGAGGAGCTGGGCGTCCCGATCTACCTGCACCCGCGCGAGCCGCTGCCGGGCCTCTCGATCTACGAGGGGCACCCCTGGCTGCTCGGCCCGGTCTGGGCCTTCGCCCACGAGACCGCCGTGCACGCGCTGCGGCTGATGACCAGCGGCCTCTTCGACCGGCACCCGCGCCTGACGATGATCCTCGGCCACCTCGGCGAGATGATTCCCTACAACGCGTGGCGCATCGATCACCGCATCAGCAAGATGCCGAAGGGCATCCCGGCGCAGCGGACGATCGCCGACTACCTGCGCTCCAACGTCGTCCTCACCACGAGCGGCAACTTCCACACGCCGACGCTGCGCGCCGCGATCGCCGAGGTGGGCGTCGATCGGATTCTGTTTTCGGTGGACTACCCGTTCGAGCACACGGCGGACGCGGCCACCTGGTTCGACCGCGCGGAGATCGCCGAGGCGGACCGCGTGAAGATCGGGCGCGGCAACGCGGCCGCGCTATTCAAGATCGCGCAGGTGTAGGGGCACGGCGCCGCCGTGCCCCTGGCGCGGTTTCGTCTTCTTCGTGGTGTCCGGCTTCAGCCGGACCACATACGGCGGCGCCGATCACCTTGGTCCGGCTAAAGCCGGACACTACGACGTTTCAGAAACCGCTCTAACACTACTTTGTCAGATTCTCAGCGGGGGATTCCGCTGGAAGCTGATGGCTAGATTCAACAGGTCGCGACGGCTGGCGATGTAGAGCATCGCCATGATCTCGCGAC
>VFYY01000093.1 GCA_016871375.1 Acidimicrobiia bacterium
GCACATACGGACGATAGGTTTTCGCCATCGCCGGCAGTGTAGTACATCTGTGGCACCAGCGCGCAGCACGAACAGACACATGTCACAGGCGATTACTCGGACACGCTCCTAGCCGACCAGGCGCGCGAAAGCGCGCCGCATTGCGCGTCGAGAACAACGAACTTCGAACAAGAACAAGGAACCCGGAACCGGGAACCCAGAACAGTAGTTATCGAGTAGCCGCCACTGTCGGGGCCTTTTTCAGCGATCGCTGATATCGCATGACCCCGTTGAACAGCGCCTCGGCGAGCTGTTGGCGGTAGGTCTGTGTGCGCAGCAGCGTCGCGTCCTGGCGGTTGGTGAGGAAGGACACTTCGGCGAGGACGCCGGGCATGGTGGCGCCGATGAGCACCATGAAGGGCGCCTGCTTGACGCCGAGGTCCTTCGCGCTCTTGTCCACGCGGCGGAGGCGCTCGGCCATCGACGACTGGACCGCGGTGGCGAAGTCGCGCGACTCGTCGATCTTGTTGTTGAGCGCGATCGACTTCACGATGTCCGGCAGGTTGCTCATCGTGCGCGATGAGCCGGCGTTCTCGCGCGCGGCGATGGCTTCCGCCTCGGGGTTGGTGGCGAAATTGAGGAAGTAGGTCTCGAACCCGCGCGCGGTGGCGTTGGCGCTCGCGTTCGCGTGAATGGAGAGAAACAGATCCGCGGCCGACCGGTTGGCGATCGCCGTGCGTTCCTCGAGCGCGACGTAGACGTCCGCCCGGCGCGTCAGCACGACCTCGACGCCGGGCTCCTTCAGCAGCAGTGTCTCGAGCCGGGTGGCAAGATCGAGGACGAGGTCGGCCTCGCTCAGCCCGCGAACCTGTGCGCCCGGATCGTGGCCGCCGTGGCCGGGATCGATGACGATGCGCGAGATGCCGAGGCCGAGCTGACGCGAGAGCGAGAAACCGCCGCCGCCGTTGGCCGAGGGCGGGGCAGGTGGCGGCGCCACCGCTTCCGGCCCGGCCGGCGGGGCGTTCTCGGCCACCACGACGGCCGGCGCGACCGGCGTGGGCCCGGCCTTGCGTTCGAAGTCGATCACGATCCGGTACGGGTTGTAGAGCGAGTAGACGCTGTAGCGCCCCGCCGCCTGCAGGTCCAGCACCACTCTCGTGCGGTTGTCGAGCTGGCGTCCCACCCGCGCCTGACGCACGACATCGTCAGCAAAGGGGATGGTGACGTCCTTCAGCGCCTCGACCACGCGCGTGTTCTGGAGATCGACGAAGACCCGCGGCGGCCCCTCGAGCCGCTCTTCGTGAAACGCCGT
Source organism: Acidimicrobiia bacterium (assembly GCA_016871375.1). Taxonomy (GTDB): domain Bacteria; phylum Acidobacteriota; class Vicinamibacteria; order Vicinamibacterales; family UBA2999; genus VFYY01. Next base: position 1,292 of record VFYY01000093.1, read on the forward strand.
CTCGCGCTCGAGCTCCAGCGTGATGCGGACGGCGTCGGGCAGCACGTCGCGGCGGATCGCCTTGAGCATCGAGAGCGTGGACGCGGTCTGGGCGGCGTTGAGGCGCCCGGTCTGGCCTGCCACCTGACGGACGAGGGAGCTGGTCGGGTACTCCGCGGCGAGCCGCTCGAAGAGGCGCAGCGCGGTGGCGCGATCGCGGATGTCGCCGAACTGCCAGAAGGCATCGGCGGCCAGCACCGCCGCCTGCCAGAGCGCGTTGTCGCTATAGCCGCTGCGCGGGAAGCGGCGGACCAGCGTCTCGTAGCTGGTGATCGTCGTCCGGACGCGGCGGAGCAGGGCCGTCGTGGCCGCGCCGGGCGGCTGCGCGCGCCGCTGCGGCGCCAGGTCCAGCTCGCGGCGCAGCTCCGCCTCCCGGGCGAGCTCCTCGTGGTAGAGCGTCTCCGCGCTCTGGGCGTACAGGGCCAGCCCGGGCGCGAACGGACCCAGCAGCACCGCCGCGGCGAGGCATGCGCTAGCGAAGCTGCGCATCCACCTCCTCGAAGTACCCGCGGTCGACGAGCACCTCGCGCGGCTTGCCGCCGGCGCCTGGGGAGACGAGGCCTTCAGCCTCCATCATGTCCACGAGCCGCGCGGCGCGGCTGAACCCGATGCGCAGCTTGCGCTGCAGGTACGAGATCGACACCTGGCCGCTGCTGACCACGATGCGCGCGGCCTCGTCGTAGAGATCGTCCTTCTCGAACTCCAGGCCGCCGGGGCCGGTCTTCTCGTCCTCCGCGGTGATCGTGTCGTCGAACACCGGCTTGCCCTGCTTGCGCAGGAAGCTGGCCAGCCGGGCGCTCTCCTGTTCCGAGATGTACGGCCCGTGGAGGCGGATGCACCGGGACGAGGCCGGGGGGAGGAAGAGCATGTCGCCCTTGCCGAGCAGCTGCTCGGCCCCGTTGCCGTCGAGAATCGTGCGCGAGTCGATCTTCGACGACACGCGGAACGAGATGCGCGACGGCAGGTTCGCCTTGATGAGGCCGGTGATGACGTCCACCGAGGGCCGCTGCGTCGCCAGAATCAGGTGGATGCCGACCGCGCGCGCCATCTGCGCGAGCCGCGCGATCGACTCCTCGACCTCGTTGCTCGCCACCATCATCAGGTCCGCGAGCTCGTCGATGACGACGACGATGAACGGGAGCAGCTTCGGCGCCTCGGGGTCCTTCGCCGGCCCATGCTCCTGCATCTCCAGCCGGATGTTCCGGTTGTACTGCTCGATGTTGCGCACGCCTTCCGCCGCCAGCGTCTTGTAGCGCTCCTCCATCTCGCGCACGGCCCAGCGCAGCGCGTTGGCCGCCTTCTTCGGATCCACGACGACGGGCGTCAGCAGGTGCGGGATCTCCTCGTACATCCCGAGCTCCAGGCGCTTCGGGTCGATCATGATCAGCCGCACGTCATCCGGGGTCGCCCGGTAGAGGATGCTGGTGAGCATCGCGTTCAAGCCGACGGACTTGCCCGTGCCGGTGGAGCCGGCGATGAGCAGGTGCGGCATCGTCGCGAGGTCGGTCACGTACGGCTCGCCGTGAATCGTCTTGCCGAGCGCCAGTGTCAGCTTCGAGATCGAGCGCTGGTACGCGTCGGACTCGAGCAGCTCGCGCAGCGAGATCGGCTCGCGGGTCGGGTTCGGGATCTGGATGCCGACCGTGGACTTGCCGGGGATGCGGTCGATCAGCACCGACTCCGCCTGCATGGCGAGGCAGAGGTCGTCGGCCAGGCTGGTGATCTTGCTGTACTTCACGCCCGCCTCGGGCTTGAACTCGAACGTCGTCACCACCGGTCCGGGATGAATCTGTGCCACCTGGCCCTCGACGGAGAACTCGCGGCATTTCTCCTCGAGCTGGCGCGCGGCTTCCATGAGCTCGCGCTCGTCGATCTTCCGCTCGATCTTCGGCGAGTCGAGGAGCGACGCGGGCGGCAGCACATATCCGCCGGACCGCCGCGCCGAGGCCGTCTTGGCCGGCTCGGGCTCCGGAAGGGGCAGGGGAGGCGCGACCGACGGCTTCTTGCGCGCGACGACGGCCGGGGCCGGCGCCGCAGCCCCGGCGTCGTCGGCGGGCGCTTCCGTCGCGGCCTTCGCCACGACCTCCGCAGGGACCTTCTTCGTGTGCTTCGCCACCACCTCGCGGCGCTGCTTCTCCTTGCGCCGGTGCTCGATCCAGCGGCGAATCCAGCCGACGCTGCGCGCGTGCAGGTCGCGTGAGCCCTGGCTCGCGCTGGAGAACAACCGTCCGAACGAGAACTGCGTGGACAGAATCACCGAGAGCGCCATCAGCGTGAGCAGCACGATGATGGAGCCCGTGCGATTCAGGTACTCGGACAAGGCGGTGCCGAGCCAGTCGCCGATCGAGCCGCCTGCGTGGAACGTCTTCCCGCCGACGTCCGTGCTGCCGAGAATCAGGCTGAGGAACGCGCTGGCGCAGCCGAAGAAGAGCCCCACGCCGGTGAGCTTCGTATACGCGGCCTCGGGCGGCTGGCACCAGAAGTAGTGCCAGCCCGCGGTGACGACGACCGCCGGCAGCAGGTAGGAGGCGTAGCCGAAGAGCTGGAACGACAGCTCGGCGAGGAACGCCCCCACGCGGCCCGCGAAGTTCATCGGCGCGCGCTCGGCGCCCGTGGTGAAGAACCACACCGGATCGGTGGGCTCGTAGGTGACGAGCGCGATCAGCCAGAGCAGCGCCAGCGCGAAGAGCGCCACGCCGACGAACTCGCTGATCCGCCTCGAGAGGCTTGAGTCGCTCACCAAGGACGCATCCTTTCGTTGCAGGGGCGACGCATGCGTCGCCCCTGCTAGATCTCCATCAGCACCGGCAGCACCAGCGGCCGGCGGCCCGAACGTTTCTTGAAGAACCTGCGCAGCTCCATGCGAAGCTTTTCGGTCATCAGTCCCTGGTCCGTGCGTTCTTCCACGCTCGACGTCTCGATGCAGTCGGCGATGACGCCTGCCGCGTCCCTGAAGAGCGATTCGCCCTCGCCCTCGCCGACGACGACCCGCGCGCGACGAGCTCGGGGTCGCCCACGAGCCTGCCGTTGTTGCGGCCGATGGCCACCACGGCGACGACGACGCCGTCGCCGGCGATGTGACGCCGATCGCGCAGCACCTCGTCGCCGACCTCTCCCGTGCGGGTGAGGTCGATCAGCACGCGGCCGGTGGGCGCCTTGTCGGCGATGCGCGCGCCATGCTGGTCGAAGTGCAGGATGTCGCCGTCCTCGGCCAGCAGCACCTGCAGGCGCACGTCGGCGCGCGCCATCACCCGCTGGGCGACACGGGCGTGCTGCGACAGCTGGCGGTATTCGCCGTGAATCGGCACGAAGTAGCGCGGGCGGACGAGCGAGAGCACCAGCTTCAGCTCCTCCGCGCTGCCGTGCCCCGACACGTGCACGTGCTTCATCGAGTCGGTGACGACGTCCGCCCCGCGCTTGGCGATGTGGCTCATCGTGCGGGCGATCGCCTTCTCGTTGCCGGGAATGGCGCGGGCGGAGAAGACGACCGTGTCGTCCTCCGTGAGCTTCACGCAGCGGTGGTCGTCGATGGACATGCGCGGGAGCGCGGCCTGCGGCTCGCCCTGCGAGCCCGTCGTGAGGCACAGCACGTCCTGCGACGCGTAGCTCTGCACGTCCGTGTCGCGGATCTGCACACCCGACGGGATGCGCAGAAAGCCGAGGCGCTGCGCGATCTCCGCGTTCTGGATCATGCTGCGGCCGACGAAGGCGACCTTGCGGTCGAACTGCGTGGCGAGGTCCACGAGGAGCTGCATGCGGTAGACGCTCGACGAGAACGTCGCGACGACCAGCTTGCCGTGCGTGCTCGTGAACAGCTCCTCGAACGCGTCGATGACCTCGATCTCCGGCCCGGTGAACCCCTTGCGATCGATGTTGGTGCTGTCGGCGAAGAGCGCCAGCACGCCGCGCGAGCCGAGCTCGGCGAAGCGGTGCAGGTCGAAGTGCTCGCCGTCGATCGGCGTCTGGTCGATCTTGAAATCGCCCGTGTGGACGAGCGTGCCGGCGGGCGTCTCGATGGCGAGCGCCACGCAGTCGGGCATGCTGTGCGTGACGCGGATGAACTCGACGGTAAACGGCCCGATGATCACCGTCTCGCGCGGCTTCACCGTCTTCAGGCGATCGCCGGCGTCGATGCCGTGCTCGTCCAGCTTCGGCTGGACGAGCGCGAGCGTGAACGCGGTGCCGTACACGGGGCCGTCGAACACCGGCATCACGTGCGGCACGGCGCCGATGTGATCCTCGTGCCCGTGGGTGAGGATCAGCGCCTTGACCCGGCTGCGGCGCTCCTCGATGTAGGTCAGGTCCGGGATGATCAGGTCCACGCCGAGCTGATCGGGGTCGGGAAACATGACCCCGGCGTCGATGAGGACAGTCGTCTCCCCCCATGACACGGCCATCATGTTCATGCCGAACTCGCCCAGGCCGCCCAGCGGGACGACCTCGAGCGTGCCCGGAGACACGTCGGGTACGACGGACTGATTCATCCTGAAAACGACTTCGTGCCGCGGCAGCGGTCCGGGCGGACCTAGTAACGCGGCGGTGGGCAGCTGGGCGCGCCCAACTCTGGAAGGCTCAACGACTTCGGGGGAAAACTATAGCACAGCTCTCGTGAGGGCGGCCATTTCGGGCAGGGTCAGTTCCTGGGGGCGCTTGCCGGCATCAAGTCCCGCTCGCTCAATCACTTCGGCCGCTGACCGGCCGAAGGAGTCGGCGACCGGGACCAACGCGTTGCCGATGGTCTTCCGCCGCTGGAGAAACACGCCCCGGACCACCCGCTCGAATGCGCCCAGGTCGCCGACATCGGCGGCGCGCGGGCGGAAGCGCAGGCGCACCACGGCCGAGGTCACCTTCGGGGGCGGCCGGAAGGCGCCGGGCGGGAGCGTCAGCACGCGTTCGACGTCCGCGAGGAGCGCCACCTGGATGGCCAGCGTGCCGTAGTCCCCGCTGCCCACTGGCGCCACCAGCCGATCCGCCACCTCCTTCTGCAGCATCAGCGTGGCGTCCCGGAAGCGGCGCCCTTCGCCGGCGGCGTGCAGCAGCTTGAAGAGGATCGGGGACGAGACGTTGTAGGGCAGGTTGCCGACCACCCGGGCCGGCAGGGCCACGCCGGCGAGGATTTCGTCGAGGTCGACGTCGAGGAAGTCTCCCCGCACGACGCGGACGTTGGGGCCGGAGATGGCGGGCAGGGCGTCCGCGAGGTCGCGATCGATTTCGACGGCGACGATCGCGCGGACTCTCAGGGCCAGCGGGCGCGTGAGCGCGCCGCGGCCGGGGCCGATCTCGAGGAACGTGTCGTCGGGCGAGGCGTCGAGCCCGGCGATCAGCTTGGCGACCCAGGCCGGCTCGAGGAAATGCTGCCCGAAGCGCTTCTTAGCCCTCGTCTTCGCCACGCCAATACTTTTCCTCTATTTCTTCGATCTCCTCCTCGCTCATGCCGAAGTAGTGCCCGACCTCGTGGATGAGCGTTTCCCCGATCACGGCGCGCATCTCGTCCTCGTCTTCGCAGTCCTCTTCGATCGGGCGCTGGTAGATCGTGATGCGGTCGGGGAGCGTGTTGCCGTAGGCCCACGTCCGCTCCGGCAGCGGGGTTCCCTGGTACAGGCCGTAGAGCGTGTCCGGTGGCTCGATCTCCATTTCCTCGAGCAGGTCCTCGCTCGGCTCCTCCTCGACAACCAGCGCGAGATTCTTCATCTCGCGGCGGAAGCGTCTCGGGATGAGCGCGACCGCCTCACCGACGAGCTTTTCGAACTGCTCTCGTGTCATTGAGCGACTTGTAATAATCGCAATCTTTTCGGACTGAGCACCGATCGCACTCGGGCTTCGGACGGCAGACGCGCCTGCCGTGCAGGATCTGGACGTCGGAGGCGAGCGTCCACATGTCCTTCGGCAGCGCGGCGCAGAGCTCGTCTTCGACCTTCACGGGATCGTCGCTCGAGGCGATGCCGATCCGGTTGGACACGCGCAGCACGTGGCGATCGACCGGCAGGCCCGGGACGCCGAGCGCGTGGCCGAGGACGACGTTCGCCGTCTTGCGGCCGACGCCGGGCAGCTTCGTCAGCGCGTCCATGTCCGCGGGGACGGCACCGCGATGATCGGCGACGAGCTGCTGCGCCATGCCGACGAGCGACTTCGACTTCTGGCGGAAGAACCCGGTCGAGAGAATCAGCGGCTCGAGCTCCGCGCGGGCCGCCCGTGCCAGGGCGTGCGCGTCGGGATACCGCTTGAAGAGCGCGGGCGTCACCAGGTTCACGCGCTCGTCGGTTGACTGCGCCGAGAGGATGGTGGCCACCAGCAGCTCGAAGGCGTTGCGGTAGTGCAGCTCGGTGTCGGCGTGCGGGTGCTGCCGGGACAGCGTCTCGATGATGCGCCGGGTCGTCTGGGCGGTTTTCAATCTGCAGTCTTCACTCGTCGATCTTCAATGGATCGGCTCCTTGTTCCAGCCGACGTTGGAGTACGACTCGGCGAAGACGCGCATGTGCTCCTGCAGGGCGGTGATGAGATTCGGCACGAACTGCACGGGCACGACCACGCGCGCGCGGACCGGCGCGCGCACCACGTGCTGCGCCTCGGCCTCGCGCACCTCCTTGTCGGAGAGCGGCATCACCTCGCAGAAGGTCAGCGTGAAATCGAAGGGGGTGTGCGCGATGGAGCAGAAGTTCGCGTAGATCCGCGGCCCGCCCGGCTGCTCGTCCGGGACGATCGTGAAGTTGATCTGCTTGCGCTCGGACTGATCGCTCATGGAGAGCGATTGTATCCGTTAATACTTGCGCATCACGCCGACGACGACGCCCTGGACCTGGACCTGGTCGGGGTCGAGCACGATCGGCTGCATCGCCGGGTTCGCCGGCTGCAGGCGCACCTTGCCGTTGTCGCGGTAGAACTTCTTCAGCGTGACCTCGAGGCCGCCCACGAGCGCGATCACCATCTCGCCGTTGTCGGCCGATTTGCGGTCCTCGACGACGACGAAGTCGCCGTCGCGGATCTGCTCGTCGATCATCGAGTCGCCCTTGACGCGCAGGACGTAGCTGTCCTTCTTGCCGACCAGGTTCTCGGGCACCGCGATCGTCTCGCTGCCGGGGACCGCCTCGATCGGCGCGCCGGCGGCGACGAACCCGAGCAGCGGCAGCTCGACGGCGCGCCCGCCGACCCGCGTCGGCACCAGCTCAACCGATCGGCTGCGGTTCCACGCGCGGCGGATGAACCCCTTCTCCTGCAGGTTCGTGAGGTGCTTGTGGACGGTGGCGAGCGAGGAGAGGTTGAAGCGGCGCCCGATCTCCTCGAGGCTCGGCGCGTACCCGTGCTGCTGGATGAACTCGTTCAGGTAATCCAGGATTTCGCGCTGACGTTTCGTGAGCGGAAGCACGGCGGTCCTCCTGTCGCTCTGCGTTCGGCAGAGGTGGCCAGACTATATGCGAACAGAAGGCGAAGATCAAGCTGCGTATGGCGGCGGGGTGCTACACTCGAAAAATGAAGAGGAGATCTGTTTTCCTCGCCATTCCCGCGGTCTTCGCGCTCATTCCGCTCCAGGCCGCCACGGTCTCCAAACAGCACGCCGATCGCTTCGCGCGCAAGCTGGCGCTGATCCAGCAGCAGGCCGAATCGAACGAGCGCGTCGGCGCGCGGCGCACCGCGCTCACCGAAGACGAGGTCAACTCCTGGTTCGCGTACGCGGCGCAGCCGCTGCTGCCCGCAGGCCTCAGCCAGCCGCAGGTGACCGCCGTCGGCCAGGGCAAGGTAATGGGGCAGGCGATGATCGATCTGGCGGCGCTCGGCAAGGGCCGCTCGAGCGGCAGCAGCCTGGATCCCTTCAGCCTCCTCGGCGGCAGGGTGCCGCTGAGCGTCACCGGCATCCTGCAGGCGCGCGACGGCGTCGGGCGCTTCGATCTCCAGGGCGCGTACGTCTCCGGCGTCCCGGTATCGCCGACGATCGTGCAGGAGCTGCTCACGTACTACTCGCGCACGCCGGAGCGGCCGCAGGGGGTGCGCCTCGACGCGCCGTTTGCGCTTCCCGCCAACATCCGTCAGATTGAAGTAGGCCAGGGGCAGGCGGTGGTGGTCCAATAGCCGCCATCGACCTCAACACGCCACTCCAGTTCCTGAAAGGCGTCGGTCCGCGGAAGGCGGCCGATCTCAAGCGCGCCGGTCTCGTCACCGTCGAAGACCTGCTGTACCGCCTTCCGTTCCGCTACGAGGACCGGAGCCGGATGCAGCCAATCGCGTCGCTGCGTCCGGGCCACAAGGCGGCCGTGCTCGGCGAGATCAAGAGCGCGCGCCTGACGAGCACGCGCCGGCGCGGCTTCAAGATCTTCAACGCCGTCGTCGGCGACGCGAGCGGCGCGATCCGCTGCACGTGGATGAACCAGCCCTACCTGGCAGACATTTTGATGGCGCACGCCGCGGTCGTGATCTTCGGCGAGGTGAAGCTCGACTCGACGGGCCTCCACTTCATGAACCCCGAGTACGAGCTCGTCGGTGATGACGCTATCTCCCGGAACGCCTCGGCGGCGTTCCTTGGCACGGGCGTGAAGACGGCGCGCGTGGTGCCGTTCTATGAGAAGACCGGCACCGTGACGCCCAACATGCAGCGGAAGATCGTCCTGCAGGCGCTCGAGGAGCTGCCGCAGGCGATTCCCGACCTGCTGCCGGCGGAGATGCGCGAGCGGCTGCAACTCGTGCCGCGCCGCGCGGCCATCGAGCAGTCCCACTTCCCGCCGAACGAGGCGCCGGTGGACCTCCTCAACGCGTTCCGCACCCCGCCGCAGCGCCGGATGATCTTCGAGGAGTTCTTCCTCTTTCAGATCGGCCACGCGTGGCGCCGCCACGAGAGCACCATCGAGCTGAAGCCGTTCGTGCCGAAGGTGGACGACCGCATCCGCGCGTCGGCGGCAAGAGTGCTCCCCTTCAAGCTGACGCCGGGACAGCGGCAGGCGGTGAAGGAGATCGTGGACGACATGCTGCTGCCGAAGCCGATGCACCGGCTGCTGCAGGGCGACGTCGGGGCGGGAAAGACGATCGTCGCCCTGCTCGCGGCGATCGTCGCCATGGAGAACGGCCTGCAGGTGGCGTTCATGGCGCCAACCGAGATCCTGGCGGCGCAGCACTACGCCAACATCGCGAAGCTGCTGGCGCCGTCGCGCTTCCGCGTGGACCTGCTGACGGGGAGCACCCCGGGACTGAAGAAGCACACGCTGCACGCGCACATCGAGCGCGGCACGACGAACCTGATCGTCGGGACGCACGCGCTGGTCCAGGACGCAATCACGTTCCACGAGCTCGGGCTCGTGGTCATCGACGAGCAGCATCGCTTCGGCGTGGCGCAGCGCGCGGCGCTGCGCGCGAAAGGACTGCGTCCGGACGTCCTGCTGATGACGGCGACGCCGATTCCGCGGACGCTGGCGCTCACCGATTACAGCGAGCTCGACGTCTCCAAGATCGCCGACCTGCCGCCCGGCCGCACGCCGGTGCAGACGTGGGTGAAGCCGGAGTCGCGGCGCGACGAGATCTACCGGCTCATTCGCGAGCAGCTCGACGCCGGCCGCCAGGCGTACGTCATCTATCCGCTCATCGAGGGGTCGGAGAAGATCGATCTCAAGTCGGCCACCGAGATGGCGGACCACCTGCAGACGGACGTCTTCCCGGCGTACCGCATCGCGCTGCTGCACGGCCGCATGAAGGCGGATGCGAAGGAGCGCATCATGCACGAGTTCGCCGCGGGCCGGATTCACATCCTCGTCTCCACGACCGTGGTCGAAGTCGGGGTGGACGTGCCCAACGCCTCGATCATGGTCGTCGAGCACGCCGAGCGGTTCGGGCTGTCGCAGCTTCACCAGCTGCGCGGGCGCGTCGGGCGCGGCGCGTGGGAATCGCACTGCATCCTGCTCTATCAGGCGCCGTGGACCGACGATGCGCGGGAGCGGTTGAAGGCGATGGCGGACACGACCGACGGGTTCGTGATTGCGGAGCGCGACCTCGAGCTGCGCGGCCCGGGCGACTTCTTCGGCACGCGCCAGTCGGGACTGCCGACGCTGCGGACCGGCGACCTCGTGCGCGACCGCGCCATCATGGAAGAGGCGCACGCCGAAGCGCGGGCGCTGGTGGATCGCGGCGGGCTGAGCGGCGATCTGCTGCAGTTCGTGCGGGAGCGCTGGCCGCGGCAATTTGGACTCATCGAGGTTGGGTAGGGTGTCAACGCCCAACTCCCAAGACGCAACTCCCAAGACTTGGGATTTGGGAATTGGAAGTTGGGAGTTGAGTTGATGCGAGTCATTGCCGGACAGTTCAAGGGGCGCCGGCTGAAGACGCCGTCGTGGGAGGGCGTGCGCCCCACATCGGACACGCTGCGCGAAACGCTCTTCAACATCCTCGCGCCGCGGGTCGCCGGCGCGCGCGTGCTCGACGGCTACGCCGGGACCGGCGCGATCGGGATCGAGGCGCTCAGCCGCGGCGCCGCCCACGTCACGTTCGTCGAACGGGACGCCCGCGCCGTGTCACTCATACAATCCAACCTCGCCGCCTGCGGCGTGGAGCAGGGCTATACTATTCATCGCGGTGACGTGGCGTCGGTGCTGCGGCGGCTGCCGCCGGACGCGACGTTCGATCTGGTGCTGCTGGATCCCCCGTATCAGGACGCGGTCACGCCCGCGCTCGAGGCCGCGGCGGATCGCCTGGGCGAGGACGGCATGATTGTTCTCGAGCGGGCCACGCGGCGCGAGCCGGAGCTGCCGCCGCGCCTGGCCCGGCGGCGCGACGTGACATCCGGCGCCAGCACTCTCACGTTTTTGCGCCGGGTCCGCGACTTGTGATCGTCCGCGCGTCGCGGAACCCGGCCTGCGTACGTAGGGCGGGTCCCGCCCGGCGAAGGAATCCGCCGCCGGGCGGACCCGCCATGAGATGACGATGACACCAGCCGCGCCGACCGGACGCCTGGCCGTGTTCCCCGGGTCCTTCGACCCGCTGACCAACGGCCACGTCGACATCATCCTGCGCAGCGCGCACCTGTTCGAGCACGTCATCGTCGCCGTGCTGGTGAACGCGGAGAAGCAGCCGCTGTTCACGCCGGCGGAGCGGGTGACGATCATCCACGAGGTGTTCCGCGAGTATCCGAACGTCGAGGTGGACACCTTCGACGGACTGCTCGTGGACTACGCCCGGCGCCGGCGCGCCAGCGCGCTCGTGCGCGGACTTCGCGCGGTCTCGGACTTCGAGTACGAGTTCCAGATGGCGCTGATGAACCGCCACCTGGAGCCGACGCTCGAGACCGTGTTCATGATGCCGGCCGAGCAGTACACGTATCTGAGCTCCCGGCTGATCAAGGAAGTGTTCAAGCTCGGTGGGGAAGTCCGCGGGCTGGTGCCCCCGGCCGTCGAGCAGTGGCTGCGACGGAAGCAGGAAGCAGGAGTGGTCCAGTAGTTCGCGGTTCCGGGTTCCAAGTTCCGGGTTCGAAGCACATGGAACCAGGAACATGGAACGTGGAACAGGAGACATATGTTCGCAGAAAGGCTCGCGCAGGTACAACCATCCGCCACGCTGAAGGTCGCCGCCGAGGCCGACCGCCTTCGCCGCGCCGGCGTCGATGTCGTCGACTTCAGCGCCGGCGAGCCCGATTTCCCGACGCCCGAGCACGTGAAGGCGGCGGGGAAGGCGGCGATCGACGCCAACTTCACGCGCTACACGGTGACGCCGGGCATCCCCGAGCTGCGGCAGGCAGTGGCCGACCGGTACAAGCGTGACTACGGCGTCGAGGTTGCGCCCACGGAAGTGCTGATGACCGTCGGCGGCAAGCATGCGCTCTTCAACATCGCGATGGCGCTCTTCAACCCGGGCGACGAGGTCATCACCCACGCGCCGTACTGGCCGACCATTCCCGAGCAGGTGAAGCTCGTCGGCGCGACGCCCGTGGTCGTCCACACGACGCCGGATGACGCGTTCGCGCTGCACGCCGACGCCATCATCAGCGCGATGACGGCGAAGACGAAGGGCATCATCCTCAACTCGCCGTGCAACCCGACCGGCGGCCTGATCAGCGAGGACGTGGTCGCCGCGATTGCGGACGCCGCGGCGAAGAAGGGCGTCTGGGTCATCATCGACCTCTGCTACGAGCAGCTGATCTACGAGAAGGTGCCGCACAACCTGGTGAAGGTGCTGTTCGATCGTCATCGCGACCGGACCGTGCTCGCCGGCTCCGCGTCCAAGTCGTACGCGATGACCGGCTGGCGCTGCGGCTGGACGGTGGCGCCGAAGGAACTGACCTCCGCCTTCAACCTCATTCAGGGGCAGTCGACGACGAACATCTGCTCGATCACGCAGAAGGCGGCGCTCGCGGCGCTGCAGGGTCCGCAGGACGCGGTGGACGCGATGCTGGTCGAGTACCGGAAGCGGCGCGACAACATCCACGCGTGGCTGACGGCGCACCCGGGCGTGAAGTGCGTGAAGCCGAGCGGCGCGTTCTATCTGTTCCCGGACGTCTCGGGCCTGCTGACGCCCGACGTGCCGAACACGTTCGCGTTTGCGCAGCAGCTGCTCGAGAAGGAACACGTCGCGCTGACGCCGGGCGAGGCGTTCGACGCGCCGGGCTTCGTCCGCATCTCGTACGCGACGTCGATGGACGCGCTGCGCGAGGGGGCCACACGGCTTCTCAGGTTCGCGGAATCGCTGCAGCCTGCGAGGGCATAGTCGGGGCGGACTTCGTCCGCTCCGATCCGGACGCGCTCGCCTTCTACGGGCAGGACGCGCTCGGCCAGGGCCATCCCCCTGACGCCGTCGTCCTTCCAGCCGACACTGAACAAATCTCGGCCATCGCGGCGCTCTGCAACGAGCGCCGCGTCCCGCTCGTCGTCCGCGGCGCGGGCACCGGCTACACCGGCGGTGCCGTGCCGACGCAGGGCGGGATCGTCCTCTCCATGGAGCGGCTGAACCGCATCCTCGAGATCGACCAGACCAACCTGCTTGCGGTCGTCGAGCCGAACGTCATCACCGCCGAGCTGCAGCGCGCGGTCGAAGCCGTGGGCCTGTTCTATCCGCCCGACCCGGCCAGCTTCGAGATCTCGTCGATTGGCGGGAACGTGGCCGAGTGCGCAGGCGGCCCCCGCGCGTTCAAGTACGGCACGACGAAGCGGTACGTGCTGGCCCTCGAAGCGGTGCTCCCGACGGGAGCGATCGTCGAGACCGGCTCGAAGACCGTGAAGAACGTCGTCGGCTACGACCTGACGCAGTTGCTCGTCGGATCGGAGGGGACCCTCGCCATCATCACGCGCGTCACGCTGCGGCTGATTCCGAAGCCGCCGGCGCGAGCGACCGCCATGGCGATGTTCGCCGACATCCAGGCCGCGGTTGACGCCGTGTCCGCGCTGATCGAACGGCGCGTCGTGCCGGCCGCGATCGAGCTGGTGGACGCGGACTCTCTGCGCGCCGTCCGCGATCACACCGGGCAGGACCTGGCGCCGCCCGGCACGGGCGCGGTGGTCATCATCGAGGCGGACGGCACGCAGGCGGCGGTGGACGAAGACATCGACCGCGTGGTGGCGGCCTGCCGCGACGTGGGCGCGATCCGGGTGACGCTCGCGGCAGGCGACGAGGAGCGCGAGCGGCTCTGGAACCTGCGGCGGCTCATCTCGCTCGCGCTCAGGGCGACCGGCCTGCTGAAGATCAACCACGACGTCGTCGTCCCGCGCGGCCGCGTGCCGGAGCTGTTCGCCGTCGTCCAGGATCTGAAGGAGCGCCACCGGCTGCGCATCGCGTCGTTCGGCCACGCCGGCGACGGCAACATCCACGTGAACCTGATGGTCAACCGCGCCGACGCCGCCGAGCGCGCGCGCGCGCGGCAGGCCGAACGGGAGCTGTTCGAGCAGGTGGTCGCGCTCGAGGGCTCCATCAGCGGCGAGCACGGCATCGGCTTCGCGAAAGCGCCCTATCTGCCGATCGAGCTGTCCGCCGAGGAGATCGCCCTCATGAAGCGCGTGAAGGCGGCGTTTGACCCGAACGGCATCCTGAACCCGGGAAAGATCTTTCCTTAGCGACCTGAGTTAGAGTCAGGGCCGTGGAAACGCCTCTGACGCCGCTCGAGTTCATGCGCCGCGCGCGGCGGCTGTACGCCGATCGCGAAGCGGTCGTGGACGGCGACGAGCGGTGGACGTACGGGCAGTTCTTCGACCGCTGCGATCGCTGGTCCACGGCGCTGCAGCGGCTCGGCATCCGGCAGGGCGATCGCGTGGCGTACATCTCGAGCAACATCCACGCGCAGCTCGAGTCGTTCTACGCCGTCCCTCAGATCGGCGCGGTGCTCGTGCCGATCAATTACCGGCTCTCTGCCGGGGAATTCACCTACCTGATCAATCACAGCGGCGCGCGCGTCGTCTGCGCGGCCGACGCGCACCTGGACGCCGTGGACGGCATCCGCGCCGGCCTGCCGAACGTCGAGCGCTTCGTGTCGCTGCAGGGCGCGCGCGACGGGTGGCTCGGCTACGAAGACCTCGTGGCCGCCACGCCGCCCGCGCCGGTGCGCCCGGAGATTGGCGAGCGCGACCGGCTGACCATCAACTACACGAGCGGAACGACCTCCCGCCCGAAGGGCGTCGTCATCACCCACCGCAACGCCTGGACGAATGCCGTCGGCACGCTGGTCCACGTGCCGATGTCTCCGGCCGACCGCTACCTCTGGACGCTGCCGATGTTCCACGCCAACGGCTGGACGTTCGTGTGGATCGTGACCGCGGTCGGCGGCACGCACGTCTGCCTGCCGAAGGCCGACCCGGTCCAGGCGTTCCATCTCGTCCGCCGCGAGCGCGTGACGATGATGTGCGCGGCGCCGACGGTGTTGATCGGCCTGGCACACGCACCCGCGGCCGCGCGGCAGGATGTGCCGGCGGGCGTCCGCGTGCTGACGGCGGGAGCCCCACCGGCGGCGGCCACGATCGAAGCCATCGAGCAGGGGCTGGGCTGGACGATCACGCAGGTGTACGGCCTCACGGAAACCACGCCGTGCATCGCCGTCTGCGAGCCGCGGCCGGAGCACGCGGCGCTCGACCCGGCCGCACGCGCGCGCATCAAGGCACGGCAGGGCGTGGAGCTCATCACCTCGGGCGAGCTCAGGGTCGTGGACCCGTCTGGCGTGGAGGTCCCCGCCGACGGCGCCTCCGTC
>VFYY01000094.1 GCA_016871375.1 Acidimicrobiia bacterium
TATCACTGGAAGCCGCAGGACGAAGTGAAGCGGTTCGAGTGGGAGGCGGGCGACGTGATCTACGTGCCGCCGAACACGATTCACCAGCACGTCAACGCGAGCGCGGACAAGCCGGTGCGGCTGATCTCGGTCATCAACCGCATCTTCAAGGCGAGCGGGCTGAACGATCTCGAGCAGATCGAGGACGCGCCGGAGTACGACCCCTCGGTGGAACTGAACGCGGAGGTCGTCGAGGCGTATCTGCGCGGGCGGACAACTGTCCTCGAAAAATGACTCCCGACCCCATTTTCCTCGGCCGGCGCGCGTTCGTGGCCGGACTGGCCGCGGCGCCGCTCGCCGCCTGCGGACGGCCGTCGTCCGCGCCCGCGGACGCGACCAACGCCGCCGTCTACATGATGGAGGGCGCGGAGCGCGAGGCGCGCCTTCTCGAGGGTGCGACGCGCGAGGGGCTCGTGTCGATCTACACCTCGCTCAACACGCAGGACTCGACGCCGCTCTGCGAGGCGTTCGAGAAGACGTACGGGGTCAGGACGGAGCTGTGGCGCTCGGCGAGCGAGCGCGTGGTGCAGCGCGGCGCCACCGAAGCGCGCGCGGGCCGGTTCAACTGCGATGTCTTCGAGACCAACGGCCCCGAGATGGAGGCGCTCTATCGCGAGCGCCTGCTCGATACCTTCAACAGCCCGCACTTCGCGGACCTGCCGCCCGGCGCATTCCCGCCGCACCGCCAGTGGGTGGCCGACCGGTTCAACTTCTTCACCATCGCCTACAACACCAACCTCGTGACGCCCGAGGAGGTGCCGGCGAGCTACGACGACCTGCTGCACCCGCGCTTCGTCGGGCGCATCGGCCTCGAGGCTGGCGACGTGGACTGGTTCGGCGCGATGGTCAAGCACATGGGCGAGGAGAAGGGGCTGCAGTACTTCCGGGCGCTGGCGGCCGCGAAGCCGCAGATCCGCAGCGGCCACACGCTCATCGGCCAGCTCGTCGCCTCGGGCGAGATTCCGATCGCCGCCAACGTCTACAACCACAACGCCGAACGGGTGGCCGTGCAGGGTGCGCCCATCCGCTGGAAGGCGCTGGCGCCGACCTTCGGCCGCCCGAACGCGATCGGCGTCGCCCGCCACGCGCCGCGGCCGCACGCGGCGCTGCTCTTCACCGATTTCGTGCTGTCGCGCGAGGGCCAGGAGATCCTCAAGCAGCGCAACCGCGTGCCGGCCAGCAACGCCGTGGACTCGCACCTCAACGATTTTCCATTCGAAACGATCGACCCGGCCATCGTCCTCGACGAGGACGAGAAGTGGTCGAAGCTCTGGTCGGATCTGTTCCTGCGCGGCCAGGCGGTCGTGCGTGACAACGGGTAGGGGTGACACAATGGGCAAGGAATCGCACATTACGAGCAAGAAGCCGCGCCTGTTCGTGCGCGGCATCGAGGGCGACTACGGCCTGAAGGCCGAGCTCGCGCGCCTGCGCGCCCAGCCGCGCGTCATCCGCGGCACGGAGCTGCACTTCAACGACGGGCCGCAGACGTTCAGCAAGCACTTCGTCGAGCCGATCGACGGGCTGACGCAGACGCTGCACATCCACCTCGAGGAGTACGCGCCGGGCGGCCGCAACCAGAAGCACGGCCACGTCAACGAGGCGGCGTTCTACATCCTCGACGGCGAGGGCTACGAGATTCACGACGGCATCCGCTACGACTGGAAGGCGGGCGACGTGGCCGTCGTGCACAACAACTGCGTGCACCAGCACTTCAACGCCAGCGCGACGAAGCCGGCGCGCGCGCTGGTCATGAAGACGAAGCCGATGTTCCTCTTCATGAACATGCTGTTCCAGAAGACGGTGGAGAAGCGGCCGAGCGAGCCGGCGCCAGGCGCCGAGGGCTACGAGGCGCGGGAAGACACGAACTTCAACCACGAGTAAGTAAAGGACCCTGCGTGGCCAGCGACGCCCTCGTATCCGAAGACCTCGCGAAGAAGTTCGCGACCGAGAAGGAGACCCCCTACACCCGGTGGGTGAAGGCGGAGGGGCTCGACATCATCAGCTCCTTCTACGTCCGCGACCTGCACACGGTGGAGCTCGAGCCGTGGGCGCGCCGCGGCGGCCGCGGCGTCTTTCTCAACCACGACGCCTCGCGCACCTCCAACGACTGCTACGTCTGCGAGATTCCCCCCGGCAGGGAGCTGGCGCCGCAGCGGCAGCTCTACGAGGAGATGATCTACGTGCTCGACGGGCGCGGCTCGACCGCCGTGTGGAACGACAGCGGCAAGCGCATCACGTTCGAGTGGAAGGCGGGCGCGATCTTCGCCATCCCGCTCAACGCGTGGCACCAGCACTTCAACGGGTCCGGCGCCGAGCCGGCGCGCTATGTGGCGGTGACCAACGCGCCGGTCATCATCAACTCGTTCGGCGACCTGGATTTCGTCTTCAACAGCCGCTACGAGTTCAAGGACCGGTTCAACGGCGAGCCGGAGTACTTCGCCAACCGCGGCGAGCAGCGCGGACTGCTGCTCGACACCAACTTCGTGGCGGATGCGATCAACCTGCCGCTGATTGCGGCGAAGGAGCGCGGCGCCGGCGGCGGGCACATCCGGTTCAGCATGGCCAAAGGCCACATGAACAGCCACATCTCGCAGTTCCCGGTGGGGACGTACAAGAAGGCGCACGCGCACGGCCCGGGCGCGCACGTCATCATCATGAGCGGCGAGGGCTACAGCCTGATGTGGGCGGAAGGCGAGGAGCCGCAGCGGTACGAGTGGAAGGAAGGCTCGCTGATCGTGCCGCCCAACCTCTGGTACCACCAGCACTTCAACACCGGCACCACCCAGGCCCGGTACCTGGCGTTCAAGGCGGAAGGCGTGTCGATCCGCAACGCGCAGGGGGTGCCCAAGGCCTGGATCTCGCAGCGTCTCGGCGGCGACCAGATCGATTACGCTGACGAGTCGCCGCGCATCCGCCAGTGGTTCTCCGAGGCCCTGGCGCGCCGGGGTCTCCAGTCGCGGATGGACGCGGCCTACGAAGCGGAGCTCGCGGAGCTGCAGCCTGAGGAGGCGTAGCATGACACCGAGGGTCCTGTTCGCAATTGCGCTGGCGCTGGCCGTCGCCTCGCCGGCGTGGTCCCATCATTCCCACGCCATGTTCGATCACTCGAAGGCCGTGACCATGGAGGGCACGGTCACCGAGTTCGTCTTCCGGAACCCGCACGTCTTTCTCTACGTGGACGTGAAGGGCGCGAACGGCGAGACGCAGAACTACTGGATCGAGATGTCGAACATCCCCAACATGATTCGCCGCGGCATCGGCCAGGGGACGTTCAAGGCGGGCGACAGGATTTCGGTGGAGCTCTACCCGCTGAAGGACGGGCGCCCGGGCGGCAGTTACGTGACGATCACCGCCGCCGACGGAAAGGTCTATCAGTGAAGGCCGCGGCGTTCGTGGTGGCAACGCTGATCGCTGGCCCGGCGGTCGCCCAGACCACGATTTTCACGACGACGGACTTCCACAAGGACCAGGCGCTGTGGACCGATCCGGCGTACTACCGCAACAACACCGTGGCGCAGCTGCGCGGCATGGCGATCGACTTCGACAGCGGCGGGCGCGGCACGGGCCAGGAGGCCGGCGCGCGCGCGTACGGGTCGCCGGGCACCGGCAAGGCCGGCGCGCTGAACCTCGCCACCCCGTACCCGTTCACCACCGCGTGGGATCACTACCAGGCGTGGCTCGAGGAAGCGCGCGGCGGCACGAAGCACACGCGCGCAACCGTGCCCGACTGGAGCGGCCGCTGGGCCGGCGGTCCCGCGGGACTCACCGGCGGCGGCAACCCGGCCAGCTACGTCGCCTCGCTGCTCACGCCGAAGTACCGCGAGTACTTCGTGCAGGAGGTCAAGGCCTACGCGGAAGGACGCGTGTGGTCGCCCGGCGCCTTCTGCCTTCCCGGCGGTTTCTTCGCCTCGCTCGAAGCCGAGGAGTTCATCGTCACCCCCGATCGGGTGTGGACGCTCGGCGCCGGCAACGGCTCGAACACCACGCGGTGGATCTATACCGACGGCAGCGGGCACAGTCCGCCGGAGGCCGAGTTCACGAAGTGGCACGGTGAGTCCGTCGGCTTCTGGAACGGCGACACGCTGATCGTCCACACGAATCAGATCCGCGGCTGGAAGGGCGGGCTGTCGGAGTTCACCGACACGCTCGAGAGCGTGGAGCGTTACCGTCGCGTGGGCGACCGCATCGAGGGCGAGATTACGCTCTACGACCCGGACGTCTTCGTGCGGCCCATCCACGCCAGGATGACGTTCGAGCTCGACAAGGAAACGCGCCCGGAGCTGAGACCCCTCTACAACACCTGCACGGACACCAACGGCCCCGCGTCGAAGGTGCACCTGGACGACCGCGGCCTGCTCAACGAGCGGCTGCCCGGCGATCCGCTGTACTGGAACGCCGCGGACCCGCGTCCGTGGGGCACCTACCTCACCGAGAGCGACAGGCGGTATGAGCGTTACAAGTCGCAGCGCCGCTAGCGTGTTCGCCGCGGCGCTTGCGGCGGCCGGATGCGGCGACGACGGCTCGCCGGGTGGACCGTCGGGTCCGTCGCTCGGCTTCTTCGTCACCAGCGCGACGAGCGTCACCGGCAACCTCGGCGGCCTCGCCGGCGCCGACGCCACGTGCCAGCGGCTGGCGGCCGCCGTGGGGCAGGGGACGCGCACGTGGCGCGCCTATCTCTCGGTCGAGCGCGACCCGGCGAACGGGAACCAGGCCACGCACGCGCGCGACCGCATCGGCAGCGGCCCGTGGTTCAACGCGAACCAGGTGCTCGTGGCCAACAACGTCGCCGAGCTCCATCCCCGCTCCGGCGACGCGTCGGTGTTCGTGGACGAGCGCGGCCAGCGCATCAACGGGCAGTGGACCGGATCGCCCGCGCCCAACCAGCACGACATCCTGACCGGCTCGAACGCCGACGGCACCGTCGCCGCCGGGCTGACGTGCTCGGACTGGACCTCGGAGTCCACCACGGTGAGGGGGGTGGTCGGACACTCCGACGGCTTCGGCCC
Source organism: Acidimicrobiia bacterium (assembly GCA_016871375.1). Taxonomy (GTDB): domain Bacteria; phylum Acidobacteriota; class Vicinamibacteria; order Vicinamibacterales; family UBA2999; genus VFYY01. Next base: position 5,046 of record VFYY01000094.1, read on the forward strand.
CAACCAGAGCACCGCGGGTGCCCTGGCGTCCTGGAACGCCGCGCACAACACCCAGAGCTGCGCGAACACGGCTCCCGGCGGCGGGGCGGGCCGCTTCTACTGCTTCGCGCGATGAGGATCCTGGTCGCGGCCGCTGCGGGCCTGCTTCTCCTCCTGGCCGTCATCGCGACGCCCGTGCGCGCGCACGACCCTGTGGACATCAACGTCTCCTACAACAAGGAAGTCATCCGCATCCTGCAGCGGAAGTGCGAGCCCTGCCACGGGTCGGGCGGCCTGTCGGTGCCGCTCGCGGCCTATCCCGACGTGCGCGCCTGGGGCCGCGCCATCCGCGAGGAGATCGTCGAGCGCCGCATGCCGCCCGCAATCGTCGCGCGCGGCTACGGCCAGTACGAGAGCGACCCGAGCCTCAACGCCCGCGAGATGGAGACGCTGCTCGTGTGGCTCGATGGCGGAATGCCGCGCGGCGACCAGGCCGACCTGCCGCCGGTCATCGACGCCTCCCATGCGCACCACCACTCGCCCGGTCCAGCGCCCGCCACAATCGCGCTGCCGCCGCAGACGGTGCCCGCGGGCGAGCACCTGGTCGTCCGCCGCGTGACCGTGCGCGCGGGCGCCGCCGCGGGAAAGACGATCGCGCGCGTGCAGCTCCTGCCGGGCAACTCGCGCGTGCTGCGCGGCGCTCGGGTGTTCGCAGGTAATCAATGGATTGGCTCCTGGCTCCCGTGGCAGCACGTCATGGCGCCGCCCACCACGCACGCGTTCCAGCTTCCGGCCCGGGGCGACGTCACCGTGGAGCTGTACTACCGCGGCGCCGATGCGCCGCAGGTGGACGCCTCCACGCTGGAGCTGACGTTCGCGGCGGCGGAGGCGCGCGGCCGCCTCGGCGACATCGTGGTGGAGGCGGCCACGGTGAAGACGGGCGCGGCGCGGGGCAGCGTGCAGATCAAGCAGCCGGCGAGCGTGTGGGCGCTCTATCCGGCGCTCGACAGCTCCGTGACGTCGATGGAGCTGCGCGTGGAGCGGCCCGACGAGTCCACCGAAGTGCTGATGTGGATTCCGCAGCTCCGCGCGGAGTGGCCGCTGTCGCTCGTCATGCGCGAGCCGGTGGAGCTGCCCGCCGGCAGCGTCGTGTCGCTGGTGGCCGAGTCGGCCGGCGCGAGCGCGCCGCGCGTCACGCTCAGCGTGATGCGGTCGCCGACGACGCCTCGACCGTGAAACTCGCCGTCGTCACCACCCCGTCGCGTTTCAGCTGCGTCCAGAGGCGGTAGCGTCCCGGCTTCGGCAGGCGGGCCTTGAAGGTCAGGTCCGGTCCGCCGGCTGCCGCCTCGATCGTTTCAGGCAGCTGCTCCACCGGATGCGCGTGCACGTAGTCGAGCGTGTCCTCGCTGAGCACCAGCGTGTGGCCGAACGCGGCGAGATACGGCTCGAGGTCGGTGACCGGCTGCCCGCTCTTCACGTCCACGACATGGTAGCGGAGCGTTTCGTCACGGCCGGCGACGAGGCCGTCCTCCGGCAGCGAGAGCGCGATGTTCATCGAGCCCGCCGTCTTCTGCAAGCCTTCGCGTTCGAGCTTCGCGCGGGCGCCGGAGAGGTCGCCGGGATCGGCGGTGACCAGCAGCCGCGGCAGCACCTGCGGCGTGCCGCCGAGCGGGAGGAAGTCGGCGATCAGCTTGTAGTACCCGGGCTTCGGCAGCGTGACGTCGATGGTCCACGAACCGCTGGCCTGCATCTCGGGGTGGATGTGGTCGTAGTGCGTGAGGTCGTGGCTGACGACGAACAGGTGGAACTGCCTGTCGTGCACGGTCGCGAAGCTGCCGACGGGCTGGCGCGTGTCCGGATCGCGGACGAGGAACGACAGCCGCACGGGCTGTCCGGCCCTGACCGCCTGCGGCGTGGCCTTCACGTCCACCAGGTACTCGCGCGCGTCCAGCGGATCGCCGGGCACGAGCGCCATGCCGCAGCGCGCGCAGCGTCCTTCCGCCTTCGCCGTGATGTCGGGATGCATGGGGCAGTAGAAGCTCGCCTGGGCGGCGGCGAGGGAGCCCCAGATCGCGAGGGCCAGTACGAGGAGGACGGCTTGACTACGGCGCCGCATGCGTCCAGAGTATGCAACTCGAACCGCCCGCGCAACCGCCCAGGAGGTAAATGTGGCCTTTCGAGTCGGCAAGGTGATCGCGTCCGTCGTGCTCCTCGCGGGGCTCTCCACCGCCGCATTGGCGCAGTCCACGACCGGCAGCATCTCGGGTCTGGTCGTCGATCAATCGAAGAGCGTGCTTCCCGGCGTCACCATCGCGGTGACCAACGTCGAGACCGGCGTGCAGCGCTCGCTCGTCACCGATGAGAGCGGCCGCTACCGGGCGCTCAACATCGCGCCCGGGCGCTACCGCGTGCGCGGTGAGCTGTCCGGTTTCCAGGCGGTCGAGACCGCCGAGGTCGTGGTGCAGATCGGACGTGACGTTCCCGTCGATCTGACGATGAGCGTCGGCCAGGTCAGCGAGTCGATCACGGTCACCGGCCAGTCTTCACTCGTCGATCTCAGCGCGGCCGTGGTCGGCGGCGTGGTGACGACCCAGCAGATTGCGGAGCTGCCCCTGAACGGGCGCAGCTTCATGCAGCTCGCCACCCTGCAGCCCGGCGTGAGCGTCAGCCGCTCCACGGGCCGTGACTTCACCGGCGGTTTCGGCGGCACGCAGATCTCGATTGCGGGCGCGCGTCCCGAGCAGACCGGCTACCTGCTCGAGGGAACGAACATCGCCGACATCGCCGACAAGGCGCCGTCGAGCGTCGCCGGCGTGCTGCTCGGCGTCGACACCGTGCAGGAGTTCAGCGTGCAGACGCACGGCTACAGCGCGGAGTTCGGGCGCGCGGCCGGCGGCATCATCAGCGCCGTCACCAAGTCGGGCACCAACCAGTTCCGCGGCACCGTGTTCGAGTTCCACCGCAACAGCGCCTTCGACGCGGCCGGCTATTTCGACGACGGGCAGCCGCCGGAGTTCCGGCGCAACCAGTTCGGCGGCACGCTCGGCGGGCCGATCCTGCGCAACAAGCTGTTCTTCTTCGGCAGCTACGAGGGCCTGCAGGAGCGTCTCGGCACGACGCGCTTCGCGCGGCTGCCGAACGCCGACGCGCATCGCGGCTTCCTGCCGGCGCCCGGCGGCGGCCTGCGCAACGTCGGCGTCCACCCGATCATCCGGCCGTATCTGGATCTGCTCTATCCGATTCCGACGGGCCACGACTTCGGCGACGGCACCGCCGAGTTCGCCTACGCCCCGACCGAGCCGACCAACGAGAATTTCTTCGTCGGCAAGGTGGACTGGGCCGCGTCGCCCGGCGACAACCTGCTCCTGCGCGTGTCGAGCGACCGGGCGGACAACCAGATCTGGGTCGACGGCGCGGGCCCGCACTCCACCGACGTCACGCAGACCGACACACGCTATACCACCACGCAGTGGCAGCGGCTCTTCACCAGCCGCGTGCTCAACGAGCTGCGCGGCGCCGTGAACCGCACGGCGCGCGACATCACGCCGACGTCGCTCGTGGACGTGCCGCGCAACCTGTACTTCGCCAACGAGCCGTATTTCGGCTACATCGAGGTGCCGGGCCTGCTCGCCACCGTCGGCAATCCCGACGACGCGGCGCAGTACGTCCAGAACCTCTACCAGGTGTCGGACACGTTCACCGCCAACCTCGGCCGCCACACGTGGAAGGCCGGGTTCGACTATCAGCGGTATCACTTCGACGGCTTCTCCGAGTCGCGGCGCGGCGGTGCGTTCCGCTTCCGCACCCTCGAGGAGATGCTGCGGCTGAACCGCAGCGCCACCGCGCAGGCCGACCGCTTCACCGGCGTGCTGCCCGGCACCGACACCGATCGGCACATGCGGCAGAACTACGCGGCGCTGTTCGTGCACGACGACTTCCGCATGGCCGACACGCTCAGCCTGAGCGTCGGCGTCCGCTACGAGTTCGTCACCACGCCGGAGGAGTTGAACGGCAAGGTGGCGGGCCTGCTGCGGCTGGAGGATCTCGAGTCGGGACCGCAGGGCATCACGCCTGGATCGCCGATGTTCGACAATCCGTCGAAGCGCATGGGCTGGGCGCCGCGTGTCGGCGCGTCGTGGACGCCGTTCGGCGACCGGACGACCATCCGCGGCGGCGCCGGCATGTTCTACCAGCCGCTGACCGTGTCGTTCTACCGCGGCACCACGTTCCGCCTGTATCCGTACTTCGCCGGCGTGGACATCCGCCAGCCGGCGGTGTTCGGCCCCGGGATGGCCACGCTGCTGGCGAGCCCGACGGTGTCCGCGTCCGTGCAGAAGCGCTCCGAGTTCATCTTCTACGACACGAAGCAGCCGTATGCCGTGCAGTGGTACCTCAATACGCAGCACGAGCTCGCCGGCAACTTCGTGGTCGAAGTCGGCTACATGGGCTCCAAGGGCGAGAACCTGCCGTTCTACGGCGATCCGAACGCGGCGCCCTCCGAGTACGTCAACGGCGTGAAGCGGGTCGTGCCCGGCGCGCAGCTGCGGTATCCGAGCTGGGGCCGCATCCGCACGCGGCGCACGGACGCCGATTCGAACTATCACGGCATGACGCTGTCGCTGCAGCGCCGCTTCCAGGACGGCCTGCAGTTCCAGGCGAACTACACCTACTCGCGCTCCACCGACACGTGGTCGGGCGGCCAGCAGGGGAGCAGCGACTTCCAGGGCGCGGCGGGTAGCGCAGTGGACTGGTGGGACATCGAGTTCGAGCGCGGCCGCTCGTCGTTCGACGTGCCGCACAACGTCGTGTTCAACGCGGTCTACATGCTGCCGTTCGGCCAGGACCTGAGCGGCGTGGCGGGCGCGCTGGCGAGGGGCTGGCAGATTGGCGGCATCGCCACGATGTCGAGCGGGATGCCGTTCCACCCGCGCATCGGTTTCGACCGCGCGGGCGACCGCCAGAGCGACAACGACATGCAGCGCCCAAGCTGGGCGCCGGGACGCGATGCGGGGAGCGCCATCACCGGCCGCGTCGATCAGTGGTTCGATCCGGAGGCCTTCGTGCTGCCGGCCGCGGGCACGTTTGGCGACGTGCGCCGGAACGTGCTGCGCGGGCCGAACCTGCGCGTGGTGGACTTCTCGACGTTCAAGAACCAGCAGGCGGGCCCGGTGATGCTGCAGTTCCGCGTCGAGATCTTCAACCTGTTCAACCGCGCCAACTTCGCGCCGCCGAGCGAGCCCGTGCTCTTCAACTCGAACGGCTCGCGCGTGCCGGGGTCGGGCCGCATCACGCGGCTGACCACGCCGCCGCGCCAGCTGCAGTTTGGAGTGAAGATGCTCTTCTAAGCAGGCAGCTGGCGGCGGGCAGCTGGCAGTGCCGGCTGCTCGCCGCCGGCTACGTGCTGCCAGCCGCTGCCGGCCGCCGGCTGCCCGCTGCCGGCTATTTCATCTCGTACACGACCTGTCCGCCGACAATGGTCATGACAGGCTCCAGCCGCTCGATTTCGTTCTCCGGCTGTGTCATGTAGTCGCCGCTCAGGATCACGACGTCCGCGTACTTGCCCTTCTCGATCGACCCGAGCATCTTCTCTTCGTTGATGAACGCCGCGGCGGCGATGGTCATCATGCGCAGCGCCTCCTGGCGCGTCACCGCGTGCTGCTGCCCCCAGACGACGTTGGCCGCCGCCTGGCCGCCGCGCTCCGACCGCGTGGCGTAGCGGGCGACGCGCGTGATGAAGCGCTGCGCGCGCCACATCGGCGGCTCGTCCGGGTCGCCGCCTTCGAAGTGGACGCGGATGCCCTCCTTGAGCAGATCGCGCACCGGCTGCGACGTGTGCAGGCCGTCGCCGTACTGGGCGGCCAGCATCTCCACGCCGCGCACGACGCGCGGGTTCCAGAGCTCCGCGTTGAGGCCGAAGGCCACCGTGTCGCTCATCTCGCGCGCGAGCGTCATGCTCGTCTCGTCCCAGATCAGGTTGTGATCGAGCGCGTTGCGCCCGAGCATGGTCTTCACCTTGATGTCCGGCTGCTTCTCCGCGTCGGCGAGCGTCTGCAGGACGATCGCGCCGGCCTGGCTGCCCATGTTGTGGTTCCCGCCGATGTTCCAGCCGTGCTTGCGCATCAGGAAGAGCGTGCCCGCCTCGGTCTGCATCCTTTCATCGAGCTTCAGGTCCGACCACTGGCGGCCGGTGAACGAGGAGCCGGTCCACTTGTTCGTGCCGACGCGCGAGCCGCCGGCGCCGGCGGGAATCCGGACCTTCGGCTGATGCGTGAGGATCCCTCCGTCGTCGGAAGCGCCATCAACGGGACCGACGGCGGCGCCGACCACGCGGATCATGCCGTCGCCGAGCTCGAAGTTGATCATGTTCGGCGTGCGGCGCATGAACTGGGCGGCCAGCGGGTTCTGGCGCGCGAAGTCGAGATCCGGGCGGATGCGCAGGTTCAGCCGGCCCTGGTGATAGAGCTGGTTCATGATCGTGACGGTGTAGCCGCTTGCGTGGCCGGTGACCGTCGTCACGCCGCCGCGCAGGAAGCTGGCGTTGATCTTGAGCTGGCTCTCGTAGATGGCGTCGCTCAGCTCGGGCCAGTCGCGCAGGTTCCACCCGACCATGCCGATCGCGGCGCCGAAGAGCTGACCCGTCGGCTGCCCGGCGGAGTTCTTGACCACTCCGATGTGGCCGCGCGGCAGGCCCGCGTCGAACGCGCGATTCAGCATCAAGGTGTTGACGACGCCCTCGGAGCTCGAGAGCGCCAGGCTGAGCGGGTTTGTCGGCGCGATGAGGTCGAGATCGCGCGCGGTGAGCTTCGACAGCTCCCCGATCCACTCGTCGGCCATCCGCACCCACACCGGCGAGCCGGGCTCGGCCTGCGCGACCAGCGCCGAGACCTGCTTCAGCATCGCGGCCACGCTGTCGTCGCGGACGCGGGTGCCGATCTTGCCGTTCACCATCGTGTCCTTGTAGAGGTCGCCGCCCGCGAACGCGTTGTCGCCGTCGCTGTCCACGAAGCCGGGGACGACGCTGCGGCCGGCGGCATCGACGACGCGGGTTTGTGGGCCCACGAGGCGCTTGATGTCGGCGTTGCTGCCGACGGCGAGAATGCGGCCGTCCCGCATGGCCACGGCTTCGGCCACCGTGAACTGCGCGTCCACGGTCAGCACCTTGCCGTTGAGAATGACGAGGTTGGGGTAGGCCAGCAGCTCCGGAGGAACCGCCTGCGCCGCCACGGGGCCGGCCGACAGGATCATCACGAGGACTGCGCCGAAAACCGAGAGAATTCGTCCGATCACTGCTGCCTCCTTGGGAAAACGCGGGGGCGATGGTAGCCCAGAGAGCAGGCTACAATCTACGGCTCCATGAGAGCTCTCTTCATTGCCGCCGCCCTGATGGCGGCCGCCGCCTGCGGCCGTGCCCCCGAGACCGCCGCGGTCACCGCGGCCGACCTGGCGCTGTACGACGGACCGGATCGGCTCGAGCGGCTGATCGAGGGCGCGAAGCGCGAGGGCGCGCTGACGATCTATACGTCGGCGCAGTCGAACGACATCGGCGCGGTGGTCGAGGCGTTCGAGAAGAAATACGGGATCGACGCCGAGATGTGGCGCGCCGGCTCCGAGGCGGTCCTCAACCGCGCGGTGCAGGAGACCCGCGCCGGCCGCTACACGGTGGACGTCGTCGAGACCAACGGCCCAGAGCTCGAGTCGCTGCACCGCGAGCAGGTGCTGCAGCTCGTGAAGAGCCCGCATCATGCCGACCTGATCGCGCCGGCCATCCGCCCGCACGGCGAGTGGGTCGGTACCAGGCTCAACGTGTTCGTGCAGGCGTACAACACGAAGCAGGTCAGGAAAGAGGACCTGCCGAAGACGTGGGAGGACCTGCGCGACCCGAAGTGGAAAGGGAAGCTCGGCATCGAGCAGGAGGACTCCGACTGGCTGGCGGGCATCGTCGGCGAGCTGGGCGAGGAGCGCGGCACGCGCGTCTTCCGCGAGATCGTGGCCGCCAACGGCATCTCGGTGCGCAAGGGGCACACGCTCCTCACCGAGCTCGTCGTCGCCGGCGAAGTGCCGCTGGCGCTGACCGTCTACAACTACAAGGCCGAGCAGATGCGCGGCGAAGGCGCGCCGATCGACTGGTTCACGATCGGCAACGCCATCGCGCGGCCCAACGGCGTTGCCGTGGCGCGGCGCGCGCCGCACCCGCATGCGGCCCTGCTCTACTACGACTTCGAGCTCAGTCCCGAGGGGCAGCAGATCATCGCCATGCGCGACTTCGTCCCCACGAGCAGGAAGATCGACACGCCGCTGAACAAGGTGCCGATGGTGTTCGTCGATGCGAGGGTCTCGATCGACGAGTACGACAAATGGAAGAACCTCTACACCGATCTGTTCGGCGCCGGGGATCGGTAGCGCTTCTCCTCGTGCTCTTCGCGGCGTGCGGGTCCAGCGACCGCGAGCTGACGCTGTACACGACGATCGCCGAGAAGGACCTTCCGACCCTCATCGAGCCGTTCGAGACGCAGCACGGCATCACCGTGACCGTGTGGCGGGCGGGCACCGACAAGATCCTGCAGCGTACGCTGGCCGAGGCCGCGGCCGGGCGGGCCGACGTGGACGTCATTCACTTCGGGTCGCCGGAGATGGAGGCGCTGGCGCGCGAGAACGTGCTCCTGCCGGTGGACTCGCCGCTGCACGCGGACCTGCAGCCCGGCTCGGTCCCCGCGCACAGGCAGTGGGCGGCGACGCTCCTGTCCGTGTGGGTGCAGGCCTACAACACGACGCTCGTGCCGAAGGAGAGCCTGCCGAAGACCTACGCGGATCTGCTCGATCCGAAATGGAAAGGGAAGCTCGGCATCGAGGCCAAGGATCAGGACTGGTTCGCGTCGGTCGTGGACGTGATGGGCGGGCAGGAGCAGGGCGTGACGTTCTTCCGGACCCTGGCGGCCACCAACGGCGTCTCGGTCCGCCTGGGGCACACGCTGCTGACCAACATGGTCGTGTCGGGCGAGGTGCCGCTGGCGCTCACCGTCTACAACTACATGCCCGAGCAGGCGAAGAAGCGCGGGGCGCCAATCGACTGGGTGGCGCTCGAGCCGGCCGTCGCCCGCTCGAACGCGGTGGGCATCGCGCGCCGGGCCCCGCATCCGCGGGCGGCGCGCCTCTTCTACGACTACCTCCTCGGCGAGGAGGCGCAGCAGCACTTCGTCAGCATGGACTACGTGCCGAGCAACACGAAAGTCCCCTCACCGCTGCGGGGCGTGACGATCCTGCAGACCGACCCGGTCCGCTCGCTCGACGAGGCGGACAAGTGGACCGGGCTCTTCACCGACATCTTCGTCACGCGCTGACGATTTCGGAGGGTGTGCATGGCCAGTGTTTCCGCGATGCTGATCGACGGGCAGGCCGTCGAGGCGCAGGGCGGCGGCGTGATCGACATCGAGAACCCCGCCGACCGCAGCGTCATCGCGCAGGTGCCGCGGGGCGGCGACGCCGACGTGGACCGCGCGGTGCGGGCGGCGGCGAAGGCGTTCGAGAGCTGGCGCACGGTCCCCGCCCTGCAGCGTGGGCGGCTCCTGCTCACGATCGCCGACCTCGTCGAGGCCGAAACCGAGGCGCTGGCACGCACGGTGGCGCTCGAGACCGGCAACGCGATCCGCACGCAGGCGCGTCCCGAGGTCAGGGGCACCGTGGACGTCATCCGCTATTTCGGCGGCGTCGCGGGCGAGACCAAGGGCGAGACCGTGCCGCTCGGCGAGCACGTCCTCTGCTACACGCGCCGCGAGCCGATCGGCGTCGTCGGCGGCATCGTGCCGTGGAACGCGCCGGTCGTCCTCGGCACGCTCAAGATTGCGATGTCGGTGGCGGCGGGCAACACGCTGGTGCTCAAGGCGGCGGAGGACGCGCCGCTTGGCCTGCTCCGCGTCGCGCAGATCTGCGCCCGGCACTTGCCGCCCGGCGTCATCAATCTGCTGACCGGCTACGGCGAGGAGGCCGGCGCCGCGCTGGCACGGCATCCGCTCGTGCGCAAGCTGTCGTTCACCGGGTCCACGGAGGTCGGGCGCCTGATCATGCACGCGGCGGCGGACCGCATCGTGCCCGTGTCGCTGGAGCTCGGCGGCAAGAGCCCGGCCATCGTCTTTCCCGACGCCAACGACGACAAGACCGTGGACGGGGTGATCACGGGCATGCGGTTCACGCGGCAGGGGCAGTCGTGTACGGCGGGCTCACGTCTCTTCCTGCACCGCAGCATCTTCGACTCGTTCCTCGACACGCTCACCGCGAAGCTGCGCACGCTGAAGATCGGCGACCCGCTCGACGAGACGACCGACATGGGGTCCATCATCAACCGCAAGCAGTTCGACCGCGTCTGCTCCTACATCGAGGACGGCCTGCGTCAGCCGGGGCGCGTGCTGCTGGGCGGGTTGCCGCCGAAGGCGGGTCCGCTCGCCCAGGGCTATTTCGTCGAGCCCACCGTCTTCGCCGACGTGCGCAACGACTGGCGCATCGCGCGCGAGGAGATCTTCGGGCCGGTGATCGTGGCCATCCCCTGGGAGGACGAGGCCGACGCCGTCCGCATGGCCAACGACAGCCACTACGGGCTGGCGGCGTACGTGTGGACGAACCATCTCGGCAAGGCGCTGCGCACCGCGCACGCCATCGAGTCGGGCTGGGTGCAGGTGAACCAGGGGCTCGGCCAGTTCCCGGGGCAGTCCTACGGCGGCTACAAGCAGAGCGGCATCGGCCGCGAGTACTCGCTCGAGGGGATGCTCGACAGCTTCACGCAGCGCAAGTGCGTGACGGTGAATCTCATGTAGGGGCCGACCTTAGGTCGGCCCCTACACCAGTCAATCTGTAGGGGCCGACTTTACGTCGGCGCTGCACCAGTCAATCTGTAGGGGCCGACTTTACGTCGGCCCTGCACCAGTCAATCTGTAGTAGGGGCCGACTCTACGTCGGCCCTGCACCAGTCAATCTGTAGGGGCCGACTCTACGTCCGCGCTGCACCAGTCAATCTGTAGGGGCCGACTCTACGTCGGCCCTATACCAGTCAATCTGTAGGGGCCGACTCTACGTCGGCCCTGCACCAGTCAATCTGTAGTAGGGGCCGACTCTACGTCGGCCCTGCACCAGTCAATCTGCAGGGGCTGACTTTACGTCGGCCCTGCACCAGTCAATCTGTAGTAGGGGCCGACTCTACGTCGGCCCTGCACCAGTCAATCTGTAGGGGCCGACTTTACGTCGGCCCTGCACCAGTCAATCTGTAGTAGGGGCCGGCTCTACGTCGGCCCTGCACCAGTCAATCTGTAGGGGCCGACTCTACGTCCGCGCTGCACCAGTCAATCTGTAGGGGCCGGCTCTACGTCGGCCCTGCACCAGTCAATCTGTAGGGGCCGACTCTACGTCCGCGCTGCACCAGTCAATCTGTAGGGGCCGACTCTACGTCCGCG
>VFYY01000095.1 GCA_016871375.1 Acidimicrobiia bacterium
ACGTGCAGCGCCCGTGCGAAGGCGGCGCCGCGCAGGGGTTCTCCGGCGACGCGTGCCGGCAGTCGAAGGACGGCGAGTTCTACGCAGGGTCCACCGCCCCGCCCACGCCGTCGGCATCGGCGACGCTCGCGCCCGAAACGGCGGCGTATCGCGACTACGGCAACAACGTCAAACAGGCCCGGTGGACGGCGCCGACCACCGACCGGCTGCTGCTCGAAGCCGCCTACGGCGCGTACCGCAGCCGCTACGGCGGCAAGCAGCTTCCCGGCCTCAACACCGAGAGCCTCGTGCGCGTCGTCGAAGCGTGCGCCGGCGGCTGTGCCGCGAACGGCAACATCCCCGGGCTCACCTACCGGTCGGGGAACTGGACGTCGAACGTCAACTGGAACAACCAGTGGAACGCGGCCGCCTCGTTCGTGACGGGGAGCCACAGCCTGAAGGTCGGCTATCAGGGCGCGCTCCTGATCGACGAGCGGAAGAACTACGGCAACATCGAGTTCCTGCAGTACCGCGTCAACAACGGCATCCCGGATCAGATGACGCTGAACATCAACCGCTTCCCGATCCGGCAGCGCGTGCGCAGCGACGCGTTCTACGCGCAGGAGCAGTGGACGCTCGGCCGCGTGACGCTGCAGGGCGGCGTGCGCTACGACCACGCCTGGAGCTACTTCCCCGAGCAGGAAGTCGGCCCCGTCCGGTTCTTCCCGACCGGCACGGTGTATCCGGAGACGACCGGCGTCGAGGGGTACCACGACTTCTGGCCGCGCGGCGGCGCGGCGATCGACGTCTTCGGCAACGGCCGGACGTCGGTGAAGCTGAACCTCGGGCGCTATCTGGAGGCGGCGCAGAACGCCGGCTTCTTCATCGCGCTCAATCCGACCAGCCGGCTCGCGACGACCACGACCCGCGCGTGGACCGACACGAACCGCGACTACGTCCCGAACTGCAACCTGCTGTCGCCGGCGGCCAACGGCGAGTGCGGCGCCAACGCCAACCCCAACTTCGGCACGCTGGTGTTCGACTCCACGCTCGATCCGGCGCTGCTCTCGGGCTACGGCGTGCGTCCCGGCGACTGGCAGTTCGGCGCCTCGGTGCAGCAGGAAGTACTGCCGCGCGTGGCGCTCGAGGTGGGCTACTTCCGGCGCTGGCTGGTGAACTTCAACGTGACGGACAACCGCGCGCACGCGCCAGCCGACTACACCGAGTTCGGCGTCACGATTCCCACCGACTCGCGGCTGCCCGGCGGCGGCGGCGGCGTGCTCAGCGGGCTCTACAACGTGACACCCGCTGCAGCCGCGCGACTGAACGACAACTTCCAGACGCTGTCGGGTGCGTACGGCAGCCGCACGCAGGTGGCCAACTCGTTCAGCATGAACCTGACGGCCAGGCCGCAGCCCGGCCTCGTGCTGCAGGGCGGCTTCAACACGGTGAAGACGGATCAGGACTACTGCGAGGTGCGGCGCTCGCTCCCTGAGTGGACGGTGCCCGGCGTTGGCGGCGCGCCTCCGCAAATCGGACCGGTCAATCCCTGGTGCGATGTCTCCAGCGGCTGGGTGACGCGCGCCACTGCCATTGGCATCTACACGATCCCCAAAGTCGAGGTGCAGGTGTCGGGCACGCTGCGCAGCGACCAGGGCGGCGAGCTGCGGGCGGACTGGACGGCGCCCAACACGGCCACCGTGGGGCTCAATCGCCCGTTCGCGGGCGTCGGCGGCCAGACGGTGATCGTGAACCTGATCGAGCCGGGGACGCTGTACGGCGATCGCGTGAATCAGTTCGACGTGCGGCTGGCCAAGATCGTCCGCGTCGGCCGGACGCGCACCACCGTCGGGCTGGATATCTACAACGTGATCAACTCGGCCGCCGTGCTGACCTACAACCAGACGTTCGTGGCCACCACGAACACGTGGCTGCGGCCGAACAGCGTCCTGCAGGCGCGCTTCGTCAAGTTCAGCGCTCAGGTAGACTTTTGAGTGCCTGGAGTGCCTGGGGTGCCTAAAACGCTGCTCGTCCTGATCCTGCTGTGCCCGTGGACGGCCTGGGCGCAGTCCGACCCGCCGCTGCACCAGGCGGTCCTCGTGGACGACCTCGAGACCGCGCGTCGCCTGCTCGCCTCGGGCGGCGACGCCCGGCTCGCCAACCGCCTCGGCGTCACGCCGCTGGCGATCGCCGCCGACAACGGCAGCACCGCGATGATGCGGCTGCTGCTCGACGCCGGAGCGGATGCGAACGGCACCGATCCCGCCGGCGAGACGATGCTGATGATCGCGGCGCGCGTGGGCGTGGCCGACGCGGTGCGGCTGCTGCTCGAGCGCGGCGCCACCGTGGACGCGCGCGACGCAACCTATAACCAGACGGCGCTGATGATCGCCGTCCGGGAGAACCACCTCCCCATCGTCAGCATGTTCATCGAGCGCGGCGCCGACGTGAACGCGCAGACGCGCGTCAGCCTGACGCCGGCGTGGATCCTGCCCAACTCGGTGCCGGGGTTCAGCAACGGCGTCGGCATCTACCGCGGCGGTCCGCCCGAGCGCGGCATCCGCCCGCCGATCCCGGGCGGACTGTCGCCGCTGCTGTATGCGGCCAGGGACGGACGCGTCGACGCGGCGCGCATGCTGCTCGACGCGGGCGCCGAGGTCAACCTGGCCGACCCGAACGCGATTACCCCGCTCATCTCCGCGATCGTGAACAACCGGGTGGCGGTCGCGCGCCTGCTCATCGAGCGCGGCGCCGACGTCAACGCGGCCGACTGGTACGGCCGTACGCCGCTGTGGTCCGCGGTCGAGACGCGGAACATGGACGTGGACAACGCCAGCTTCGTCAACAGCATCGATCGCGCCCCGCTGCTCGAGCTCATCGACGTGCTGCTGGCGCGCGGCGCCAACCCCAACGCCCGCACGAAGGAGGCGCCGCCGGTCCGCCGCGCGTTCCTGCGCGTCACGGCCACGCTGGAGTGGGTGGATTTCACGGGCATGACGCCGTTCCTCTACGCGGCGCGCGCGGGCGACGTCACCGTGATGCGCCTGCTGCTGAAGCACGGCGCCGACCCGAAGATCCAGACCTACGCGGGCACCAACGCGCTGATGGCCGCCGCCGGCATCAACTGGGTGTTCGACCAGACCTACGACGAGGGCGCCGCGAAGCTCTTCGAAGCGGTGCAGCTCTGCTACGAGCTGGGGCTCGACGTGAACCAGGTGAACTCGATGGGGCTGACCGCGCTGCACGGCGCGGCCAACCGCGGCAACGACGACATCATCAAGTTCCTCGTCGAGAAGGGCGCGAAGCTCGATGTGCCCGACAAGGAGGGACGCACGCCGCTGACCTGGGCGGAGGGCGTGTTCCTCGCCACGCATCCGGCCAAGCCGAAGCCCACCTCGATCGCGCTCATCAAGTCGCTGATGGGCCGGCAATGAAGAGGACCCTGCTCTGTGCGGCGTTCGTGCTCCTCGCGACCGCGGCGGACGCCGCGGCGCAGGCGGTCACCGACGCGGCGTTCCTGAAGCAGTACTGCATTACGTGCCACAACAGCCGCCTGAAGACGGGCGGGCTGGCGCTCGACGCGCTCAACCCGGCGAGCGTCGCCGCGGACGCCGAGACGTGGGAGAAGGTCGTCCGCAAGGTCCGCACGGGCATGATGCCGCCGTCGGGCGTGCCGCGGCCGCCGCGCGCGGCGCTCGACGCCTTCGCCGCGTCGCTCGAGGCGCGGCTCGACCGGCCGTCCACGTCCACCGCGCATCTGGCGACGCCCGCGCTGCACCGGCTCAACCGCGCCGAGTACACCAACGCCGTCCGCCACCTGCTGGACCTGGAGGTGGACGTCTCCTCGCTCCTGCCGGCGGATGACTCGAACGAGGGCTTCGACAACATCGCCGACACGCTCGGCGTGTCGCCGGTGCTGATTCAGGGCTACGTGTCGGCGGCGATGAAGATCAGCCGCCTGGCGGTGGGCGATCGCACGGCGGCGCCGGCGCAGGTCACCTACGCCGCGCCCGCGGGCCTCGTGCAGGATCGGCATCTCGACGGCCTGCCGCTCGGCACCCGCGGCGGCCTGCTCGTCCGCCACACGTTCCCGCTCGACGCCGAGTACGAGTTCACGGTCGGCGGCGCGGGTCCGCCCGCGGGCGGCGGACCGCCGCTCGACGTCACCATCGACGGCCAGCGCGTGACCGTGCCGAACCTGCGCAGGTTCCGCATCCCGGTCACGGCGGGGCCGCACACGATCGCCGTCGCCCTCATGGACCGGCAGCGCGGCGCGGGCGTGGACGAGATCTATTCGGACTTCCGCGCCGCCAACGGCGGATTCGTCACGGCCGGCGGCGTGCAGAACATCGGCATCCTCGGCCCGTTCGACGCGAAGGGGCCCGGCGACACGCCCAGCCGGAGGCGGATTTTTTTGTGCAGGCCGCCTGAGTCTCGCCGAAGCTCGCCTGAGATCGACGCGAGCGAAGGCGGATGCGCGAGGCGCATCCTCGGGACGATCGCCCGCCGCGCCTATCGCGGCCCGGTGGCCGCCGCCGAGCTCGACACGCTGATGTCGTTCTACGCGCAGGGGCGGAAGGGCGGCGATTTCGAGGCAGGCATCCAGATGGCGCTGGCGCGGATCCTGGTCGCGCCGCGCTTCATCTACCGCATCGAGGAAGAGCCGGCGACCCTCGCCGCGGGCGCCGTCCACGCGATCAGCGACCTCGAGCTCGCCTCGCGGCTCTCCTTCTTCCTCTGGAGCAGCATCCCGGACGAGGAGCTGCTGGAGCTGGCGGCGAAGAACCGCCTGCGCGACCCGGCCACGCGCGCCGCGCAGGTCCGGCGCATGCTCGCGGACCCGAAGTCGCGCGCGCTCGTGGACAACTTCGCCGGCCAGTGGCTGTCGCTGCGCGAGCTCGCCAGCCTGCAGACCGAGGCGCCAGGCTTCGACGAAAACCTGCGCCGCGCGTTCCGCAAGGAGACCGAGGCGCTCTTCGGCACGATCGTGCGCGAGGACCGCTCGCTCATCGCGCTGCTCGACGCCGACTACACGTTCGTGGACGAGCGCCTGGCGCGGCACTACGGCATCCCCGGCGTGCGCGGCAGCCACTTCAGGCGCGTGCAGCTTCCGCCCGACGGCCGGCGCCGCGGCCTGCTCGGCCACGGCGGCCTGCTGACGGTGACCTCCGTCACCAACCGCACGTCGCCCGTCTCGCGCGGCAAGTGGATCCTGGAGAACCTGCTCGGCGCCGCGCCGCCCGATCCGCCGCCCGGCGTCGAGACCAATCTGGACCAGCCGACGGAGGGTGACGCGAAGCCGACGACGCTGCGGCAGCGGCTCGAGCTGCATCGCGCGAACCCGACGTGCGCGTCGTGCCACCGCATCATGGACCCGATGGGGTTCGCGCTGGAGAACTTCGACCTGATCGGCGCGTGGCGTGAGACCGAGGGCACGATGCCCATCGACGCGAGCGGCCAGCTTGCCGACGGAACGGCCCTGAAGGGGCCGGCGGATCTGCGTCAGGCCGTGCTCGGCCGCCCCGAGGCGTTCCTCACGACCGCCACCGAAAAGCTGCTCACCTACGCGCTCGGCCGGCCGGTACACTATTACGACATGCCCACCGTGCGCGCCGTCGTCCGGCGCGCCGGCAACGAGGGCAACCGGTTCTCGGCCATCGTCCTCGGCATCGTGGCAAGCGACCCGTTTCTGAAACGGCGGAAGGCTCCGCTTCAGGGAGAATCGAGATGACGTTCCTGACGAGACAGGCGCTCTCGCGCCGGGCGTTCCTGCGCGGCGCCGGCGTGACGCTGGCGCTGCCGTTCCTCGAGTCGATGATTCCGGCGGCCTCCGCGGGCGCGCAGCGCGCCGCCGCGCGGCCGACCCGGCTGTCGTGCATCTACTTCCCGCACGGCGCGATCATGCCGAAGTGGACGCCGGCCCTCGAGGGCGACGCCTTCGAGCTCTCCGAGATCCTCCAGCCGCTCGAGAACTTCCAGAAACAGATCGTCGTCGTCAGCGACCTGCGCCATGCGATGGCGTACGGGAGCGGCGCGACCGCCAATCACAACCGGTCGGCCGCCGCGTTCCTGAGCGGCGCGTTCGCGAAGACCGGCGCGCGGCCGGAGCTGGGCGTGACCGTGGACCAGCTCGTGGCGAGGAAGATCGGCCAGGAGACGCCGCTTCCGTCGCTGGAGCTGATGATCGAGGAAGCGAGCGTGAACTGCGGCGACGGCCTGAGCTGCGCCTACCGCGACACGATCGCGTGGCAGGGCGCGCACGAGCCGCTGCCGATGGAGCACAACCCGCAGGTCGTCTTCGAGCGCCTGTTCGGCGACGGCAACACGGCCGCCGAGCGGACGCTGCGGCGTCAGCAGTCGCTCAGCCTGCTCGACTCGGTCGTGGGCGAGGCGGCGACGCTGCAGCGGCGCCTGCCCGTGCCCGACCGCGCGCGGCTCGATCAGTACCTGACCGACGTGCGCGAGATCGAGCGCCGCATCCAGAAGGCGGGCTCGCAGATCACCGACGATCTCGACGTGCCGGCGGCGCCGACCGGCGTCCCCGCCGACGTCGAGGAGCACGTGAAGCTGATGTACGACCTGCAGGCGCTGGCGTGGCAGGCCGACATCACGCGCGTCACCACGTTCCTGCTGTCGAAGGAGCTGAGCAACGCCACGTTCCCGAAGAGCGGGATCCGCGACGCGTTCCACATCCTCTCGCACCACTCGAACATCCAGCAGAACAAGGACCGCTTCGCGGTGCTGAACCGCTACCACGTGGGCCTGTTCACGTACTTCCTGGAGAAGCTGAAGAACACGCCTGACGGTGACGGTTCCCTGCTCGATCACGCGCTGGTGCTCTACGGGAGCGGCATGGGCGACGGCAACCAGCACAATCACACGGACCTGCCGGTGCTCGTGGCAGGCGGCGCGTCAGGAAAGCTGACGGGCGGCCGGCACCTGCGCCACCCGAAGAACACGCCGATGGCGAACCTGCTGCTGTCGATTCTCGAGAAGTTCGACGTCGAGGCGACCAAGCACGGCGACAGCTCCGGTGCGCTGGCGATCTAAGACGGGCGAGGCATGCCTCGCCCCTACCAAGCGGTGATCGAGATCGTGACGCGCGGCGTGGGCGCGTCGGGCGCCGCTCTCGTCGTGTCCGGCTTCAGCCGGACGACACCGCGGTGATCGAGATCGTGACGCGCGGCGTGGGCGCGTCGGGCGCCGCTCTCGTAGTGTCCGGCTTCAGCCGGACGACACTGTGGTGATCGAGATCGTGACGCGCGGCGTGGGCGCGTCGGGCGCCGCTCTCGTCGTGTCCGGCTTCAGCCGGACGACACGGCGGTGACCGAGATCGTGACGCGCGGCGTGGGCGCGTCGGGCGCCGCTCTCGTCGTGTCCGGCTTCAGCCGGACGACACGGCGGTGATCGAGATCGTGACGCGCGGCGTGGGCGCGTCGGGCGTGAAGAAGCCGGTCGCCGTGATCCGCGTGCCGCGCGGCAGCGGCACCGGCGAGCGCAGGACATACGGTGTCGGCCAGTCGGCGCGGTACTCCCTGATCCACAGCAGCGGCTCGACGGACCCGTCGGGCCGCATCGCCTTCACTTCCAGCGCGGTGGCGCCGGCGGTCATCTCCGCGCGCAGGCCGAGCAGTCGTCGATCGGTTGCCAGCGTTTGCGCCGCGCGCACACGTCCATCCGCTGACCGCGTCGTGCCTGTGAGCGTGAGCGTCGTGACCGGCCGCGGCTGCCCTTTCGCCACGTAGAGCGCGAGCTGCGGCCCCTCGACGACGCCCGGGGCGACCGCGCCGTGGAGGACGTCCACGGCAATCGTCGCCTTCGCGGGAAGCCTCACGGCGGCGCCGTCGGGGAACTCGGTCGACGCATGCGTCGGCGTCCAGCCGCCGAGGTACTGGCCTGCCCCGAGCGAAGTCGAGGGGCCCGTCGCCGCGACGCTGAAGAACGCCGCGCGGATCGCGCGCCGGTCGGCCGGCTTGAAGTCGATGGCCCGGATCCACGTGTCGGTGCGCAGACCGGGATCGACGACGAATCGCGTGTAGCCCGGCGCCGGTGCGGCGCCGCGCGCGGCGGCCCCCGTGTGCAGCAGGTCGGGCTGACCGAGCATCCAGTGCCCGCTGTGATCGACGTGCGCCGGCGGCTCGCCCGCGCCCGGCGGCACGCCGCCGTCGATCCACGAGATCAGGAACTCCTGCTCGCGCTGCGTGAGCCCCGCGTCGTTGGCGAACGTGCCGTAGCCGCGCTCGGCCGGCCACGGCGGCATCCGCCGCGCGAGAATCTCCTCCTTGATCGCCACCGCCCACGGCCGCACGTCCGCATAGGTCTGCAGCGGCATGGCCATGCCATCGGCCACGTGACACTGGCTGCACTTCTGGTTGAGGATGGCCGCGACCTCGCGGTTGAAGACCACGGTCGTGGTGATTGGGTTGTGGGAAGACACGGGCGGGGCCGCGGCGAGCAGCGCGACGCCGGCGCAGGCCGCGACCGCGTACGGAGCCCTCATGGCGGTACGACGGCGAGAGTATCATTGGCGCCGGGGGAAGGAAACATGAGGCGGCTGGTTCGCGCGGCGGCGGTGCTGCTGACGGTCGCGTCGCTCGGCGCACAGCAGGGCGCCGACGCGCCCGAGGCGTGGTTCTGCCCCATGCACGCCGACGTCACCGCGCCCGCCGCGGGCCGCTGCCCCAAGTGCGACATGGCCCTCGTCCGCGGCAACCCCTTCGACACGCGCGAGTACGTGCTGGAGATGGCGACCTCCCCTGTCGCCGTCCGCGCCGGCGTGCCCGCACGCATGACGTTCACGGTGCGGCAACCGGGCACGGCGGACCTCGTGAAGTCGTTCGAGGTCGTGCACGATCGCCGCTACCACCTGTTCGTGATCAGCCAGGACATGTCGGAGTTCCAGCACATCCATCCCGAGGTGCAGGCGGACGGCGCGTGGGCGATCGACGTCACGCTGCCGAAGCCCGGCTACTACTGGATGGTCTCGGACTTCGTGCCGACCGGCGGCTCACCGCAGTTCATCGCGCGGCCGCTCATCACCGCGGGCTTCGAGGGCGACATCGCGACGGGAGCGGCGCGCCTCTCTCCCGACACGCTGCTGATGAAGACGCTCGACGGCATCACGGCCACCGTGACGCTCGAGCCGGCGACGCTGCTGGCCGGCCAGTACGGCCACCTGATGTTCCGTCTCACCGAGGAGGGCACCGGGCAGCCGATCACCGACCTGCAGCCCTACCTCGGCGCCTTCGGCCACACGCTGATCATGAGCGAGGACCTGCGCGATGCCGTCCATTCGCACCCGAGCCCCGGTCCCGACAGCGACGTCTCGCGGGGACGCGGCGGGCCAGCGGTGACCTTCGAGGGCTATCTGCCGCGCCCGGGCGTTTATCGCGCCTGGACGCAGTTCCTGCGCAACGACCGGCTGACGACGTTCAGCTTCACGTTTCGCGTGCTGTCGCTGGACGAAGCCTTCCGGGTGGCCCGGGCGTATCATCCGCGCTGAAACGACACGCCGGCTGACAGGACAGTAACGGAGTCCGCGATGTTTGCCAGGTCATTGTGAAATAGATTTCGCGCGGAGTGTGGTCCGCCTGAAGGCGGACACTCCGCACGTCACGTCGGTACGTAGTGTCCGGCTTCAGCCGGACCACACTACTGCGTGCCTTTGGCTTCCCCGTCCACGTCCTTCTCCCACGCATCGATGAGCGGGCGCAGCCTGCGCGCGATGTCCGAGCGCTGCGCGGCGCGATCGTTCCGTTCGCCGATGTTTGCCAGGAGATTCGGTGCCCTCGCGCTGACCCTCGGAATCGTCGCCCTCGGCACGGCGGCGGCGGCGATCAGTGCTGCTGGACCACCGCCCACGTGGGTGTGGTTGTGACATAGATTTCGCGCGGAGTGTGGTCCGCCTGAAGGCGGACACTCCGCACGTCACGTCGGTACGTAGTGTCCGGCTTCAGCCGGACCACACTACTGCGTGCCTTTGGCTTCCCCGTCGACATCCTTTTCCCACTCGGTGATGAGCGGACGCAGGCGGCGCGCGATGTCCGAGCGCTGCGCGGCGAGATCGTTCCGTTCGCCGATGTCCTTCGACAGGTCGTAGAGCAGCACGTCGTCGCCGTCCACGAGCAGCTTCCAGTTGCCCTGCCGGACGGCGCGCTGCTGGCGCGTGGGGACCGCAATGCGCCAGAACAGCGTGCGCTCGACCACCGGCGAGCGCCCTTCCAGGATCGGCAGCAGGTTGATCCCCTCGAACCGCGCGTTGTCGGGGATTGGCGTCGCGGTCGCCGCGAGGATCGTGGCCGTCAGGTCCATGGTGATCCCCACCTGCGCCGAGGTGCGGCCTGCGGGCAGGCGTCCCGGCCAGCGCATGACAGTGGGCACGCGGATGCCGCCTTCCCACAGCGTGTCCTTGCGGTGGTAGAGCGGCGCGTTGCGCGAGAGCCACTCGCCGCCGTTGTCGTTGGTGAAGATGACGAGCGTGTTGCGCGTGAGTCCGAGCTTGTTGAGCGTCGCCAGGATCCTGCCGACGCCCTGGTCCGCGCGCTCGAGCATGGCGACATAGTCCGCGCGCGTACTCGTGTTCTCGTCGTGCGGCATCAGGTGCCGCGCGTTGTCGCGCGCCACCGACGGCTTGTCGGGCACCTGGTACGGCCAGTGCGCGGCGTTGTAGGCAAGCTCGAGGAAGAAGGGGCGCTGCGCGTTCTCCTCGATGAACTTCACGGACCGATCCGTGAAGAGATCCGTCGTGTAGCCGTCGATCCTGAGCGGGTTGTTGTTCTCGAAGAAGTCCAGCAGCCCGGCCTGGTCGGTGTGCTGGTAGTAGTCGATGAGACCGCTCTTGAAGCCGAGAAAATAGTCAAAGCCGTGCGCGGTGGGGCTGAACTCCGGCTTGTAGCCGAGATGCCATTTCCCGAGCAGCGCCGTGGCGTAGCCGTTGTTCTTGAGCAGCTGTGGCAGCGACCGGCCGGTGACCGGAAGCCCCTGCTCCATCGCGGGCGACGGCATGCCCGCCGCATTCGTCGCGGTGCCGAGCGCGCGCTCGAGCCGCACGCGCTGCTGGTAGCGGCCGGACATCAGGGCTGCCCGCGTCGGCGTGCACTGCGGTGCGGCATAGAAGTCGGTCAGCCTGACGCCGTCGCGCGCCAGGCTGTCGATGTGGGGCGTCCTGATGTCCGGCGCGCCGTAGCTGCCGATGTCCCCATAGCCGACATCGTCGGTGATGATGAGCACGACGTTCGGCCGCGTCGCCGTGCCCTGGGCAAAGGCCGGCAGCGCGGCGCTCAGCACGAGCGTGATCGCGGCGAGAAGCCTGGAGCGCATGTCCCTCCCTAGAAGTCGAACTGCGCGGTGATCTTCGCGAACCGCGCCTGGATGATCGTCTGCGGCCGCTGCCACGCGCCGAAGTTGTTGTTCCGCGTGAGGACCGTGTCGCTGTTGAACGCGTTGTAGAGGTCGAAGGCCACCGTCGTCCTCCGCCCGCCCGCGCGGAAGATCTTGCCGAACCGCAGGTCGAGCTGGTTGAGCCGCTCGCCGTAGAGCGATCCGGGCTCGACGATGTTGACCGTGATGTTCGCCGCGCCCCCGGACAGCGGCCGTCCGAGCGAGGCCAGCACGGCCGCGTTCGGCGCGTTGAAGTTCGCCGCGACGATCGGCCCGGGGATGCTCTGGAACGTGCCCGAGACCTGCACGTCGATGCGCGGGACGATGTAGCTGCCGAAGCCCTTCACCTGCGTGAGGAAGGGCTCCTCCTGATGACACCACTGCGCGGGCAGCCAGACGTTGTTGTTGGCGGTGGTGAGGTTCTGCGCGCTCAGGAGCATCTCCGGCAGCTTCGCGACGATCGCGCAGTTGTCCGTCGTCCGCTTGCCGGTGCTGACCCCACCGGAGAACATGGCGCCGCCGGCGGCCCGCAGCTGCATCGTCACGTCGACGCCGTTCCAGTGCTCGGTCTGCTTGCCGTACTTGTCCGACAGCGTGTTGTAGTCGAGCACCTGGCCGAACTTCGACGGCGTGACGTTGTAGAGGCCGTCGACGGTGTAGCCGCCGCCGCCCGGCAGCCGCGGGTCGGTGGGGGCCGTGATGCTGAAGCGGTTGAAGTCGGACGACTCGAGCATCTGGTTATCGGTAACCTGGAAGTTGCCGAACCAGCGCCGGAAGTAGCCGGCGTCCACGGCGAGCCGCGGCATGATTTCGTGCTGGACGCTCGTCGAGAACTCCCAGTTGAAGAAGCGGTGCCCCCAGCCGCGGAGCAGGTCGGGGTCGAAGCGCGCGCCCGGGACCGCGCGGCCGAAGTTCTGGCTCGCCATCGCGCCGCACTCGCCGTTGGCCTGCGCGGCGACGAGGTCGCAGTCGGGCACGAAGTTGCGGTTGGCGTCGGTCCACGACCGCGTGGTGCTGAGCACGAGCGTCCGGAACGGGCTCGGCGTGCCGGCGAGGCTGTTGGTCGCCAGCGCCTGCCCCTCGAGGTACTTGTTGAGCGTGACCTTGAGCGCCGTGCGCCCGTTGCCGAACAGGTCGAAGGACGCGGCCGACCGCGGCGTGATGTCCTTCCAGCCGAGGTTGTCCTGCGCCGGGAACGTCAGGTTCCTCGTGGGCACGAGCGGTCCCGGCTCCAGCCGGATCTCGGGGAAGTGCGTCTTGAAGTAGTCGAACCGGACGCCGCCCATGAGCACGAGGCGCCCGAGCGTCCAGCGGTCCTGAGCGTAGACGCCCAGGTCGCGGTCCTCCTCCGCCTGGTTGCGGTAGGGCGTCGCCCAGAGCGTGATCTGGTTCGGCACGCCGTTGTTGAAGCGGTAGTTCACCGGCTGGAAGTCGTAGGTGCGGTCGTTCAGCTGCCCCTGCGTATTGTTGAAGCCGACCTTCAGCGTGTGCGTGCCGGTGATGTACGACACCGCGCCGCGATAGAAGTAGTTGTCGTTGTAGTTCTTGTTGAAGTTCTCCGCCGAGCGGTAGCGGAGCCCCGTGGACTGCTCGACGACCGAGATCATGCTCGGGTACGCCGCGAGCGCTGCGGGATCGTCGAGCGAGCCCGACGGCTGCAGGTGCACCTCGCCCCAGCCGGTGTTGCGGTGGAGGGCGACGACCTCCAGCAGCAGCCGGCTCGTCAACGGCGAGCTCCACTCGGCCATCAGCATCCGCTGCGTCGGGAAGCGGCGGTCGCGTGCCGCCTCGGGCGCCACGGTGCCGCTGATGCCGTTGGGGCAGCGGCAGTACGCCTGCTGGTCCCACTCACCCGCGAACTTGTGCCGCTCGCTGGCCTGCCACGTCAGCCGCAGCTTCGCCGCCTGCCAGTCGCCGTTGGTCGCCAGCGCCGGCCGGCTCGTGTCGGCCTCGTAGGTCCACTTCGTCGGGTCCCACGCGTTCCGGTTGTGATACATGCCCGCGGCGTAGTTCTGGGCGCCGTTGTGGCGCGCCGTCAGGTAGTACCAGAGCTTGTCGCGCATCACCGGACCGCCGACGCCGGGCGCGAAGTCCCAGTTCTTCTTGATGTTGCCGGGCGCCGTCAACCCGAGGTTCCGCAGCCGCTCCGTGTAGTTGTCGGCCCGCAGGAAGTCCTCGTGCGCGACGTTGAAGAACACGGACCCCGACACGCTGTTGCCGCCGTCGCGCGGGATGAAGTTGATGCGCACGCCGCCGGTCGCCAGCTCCGCCGACGCGGCGTTGGTGTCGATCGTCACCTCGGACGCGGCGTTGACGTTCGGCACCGTGCCTGCGAACCCGCCGCTCCCCGAGAGCCCCGCCGTGCTCACGCCGTTCTGCGTGATGCGCTGGCTCGACGGCCGGCTGCCGTGCACCGTGAGCTGCGCCATCGCGTCGCCGGTCGATCCGCCAACGTCGGTGGCGTTGGACGAGACGCCGGGAATCAGGACGCCGAGGCTGTAGTAGTTGCGGCCGGTGGGAATCGTGTCGATGACGTCGTGGTTCATCACCTGCTGCCGCGTGACCTGCTGCACGTCCACGACCGGCGCCTCGCCGGTGACGGTAATCGTCTCCTCGAGCGCGCCGACGCGCATCTCCGCGTTCAGCACCGCGATGGCCGCGCCGGACAGCTCGACGCCGTCGCGCCTCACCGTGCTGAATCCGGGCAGCGTGAACGTGACGACGTAGGCGCCGGGACGGAGATCGACGACGCGGTACTGTCCGTTGCTGTCGGTGATGACGGATCGGACCTTCTCGATCAGGGCCGGGCTGGCGGCCTCGACGGTGACGCCGGGCAGGACCGCGCCCGAGCTGTCGCGGACCGTGCCCGCGATTTCAGCTTGAGCCGCTGCGACGGCAGGGAGGGCGAGCACGCCGACGAACACCGCCACCGCGACGCGCATAGCACCTCCTCTGGCGGGCCGTCGAGGCCCGCCCTCCTGCCTCCTGCCTACTGCCTACTGCGTCTCGTCCCAGATGACCTGTGCGTTCGGGCGCCAGTTCCCCATGCCCGGCTGCACCGGCGTGTAGCCCTTGAAGCGGTCGGGAATCTTCCACGCGCTCACGACTTCGTCCACCGTGCGGCCGGCCTTCTTGCCCGCTTGTACGTACGCCACCCACTCGCGGATGAAGTCCGAGTACTCCTTCAGCTCCGCCACCGACACCGTCGTGCTGTGGCCGGTGATGACCCGGTCCACGTTCGGCGTGGCCGCGGCCTTCGCCAGCGTGTCGGCGTACGCCACGCCGCTGCCGCCGTTGTTGCGGTCCATGATCGGCGCGTTCTTGTTGGGGAACGTGTCGCCCGCGTGCAGCACGCGCGCGTTCCGGAAGACGACGTACGTGTCGCCGCCGGTGTGCGCGCGCCCGTAGTAATAGAGGTCAACCGACTCCGCGCCACCCCCGAGCGTGAGCCTGTCGGTGAACGTCCGCGTCGGCAGCCCGCGGCCGCCGCTCGCCTTGAATGGACTCGGGTTGTCGCCCACGTTGATCCCGTACACGGGGTTCCACTGCTCCATGTACGTCTTCGTGTTCGCGTGGGTGACGATCTCCACCGTGCCTGGATACTCGGGGTTCCCGTTCACGTGGTCGAAGTGCGTGTGCGTGTTGACGATGGTGGTGACGGGCTTGTCGGTGAGGGTCTTGATCGTCTCGAGCATCGACGGGCCCCAGCCGCTGACCTTGGTGTCCACCAGCATCACGCCGTTGCCCATGACGAACACCGCCGTCGCCCCGCCGCTGCCCGGCGCGCGCAGCACGAACAGGTTGCCCGCCAGCTTCTCCACGTCGATCGCCGCGGCGGACGGCTTCACCGGCGCGAGCTGCGCCGCGCGCGCCGCCATCGACAGCACGCCGAGCGCCAGCACGGCGCCCAGGACGAGACGTCTTCGCATGTCGTGCCTCAACGTGTGCCGGTATTCGGCCAGACGGTGCCCTGGTGGAGCCGGGTGACGGGCCCGACGCCGCGGTTCACGAACTTCTGCAGCCGCTTCCCTTCCCAGGTTTCCGTCGTGTAGATGTTGCCCTGCGAGTCGACGGCGATGCTGTGCACGCCGTAGAACTGGCCGGGCTGACGGCCGCCGCTGCCGAAGCTGGTGAGCAGCTCCAGCGTGTCGCGCTGCAGCACGTAGACGCGGTCGTTGATCCCGTCCGCGACGTACAGATAGCGCTGCTGCGCGTCGCGCGAGAACGCGACGTCCCAGACCGATCCCGACAGCCGCGTGTTCTTCGCCAGGAACACTTCCTTCACGAACGTGCCGTCGGTGCGGAACACCTGCAGGCGGTCGTTGACGCGGTCGCAGACGTAGACGAAGCCGTCGTTCGACACGTCGGCGCAGTGCACCGGGTTGCGGAACTGCCTGGCCGGCGGCGCGGCCGGGTCGTACGGGCCGTTGTCGAGCGAGTCGTCCGGCTTGCTGCCGTAGGCGCCCCAGTAGCGCTTCATCGTGCCGCTCGCCGCGTCGAGCACCGCCACGCGCTTGTTGAAGTAGCCGTCGGCCAGGTACGCCTCGTTCGCCTTCGGCTCGATGACGACCTCGGCCACGCGGCCGAAGCTCGTCATGTCGTGGCTGTTGCGCGCGAAGGTCGGCTGTCCCTGCGCGTCCTTGCCGGCGGCGCGCGCGTTGGGCGTGCCGTACTGCGCGAGGAACTTGCCGTCGCGCGTGAACTTGAGGATGTGCGAGTCGCCGGGGCCGTTGCCGCCGATCCAGACGTTGCCGGCCTGATCGACGAAGATGCCGTGGTTGTTATCGGGCCAGTCGTAGCCGGCGCCAGGGCCGCCCCAGCTCCGCACGAGGTT
>VFYY01000096.1 GCA_016871375.1 Acidimicrobiia bacterium
GCAGCTTGGCCACCACTTCGCAGTTGTCGGTCACGCGCTTGCCGGTGCTGACGCCGCCCTGCAGCGTGATGCCGTTCTGCAGCCGCGCGCCCATCGAGAAGTCCACGCCGTTCCAGTGCTCGATCTGCTTGCCGTACTTGTCCGACAGCGTGTTGTGGTTCTGCCGCGGGATGCTGAACGCCGCCGGCGTGACGTTGTAGAGACCCGTGAGCGTGTAGCCTCCGCCGTCGGGCAGGCGGCTGTCGCGCGGCACCGTGACGCTGAACTGGTTGAAGTGCTCCGGTCCGAGCGCCAGGTTGTCGGTGACGCGGAAGTTGCCGAACCAGCGGCGGAAATAGCCCACGTCCACCGAGACGCGCGGCAGGATCTCACGCTGGATGCTGGTCGAGAACTCCCAGTTGTAGTTGCGGTTGCCCCAGCCCGTCAGCAGATCCTTGTCGAAGCTCGCGCCCGGCCGCGTCGTGCCGAAGGCGACGTCCGCCAGCGGACCGCACTCGCCGTTGGCCGCCGGCGCGAGCAGGTCGCACTGCGGGATGAAGTCGCGGTTGGCGTCGGTCCACGACCTGGTGGTCGTGTTCACGAGCTGGTTGAACGGGTTCACCTGGACGCCGAGCGCGTTCAGCGTCTGCCCGTTCAGGTACTTGTTCAGCGTCACCTTGAACGCCGTCCGGCCGTCGCCGAAGACGTCCCACGCCGCGGCGGACCGGTAGGTGATGTCCTTCCAGTTCATGTTCTCCGTGGCCGGGAAGGTGATGTTGCGCGTCGGCACGAGCGGGCCCGGGCCGATGCGCTGCTCGGGGAAGCTGGTCTGGAACAGGTCGAAGCGCACGCCGCCGCTGAGCGTCCAGCGGTCGAGCGTCCACCGGTCCTGCGCGAAGAGGCCGAAGTCGTTGTCCTGATGCGCCCGCGTCGTGTAGGGCGTCGCGCGCAGGGTGATCTGGTTCGGCACGCCGTTGTTGAAGCGGTACGTCGTCGGCTGGAAGTCGTAGTTGTAGACCTCCAGGTAGCCGTGCACGCGGTTGAAGCCGGCCTTGAAGTTGTGCGTGCCGGTCACGTACGACAGCGCCGCGCGGTAGAAGTAATTCGGCACCGAGGTGGTGTTGAACAGCTGGTTGTTCACGTTGCCGCCGACGGCCGCGGGCCCGCGGTAGAACCGGCCCGTGGACTGCTCGAGCACGCCGATCAGCCCGCGTTGCAGCTCCTCGAGCCGCGGATCGTCCAGCGAGCCGCCCAGCTTGAAGAAATTCCCTTCCGACGCGCGCAGGTGCATGTTGCCCCACCGCTCGTAGAGGTGCATGCCGACCGCTTCGACGAGCAGGCGGTTGGTCAGCGGCGACGTCCACTCCGCGTGCTGCTGCTGGAGCCGCGGGAAGCGGCGATCCTGCGACGCCTCGGGCGAGACCGTCGAACTCTGGAACCACGGGCAGCGGCAGTAGCTCTGCTCCTGCCAAGTCACGGCGACCTTGTGCTTCTCCGCCGCCTGCCAGGTGAAGCGCGTCTGCAGGCTGTGCCACACCCCCTTGTTGCGCGCCGGACGGCTCGTGTCCGCCTCATAGACCCACGAGGCGGGGTTGTACGCATTCCTGTTGTAGAACGCGTTCGCCGGCTGATCTTCCGTCTTGGTGTACCGGCCCGTCGCCCAGAACCAGATCTTGTCGCGCCGGATCGGCCCGCCGAACGCCGGGTTGATGTCCATGCTGAGGATCGACTGCGTCGGCGTCGGCACGCCGAGGTCGCGCAGCCGCTGCGTCAGGTTGTTGCCCGCCAGCCCGTCGTTGGTGAACGTGAAGAAGTTCGAGCTCGCCCACGTGTTGCCGCCGTCGCGCGGAATCAGGTTGACGCGCACGCCGCCGGTCGGCAGGTCCGCCGACACTGCGGAGGTGTCGATGGTGATTTCCGACGCGGAGGTCACGTCCGGCGTGGCGCCGCCGATGTTGCCGCCCGCCTGCAGCGTCATGATGCCGACGCCGTTGTTGGTGATGCGCTGGTCCACGTTGCGGCTGCCGTGCGCGGTCAGGCTCGACATCGTGTCGCCGAGCGCGCCGCCCACGTCCTGGCTGTTCGTGTTGACGCCGGTAATGAGTGCGCCAAGGCTGTAGTAATTGCGGGCCGTCGGGAGCGCCTGCACGATTTCGCGATTCATGACGGTCTGCCGCGTCGCGGTCTGTACGTCCACGGTCGGCGCCTCGCCGCTGACCGTGATGGTCTCCTCGAGCGCGCCCACGCGCAGCTCGGCGTCCACCGTGGTGGTGCCGGCGCCTGCCAGCTCCACGCCGTCGCGGCGGATGGTGTTGAACCCGGTCAGGGTGAAGGTCACCTGGTAGCTGCCGGGACGCAGATCGATGATCTGGAACCGCCCGTTGCCGTCGGTGACCGTGGTCCGGACTTTCTCGATGAGCACGGGACTGGCTGCCTCGACGGTCACGCCGGGGAGCACGCCCCCGGAGCTGTCCCGGACGACGCCCGCGATGGAGGCCTGGGCGAACACGGCCGAAGGTAAGAGCACCGCCACGACGAGGGCGGCGGCGAACAACGCTTTCCGCATCAAATGCCTCCCTGAGAGTCTGCGACGAGGGGTCACCGTCCTGATGGTCTGCGAGGGTAGTGGACGGCTATATACGTCGGCCGCGACAAAGGATCAAGGAAAGAACGCTGAGGGAGGGGGGAAAAGGCGGGAAAGGCGAAGAAAAGACGGCAGTAGGCGGTATGCAGAAAGCAGAATTGCCTACTGCCCACTGCCCTAGCGCGGTTTCGACTTCTTCGTGTGTCCGGCTTTAGCCGGACCACACACGGCGGTGCCGATCGACTTGGTCCGGCTACAGCCGGACACTACGACGTTTCAGAAACCGCTCTAGATTCCGCCTCGTCCCCGGCCGCCGCGTCCGGGACCCGCCGGGGGCGCCGGGTACATGTCGGGCGTCCGCACTTCCACGCCCGCGAAGCCCTTCATGGCCGCGACGAAGTCGGTCTGGTTCTTGTTGGCCGGCTCGAGCCCCTGCTGGCGGTAGTGATACGGGTAGACGATGCGCGGGCGGAACGCCTTGACGCACGCCGCCGCCTCGTCCGGCGGCATCGTGAACGGCAGGTTCATGGTCACGAACGCGATGTCGATCTTCGTCAGCGCCTTGATTTCCGGCGTGCACTCGGTGTCGCCCGTGAAGAGGATGCGCTGCCCGCCGAGCGTCAGCAGGTACGCGTTGGCGCGTCCTTTCTCGTGGTAGAACTGCCCGGCGGACGGGCCGCGCTGCAGGTTGTAGGCGGCCACCGCCTGAATCGACACACCGTCCACGGTCCGCGTCTCGCCGTTCTTCAGGAGCTCCGTCTTGCCCGGGAAGCGGTCGGCGAGCGCCGGCGGCGCCACGTAGATCGTGGTCCCCTTCTTCACGCGGTCGATCGCGGCGGGGTCCATGTGGTCGCCGTGAATGTCGGTGATGAGCACCAGGTCGGCGGGCTTGATGCTGGCCTGCGGCGCCTGCGGGCTCGGGTCGAGGTGAATGACCTTCCCGCCGAACTCGAGCTGCACGTGCGCGTGCGCGAGCGGCGTCAGCTCGATGTTGCCGCCCTGCGCCGGAATCGTGTCAGCGACGATCGTCGCGCCCATGGCGGCAACGAGCGCAAAAAGACCCATCCACACACGCATGAAAACCTCCCTGAACCTGACTGTTATACCCTTATACCCTCAACAAATCCCAAAGCCCAAATCCCAAGGCCCAAGGCCCAAGCCTCAAAGCCAGGGACCGCGACTGTGTGGGTCGCGTAAGTAGCCGCCAAAGCGTCACCACGCCGCTCTATCCCCCGGCGCGTCCCCCACGACTGGCCGCAGGAGAAGGCAAGAGTGCGTTGCTGCGACTCACTCGCAACAAGATTCACATCCTCCCGAGTTTGGGATTTGGGGCTTGGGACTTGGGACTTGGGAATTAGAATCGTGCAGTGCCCCATCGCCTCCTCGGGCTCCATCACGTCACCGCGACGGTGGACGACGCGCAGGACGACCTCGACTTCTGCATCGAGACGCTCGGCCTGCGGCTGGTGAAGAAGACCGTCAACTTCGACAACCACAACGTCTTCCACTTCTATTACGGCGACGAGTGCGGCTCGCCCGGCACGATCTGGACGACCTTCCCCTACAAGAGCTGGGGCGTGCCGGTCGGCGAGAAGGGCGCGGGACAGATCGTCGCCACGACCTTCTCGGTGCCGGCGGCATCGCTCGCGTTCTGGAAGGCGCGCTTCGAGCGCGACGGGATCGAGGCCGCCGAGGGACGGCGCCGGTTCGACGACGAGTGCCTCGCGTTTCGCGATCCGTCCGGGCTGGTGTTCGAGCTGGTGGCGTCGGACGCCGACACGCGCGAGCCGTGGCAGAGCACCATCGACGACCAGTCGGCGATCCGCGGCCTGCACAGCGTGACGATGGTCGTCACCGATCCGCGGAAGACGGTGGATCTGATGACGGACGTGCTCGGCTACACGGTCGTCGCGGACGCGGAGGGCCGCATCCGCCTCGCGGTCAACGGCAACGCGCCCGGGCACGTCATCGACGTCGTGCACGACGCGAAGGCCACGCCGGCCAGGAACGGCATCGGCACCGTGCACCACGTGGCGATGGCGATCGGCGGTGACGAGGAGCAGCTCCGGCTGCGCGAGGATCTCATCGCGCGCGGCTGCAAGGTGACCGACGTGCGCGACCGGCAGTACTTCAAGTCGATCTACTTCCGCGAGCCGGGCGGCGTGCTGTTCGAGGTCGCGACGATGCAGCCGGGATTCCTCGTGGACGAAGAGCTGCGGAATCTCGGGCGCGATTTGAAGCTGCCGCCGTGGGAGGAGCCGCACCGGCAGGAGATCGAAACCCGCCTCCCCCAGGTCACGTACGTGTAAGTCGCATCGCGATCAGCGCCCGCAGGAGCGCGTCCACGTCGGCGGTAAACGCATCCTCGTCGGTATCGTCATCTCCCACGTAGATCGCGGCGTCGCAGGCGAAGGCGCGACGCGCCTGCCGCAGCGCGCTGCCCGTGTGCGGGCCGGCGTACGGGAGCAGGTTGACGGCCTCCGCGCCGCCCACGGCGCGTGCCGAGCTGCTCCACCCAGCCACGCACGTGCGCGCTCGCCGTGGCGGGCCGGCTCTCCGACTCGAAGCCGTGGTCGCTGACCACGTGCCACGCCGGCACGCCGCGCAGGAGGCGCGTCAGGTCGTCGAGCGGCCGTCCCGAGATCACGACGCACGGGTACGAGCGCACCACGCGCGCCAGCAGGCGCCGCGTCACGGGACGCATCCGCGCGGCAGCGGGCGTGCGCGCGATCGGCGCCAGCGTGCCGTGGAACGCCAGCAGGACGTTCGAGGCCGCGAAGGCCGTCAGCACGGGGAGATGACGTTTCGCGAGGATCAGCCGCGCGCCTACACCGGCGCGTCTTCCGTTCCCCGGACCGAGTAGTGCAGCGGCTTGGTCCACAGGCTTTCCAGTCCCTCCAGAATGTCCGACGCCCACCGGAACACGTCGCGCCCGGCGACGACGCGGCGCATGGCGCGCATGCGGGCGTGCCGCTCGTCCCGCGGCATGTCGATGGCGCGCATGAGCGCGCCGGCGAAGCCGTCGACGTCGTACGGGTTGATGATCAGTGCGTCCTGCAGCTCGTGCGCCGCGCCGGCCAGCTCGCTCAGCACGAGCACGCCGTCCTCGTCGTCGCGCGCGGCGACGAACTCCTTGGCGACGAGATTCATGCCGTCGTGCAGCGAGCTGACGACGCACACATGCGCGAGGCGGTAGAGCGCGACGAGGCTGCGGATGGTGAGCGGCGCCGTGTGATAGCGGACGAGGGGCGGCCCGCCCGGCGCGGTGTGTCGGGCGTTCAGCGCGTCCACCGCGCGGCCGATCTCCGCCTCGATCGCGCCATAGCTGGCGAGCTCCGACCGCGACGGCACGCCGATCTGCACGAAGGTCAGGCGACCCCGCAGATCCGGCCGGCGCGTCAGCAGGAGATCGAGCGCCGCCAGCCGCTCGGGGATGCCCTTGGTGTAGTCGAGGCGGTCCACGCCGACGCCGATGACGTCGGCGCGCAGCCCGAACATCCGGATGAGCCGCCCCTGCTCCGCGGCGAGGTCCGGCTCCGCGGCGATCGCCTGGATGCGGTCGTAGTCCACGCCGATCGGCACGGACACGACGGTGCTGTGGCGGCCCCTGAAGCGCACGCGCGAGGACTCGAGGTCGACCTCCGCGCCAAGCTCTTCCTCCACCGCCAGCAGGAAGTTGCGGCGGTCGCGCTCGAGCTGGAACGCCAGCAGGTCGTTCGCGAGCAGCCCCTCGAGGATCTCGCGGCGCCACGGACAGATGCGCAGCCGGTCGGGGTACGGCCACGGGATGTGCCAGAAGAGGGCGGTGCGCGCGTCCGGCCGGCGCGCGCGCAGCGCGGGGGCCACGCGCGCGAGGTGGTAGTCCTGGATGAAGATGGGCGCCACGTCGGCGCCTGCCTCCTCGTGGATCGCCGCCGCGAAGCGCACGTTGATCGCTTCGTAGGCCGCCCAGTCCTCGGTCCGGAAGCGCGGCCGCACGTCCACCATGTGGCAGAGCGGCCAGAGGCCTTCGTTCGCGAACCCGCCGTAGTACGCGGAAAACGCCGGCTCCTCGAGCCACAGCCGGCGCAGCGCGTACGACGGCAGCCCCGGCGGCACCGCCACCTTGTCGGACTCGTCGACGACCTCGCGGTCCGCCGGCCCCGCGCCGTGCGCGATCCACGTGCCGCCCCGCTCGCGCATCAGCGCGTCGAGCGCCACCGCGACCCCGCCCGTCGCGGGCTTCGCCGTGACGTGCCCGTCGCCGTTGTAGGAATGCAGGTACGGCTCCCGGTTCGACACCACGATCAGCGGCCGCTCCGCCTGGCCGGCCAGCTCGCCCGCCTCCGCCAGGCCATGCCGGAACGCAACCGGCCCGACCAGCTCGTGCAGCGCGATCAGCGCGACGAGCAGCAGCTGCAGCTCGCCGCCCCACCCGGGAAACGTCGCGGCGACGATGGTGCCGAAGCCGAGCGTGATCCCCGCCTGCGAGATGAGCCCCGTCCACGCATGACGGCCCGGCTCGCGGTCGATGCCGGAGACGCGCAGCCCGGCGGCGACGCCCGCGCGAATGACGGCGAGGCGCGCGGCCGCCACGACCACCGCCAGGCCCCCGACGACCGCCAGCGCGTCGAGCTGCAGCGAGGTGCCGACCGCCACGAAGAAGATCAGCAGGATCGGCGGCGCCCCGCGCTGTACGGCCGCCTTGAGCGCGTCGCCCTGCGCGGACGCGAAGTTCTCGATCACCAGCCCGGCCGCCAGCGCCGCGAGCAACGGCTCGAACTCCTGCAGGGTGCCGACCTGGCTGAGCACGCCGCACAGCACGATGAGCGCCAGCGTCACCTCGCGGCCGACGTAGCGCATGTAGAGCGCGAAGAGCGACCCCGCGAGCGCGCCGAACGCCGCCGCGCCGCCGATCTCCCATGCAAAGCGGACGAGCACGCTCACCTCGCCGGCGCCGGCGCCAAGCGTCGCCCGGGCCAGCTGCATCGCGAGCGAGAACAGCACCAGGAGCGCCAGGTCCGCGATGACGACGACCGTCAGCACCAGCTCGCTGAGCCGGCCGCGCGCGCCCGTCTCGGCGGTGACCGCCGCCGTCATCGTCGGCGAGAAGCTCATGACGATGACGACGAGCAGCAGCGCCATCGCGAGCTTCGGCAGTCCTGAGGCATCGGACGAGATGCCGAGCCACGGCCACGCCAGCCATGCCAGCGCGAACAGGCCGCCCATCGTCACGGCCAGCGTCGTCGCCGTGAACCACGCGATCGGACGCAGCCGACGCCCCAGTCGCTCGACGTTGAGCGACAGCCCGGCGATGAGGGCGATGAGCGTGGTGGCGATGCCGCTGATCACCTGGAGCTGCTCCGCCATCGACTGGGTGATGACGTTGCCCAGGTACGGACCCGCGACGAGGCCGAACAGCAGGTAGCCCGTCAGCCGGGGGAGGTGAAAGCGGCGCAGCAGGTCGCCTGCGACCCACGCGCCCAGGAGCGTGAAGCCGAGCGCCAGTGCCGTGCCCGCCGACGCCATCGCGGGCGACGTCCCGATCTGCCGGACCCAGATGACGGCGACGATGGCCAGGAGCAGCGCCGCGAACCGCCTCATGCGAGTGCCGCCTCTCGACGGCCGCTCATGGCGGCGATGAGCTCGACGCCAATGGCGCCGATGGCGACAACCGTCAGCGCCGGCGCCGCGTCGGGACCTGCCGCGCGCAGCACATTGAGCGCGAAGGCGATGCCGAGCACGCCACCCGGTGACAGCAGGGTGACGTCGCCCGCCGGCAGGCGCATGTCTGCGAGCCGCGCGGCGAGCCACCGCCCTGCCGCATCGCCGGCGAAGGCGAGTCCCAGGTACGCGGCCGCGAGGCCGAGCCACGGGTACGCCGGCTCCACCCGCGCGCCGGTGACGACGAGCACCAGCGCCAGGAGCGGATGCTGCACGTGCAGGATGTCGCGGCGGACGAAATCGCGCGCGGGACCGCCGGCAAGATCGAGACAGATGCCGGCGACGAGGCCGCTGAGCAGCGCGGAGAGCGAGAGGTAGTCGGCCACGCCGCCGAGCAGCAGCAGGGTCGCGATCGTGAAGATCCGCTGCTCCGTCTCGGAGCGGGACTTCGTGAGCAGCAGCCACCAGGCGGCGGCAATGACGACCGCCACCCCGCACGCCTGCAGCAGGAGGAGCAGCGCCCCCATCGGCGACGGCTCGCGCAGCAGCGCCAGCGCCACGCCTCCGGCCACGACGGGCAGCACCTCGTCGGCCGCCGAGGAGGCGGCGCCGATCGCCACCGCGAGCGGAAGGAACCAGTACGGCAGGCTGCCGCCGGCGCCCCACTCAGGTACGACAAACACGATGCCGCCGAAGACGACAGCCATCGTCGCCAGCGCACCAGTCGAGGCCGCGGCGCGGGCCCGCCACCCGCCGGGGCGTCGGATCCGCACGCGCAGCCCGAGGAGCGTGCCCAGCGCGACGAGCGCGACCGGCATCGCCGGATCCACGAACGACAGAATGGCGGGCGACAGCAGCCCGAGCCCGTGCGCCCCAGCCGCCAGGCCGATGAGGAGCAGCATCATTTCTCGAGCGCCGTGACCCGGTGAGTATCCCCGCGCGCCACGACCACGACGAGCGGCTCGCCCGCCGGCGCATCCGCGAAGACCCGGCGGATCGCCGCCGGCGACGGCGCCTCGACGCCGGCGATGCGCGTGACGACGTCGCCGGGCGAGATCTGCGCCTGCGCGGCCGCCGAGCCGGCGGTGACGCGGGTGACGAAGCTGCCGACGCGCGGCCGCGCCGCGAGCCCGAGGCCCAGGGCGGCGCCCTGCGGCTGCACGCGGCCGGAGGCGGCCAGCAGCGTGACGTCGTGCAGATTGCCGTCCCGCCGCACGCGCAGCGTGACGGGGTGGCCGGGACCGACGCGCGCGAGCGCGGCCTCCCAGTGCAGCGGCGTCGGCAGCGGCTCGACGTCCGCGGCCTCGACGACGTCGCCGGCGGCGACGGTGGCGGCTGCAGGCCCGGACGGATCGACCCATGTCACCACGACACCGGTGGCGCTGCGGGTGGCGCGCGCCAGCATGGGCGTCAGCTGCTGCACCTCGATGCCGAGGTAGCCGCGCGGTGTGGCGGTCGCCGGCGGGACGAGAAGCCGCTCCACCTCGTCGAGCCGCGATCGCACGCCGGCGAGCTCGCCCGCCAGCTCGTCGAGCGCGGGGCGCGACGCCAGCTGCGACAGGATCGGCGTCACCGGGTCGGGCGGCGGAGGCCGGTCCGGAAAGCGCACGCGCGCGAGCGCCCACAGCGTCGTCACCGCGACCAGCGCCGTCGTGAGCAGC
This sequence comes from Acidimicrobiia bacterium, assembly GCA_016871375.1. GTDB lineage: Bacteria > Acidobacteriota > Vicinamibacteria > Vicinamibacterales > UBA2999 > VFYY01. The sequence continues at coordinate 9,868 of VFYY01000096.1, forward strand.
AGCCGGGTCTCGCGCGACACACGCGGCCTGTGCGCGCCGTCGAGGTCCATGAGTGGATGTTACCGACCCATCAGGCGCAGATCCGCGTGCTCCCCTGTCGTGGTGCGCAAATTACAGTCGGGAGGGGACAGGAATCCGCCGTACGAGACGGACCAGCCGCAGGACGCGATCGTCATGCTGCGCCGCGCGGTGGCCGCCAGCCCGTCGAGTGGACGCGCGTGCCTGGCGCTGGCGCGCGCGCTCTTCAACGCGCGCGCGATCGCCGAGTCGATTCCGTTCGCCGAGCGCGCCGCCGCGCTGCTGCCCGACGACCCGGCGGCGACCGAGCTGCTCGGCCGCCTCAGGGGAATGGAAGGACGCTTCGGCGAGGCCACGACGCTGTTTCGCCGCACGCTCGAGATCGAGCCCGGGAATTCCGGCGTCCGCGAGCTGCTGGACCGGCTGACCGCCACGGACCGCCGCAAGTGACGTCGTCGCGGATGGTCGCGATGCGATGGGTGATGCTCGCGCTCCTCCTCGGCGCCGCCGGCATACCGTTCTGCGGCAAGAGGGTGACCGGCCAGGGGCGGGGATGGTGGCACGACGAGGACGTCCAGCAACAGCTGCGGCTCACGGCGCCGCAGATCGCGAGCATCGACGGCCTCTTCGCCGGCACGCTGCCGAAGCGCCGCGCGGTTCGGGCAGCCCTCGATCGCGCCGAGCACGCGCTCGACGAGGCCATCGCCCGCGACGACGAGCCGGCGGCGCTGGCGCTGATTCCGAACGTCGAGGCCGCGCGCGCGGCCCGGAATCGCGAGCGCACGCTGCTGCTGCTCCGCATCCGCCGTGTCCTCACGCCGGAGCAGCGAGGCGAGCTGCCACGGATTCAGGCCCGCCGGCGCGGGGGCGCCGCGGCGCCCTGATCGACCTCGCGGGCGATCATCACCTCGGTGGACTTGATGATCGCCACCGCCTCGTCGCCGCGCCGCAGCTTCAGCTCCTGCACCGCGTCGCCCGTGATGACGGCGGTCAACGTCTGATCGCCGACGCGCAGGCGCACCTGCGCGAGCAGGCCGTCCACGCGCACTTCGTCCACGAATCCCCGCAGGCGATTGCGCCCGCTGAGCGCCACGATGAGCCCGGCCGGTCCGGCGGACCGCTTCTTCTTCGGGGGCGCGGCATCGCTCTTCGCGATCAGCCGATCGATCTCGGCGTCCGCGATGCGGTGATGCCCGCCGGCGGTCGTCGTCGTGCGGACCGTGCCCGTGTAGATCCAGTGCTTCAGCGTCGAGTAGCCGATGCCGAGGCGCTGCGCCGCCGTGCGAACGGTCAGAAGAGCCATGGTGTCCTACCGTGCCAGGACGCGGCACGAATACGTCTTGATGATCAGCCAGAGATCCGCGCCCGCCCGCAGGCGCACCGCGTCGGCGCCGCCGGGCGTGAGGTGCACGGTGAAGCGCGCTCCCGCGTCGATCGTCGCGACGACCGCGGGGCCCTGCGGCGCCGTGTCCACGAGGCGCCCGCGCAGCACGTTCCTCGCGCTGATGCCCTGCGGTTCCTGCGCCGCGAGAAGAATGTCCCCGGCGCGGACCGCGAGGCTGATGCGGTCGCCGACGCGCTGCTGCGTGAGCGGCACCTCGAGCTCGGTGCGCGTCCCTTCGAGCCGGCAGCGCATCGTGCCGGCGCGCTCCTGCCGCTCGAGGATCGCCGCGTCGAACACGTTCTCGAAGCCGGCGAGGCTGGCCAGCGCGCGCTCCGCCGGATGGTCGAGCACCTCGTGCGACGAGCCCGTGGCCGCCACCCGTCCCTGCTCGACGACGATCACGCGCTCGGCCAGTGCGTAGGCTTCGCGGTGGCTGTGCGTGACGTACAGCACCGGGATGCGGTGCCGTTCGTGCCAGCGGCGGAGGTCCGCCATGATCTGCGACTGGATGGCGTGATCGAGCGCGGACAACGGCTCGTCGAGGAGCAGAATCGACGGCTCGGTGACGAGCGCGCGCGCGAGCGCGGCCCGCTGACGTTCACCGCCGGAGATCCGGTCCGGCCTGCGCTCGAGCAGCGGCGCGATGTGGAACGACGCCGCCATCGCGTCCACGCGCGCCAGGCGCTCGGCGGCGGGCAGCGCCTGCAGGCCGTACTCGATGTTGGCGCGGACAGAGAGATGCGGGAACAACGCGAGCTGCTGAAAGACGTAGCCGACGCCCCGCCGCTGGACCGGGACATCGGTGCCGGCGCCCGCGTCGAAGAACGTCCGCCCGCCGACCTGAATGCGTCCCGCGTCCGGGCGGACGAGGCCCGCAATCGATCGCAGGATGGTCGTCTTGCCGGAGCCGGACCGGCCGAACAGGACGGTGAGCCCCGGCGGCGCCGTGAACGCGACGTCGAGCGCGAAGGCATCCGACAGGCGGCGCCGAATCTCGACGGTCGCGCTCATGCGGTGGGGGCGAGCGCCCAGGATCGCCGGCGCGCGCCGTAGACGGCCAGCAGGACGAGCAGCGAAAACGCCAGCAGCGCCAGCGCGGTCTCGTTCGCCCGCTCGTACCGCAGCGCCTGCACATCGTCATAGATCGCGATCGAGATCGTGCGCGTGACGCCCGGCAGGTTGCCGCCGACCATCAGCACCACGCCGAACTCCCCCACCGTGTGCGCGAAGCTGAGCACGGCGCCGGCGACCACGCCGTGCATCGACAGCGGCAGCGTCACGCGGAGAAACGTGCGCAGGCGCGAGGCGCCCAGCGTGGCCGACGCTTCGCCTAGCGTGTGGTTCACCTGCGCGAAGGCGGCGGCGATCGGCTGCACCGCGAACGGGAGGCTGTAGAACACGGACGCGATCACGAGACCCTCGAACGTGAAGGCGAGGCTCTGTCCCGTGAGCGACGTCCACCAGCGGCCGACCGGGCTGCGGGAGCCCATCGCGAGCAGCAGGTAGAAACCGAGCACGGTCGGCGGCAGCACGAGCGGGAGCGACACGACGGCCTCGACGAGGAACGTCCAGCGGCGGCGGGAGAACACCAGCCAGTGCGCGAGCGGCAGGCTGATGACGAGCAGGATGGCGGAGACGAGGGCCGCGAGCCGCGCCGTCAGCCAGATCGCTTCCCAGTCCATCAGCGCGCGGGGGCGAAGCCAAACCGCCGCAGCGTGGCCTGGGCCTCCGCGCTGCGAAGGTAGGCGAGGAACCGGGTCGCCGCATCCCTGTTCTTCGACGCGCTGAGGACGACGGCGGCCTGCCGGATCGGCGGATGCGCGTCGGCCGGAATCTCCAAGTACGTACCGCTGGCGCGCAGCGCGGGCCCGAGCGCCAGCGACAGCGCGATGATGCCCGCCTGCGCGTTGCCCGAGTCCACGAGCTGCGCCGTCTGCGAGATGTTCTCGCCCAGCACGAGCTTCGGCTTCGCGGCGTCGAACAGCCCCGCGCGCTCCAGCGCCGCGACGGCGGCGCGGCCGTACGGCGCGTGCACGGGATTGGCGATGGCCAGGCGGCGCACGCGCGCGTCGCCCAGCACGGCGAGGCCGCGGGTCACGTCGATGCCGCTGTCCTTCCGCGTCCAGAGAACCATGCGGCCGGTGGCGTATTCGTAGAGGCTGGCGGCATCCGCGTGCCTGGCCGCGACCAGCTGGCGCGGGTAGTCCACGTCGGCCGACAGGAACACGTCGAACGGCGCGCCGTTCTGAATCTGCGCGGAGAAATTGCCGGACGACCCGTAGGTGACGCGGACGCGGATGCCGGTGGCCTGCTCGAACCGCGCGACGAGCGCGGGCAGCGCGGTCTGCAGGTCGGACGCCGCGGCCACGGTCAACGGGGGCGCCTGCACGAGCAGGGACGCCAGCAGCACGGCCAGCACGATTCAGGATGATACCGTAAACAGTCGATTCGAGTCGATTTGATCGACGTTTAAGCGCGATATGAAGTGCGAGGCCAGAGGCCCGGGACGAGCGCGCTGGATGGCGGCTGGGTGACGCTGGCCGTCGCGGTCGGCCTCTTCACGCTGATGACGACATGGAAGACGGGCCCTACGGCGTTCTTCCGGTTGCCCCCCGAGCGCGTGGTGGAGCGTGGAGTACAGGTGGAAAGGCCGGCGCGCCGTCGGCCTCGGATTCGAGCGCCGCGTGCGCCGAGAAGAAGCGATACAGCAGCCAGATGTCCAGCACGCCGACGCCGGCGAGCACGAGATAGGCGGCGTTGCTCTGCACGAGGTGCAGCTCCTGCAGCAGCCGCGAGACGCCGAACGCGACCACCCACGCGTCGAAGCTCATGCAGATGCGGCGGAACGTCTCCGAGTTCACGCGCTGGATGACGAACGCGCCGATCGGCACGCCGATGAGGATGCTCGGCACGATCCACGGGATGAGCGAGAGGCTCGTCATCGTGAAGAGACCGGCGTAGGCGTAGGCCACCGCGGTCATGGACGACTCCGCCAGCCGGATGATGCCCAGCGCCGCGCGGAAGTCCTTCTTCGCGAACCCCTGGTTGTTGAGCATGATCGCCAGCGGCGGACCCGAGATGGTCGTCACGGAATAGAGGACGCCCAGGCCGCTGCCGAAGACGAGCCACGCCGATCGCTCCGACCTGATCGGCCGCCGGTAGCCCGCGGCCTGAATGAGGATGAGCGGCAGCAGCACCAGGAAGGTGCCAAAGCGAAGCCAGGCCGGATTGACCGACGAGACGATGGCCGTGCCCACGACGACGCCTGGCAACAGCCCGACGACGACCGGCATCACCCGGCGCGACACCCGGCCGCACGCGTCGCGGTTGTTCCACAGCACGTACGCGTTGAGCACGACCTCGATCAGCACGAGCGCCGGGTTGAGCACGCGGTTGGCGAGGAACAGCAGCGCCACCGGCACGGTGATCGACGAGAAGCCGTACCCGAGCGCGCCGTTGACGACGGCGGCGAGCAGCGTGATGGCGGCGAGGGCGAGCGCGTAGTCGTTCATCACCGGCCAGGCCCGCGCAGCACGGAACGGCCCTGGGCGAGTGCGAGTGCTGGGAGAAGAAGGGCTAGCACGAGGACGCGAGCAACGCTGGCGAGTGGCATCTCATCTCCGAATCGAATGCAGTGAACCTGTGGTGGCCGCTGTTCAGCGGCAACAACAGGCGCAACGGCAGACGAAGGAGGCGGACGTCATTCGATGTAGGGGCGCTGCGCCTTGTCCGCCGTAGCTTCAGCGGAGGCGGACGCGCCCGATAACTCTACTCAATCAGTAGGATTACTTGTCAACCCGAAAAACGCCGCTTCGGGCGTTCAACCCTGCAAGCGTCGTGTTATCGAGGATATGGGCGGTGGCGTCGCGCACTTCCTTCATTGCGAGCCGGATTCCGCAGGTTTCCTCGTCCATGCACTCCTCGCACCGGCGGTACGCGATCTGGCTGACACAGGGCGTCAAGGCCAGCGGGCCCTCGAGCACCCGGATGATCTGGCCCACAGTGATGTCGCCAGGCTTCCGGCTCAGCACGTAGCCGCCGCCCCGCCCCTTCTTGCTGTTCACGAGCCCGTGGCGCTTCAGATCGAGCAGGATCGCCTCGAGGAATTTCCTCGGAAGTCGCTGTTTTTCAGCCAGTTCCGCGGCCTGAACGGGACCGCGGCCGGCATCCGCCGCCAGCGCCAGCATCGCCCGGAGGCCGTACTTGGACTTTCGGGACAGCACGCGGTAAGTCTAGCAGTTCTGTAGAGATATGCAGATTGCGCGTGGAGTACAATCAGCAAACCGTGTTGACCTGTTGCGGCCGAGCGTGCGCGTGCGTGTGTTGTTGTATGAGGACCCCTGAGGTCCCCGCGCTCTCGGTCTCGCTGCTCGGGTAACGCACAGAAACCCAGCACCACGGAACAGATCGAAGCCCGGGACAACATCCCGGGCTTTTTTATTTAGGAACGCCGTGAAGGCGTTCCGGCAGACAGCATGTCAGCAACTCTGGAATCACACGTGACGACCGGTCCCACGCTCGACCATCTCAAGGCGCTCGAAGCCGAGAGCATCCACATCCTCCGGGAAGTGGTCGCCGAGTTCGAGCGCCCGGTGATGCTCTATTCGATCGGAAAGGACTCGTCGGTCATGCTCCGCCTCGCGCAGAAGGCCTTCCATCCGGGACCGATTCCGTTTCCGCTGCTGCACGTCGACACCACGTACAAGTTCCGCGAGATGATTCAGTTCCGCGACGAGATGGCGAAGGCCGTCGGCGCGCGGCTGATCGTCCACACCAACGAGGAGGCGATCGGCGAGGGCACGCAGCCGTTCAAGGTCGGCACGCAGCGCTGCTGC